>CAYJFD010000027.1:0-10094 GCA_964369605.1 uncultured Muribaculaceae bacterium | reverse complement strand
AGTAGAGATAAGAAATAAAAATAACCAGATTCAAATAGCCCTATTGCTTATCTTTGTTTTTATAGTAACTACGATTTTTACTATTATAATGTATGCTAATAAAAATAAAATGTATACAAAAATCGTACGACAATACAAAGATACGATAGATAAAGAAAGCAAGACCGAACAAAAAATAGCCTTGCTCAAAGAAAGACTGGAGAGTAATGAATCTACTTCAAAATATAATTCTTCATTAACAGAAGAAAAAGATAAGGAGTTATTTATTAAATTAGAGGAGTATGTTAAAAGTTCAAAAATATATAAAGAACTCAACCTTACTAGAGAAAGGTTAGCAGAGGCAGTTGATACGAATAGAACATATCTTTCACAGGTGATAAATGAAAATGCCGGAAAAACTGTAACACAGTATATAAATCAATACAGAATATCAGAATCTCTGAGAATACTCTCGGATAAAAATAATACTACACCTTTGAAGGCTATTCACATAGAAAGTGGTTTTAACTCTCAAACTACCTTCTATAAGTTATTTCAGGAACAAGTAGGAATGACTCCTGCAAAGTATAGGGAGAAAATCTTAAAAATCAGCTAATACTAGACATCTAGAGGTTAATTTTACAAAATTTCATCTATTTTTTGGTGACGAAATAAGTTACATTTTTAGCAATTGCTAAAGGTGAAATACTTTTTTTGCAGCATAAATTATCGAATCACGTATTTTTGTTGAAACAGAAACTAACTATTAAACAAATGAAGCCTATGCAAAAAAGAATTTTATTAGCACTTACCTTAGCAGTGCTAGCTTTCACTTCTTGTCAGAAGGAATGTGAACATCCATTATTCAGTGGCGATGAATGCTCAATTATTAGCTTTACTCTAACTCAAGGAGAGAATGAATATCACCTACCTCTTAAAGCTAACACTATTAACTTTAATGCTCCTCATGACTTTGATTATGGTACTACTATACAAGCAAATGTCCTTTTGTCAGATGGAGCTACTATTTCACCAGATCCAGCTACGATTACTGACTGGTCAGGATCGATAACTTTTACAGTTACATCAGCAAATGATTTAATGACTACAGAATATAGTTATGCTACTAGTATATCCGAGTATTCAAATATTTATGATGGGGTAATAACTCTAACTACTCAGGAAGAAGTGGATGCTTTAAAAGATATTCAGTACACTGAAGTCTATTCTGTAATGATAAATAGTCTTCCAGATGTAAAAATAGGGATACATAATTTAGAGGCTCTAAACTCTATTAAATCAATAAATTCTGTTCTTTCTATTTCTGGTTTCCACGGTGAAACACTAGGAGGACTAGAGAATCTTGAGAGTGCAGGAACGATAGAAATATCGAATGACTCCTTAAAAATACTTAGCTTTAGAAATCTTCATGATATAAATAATCTTCTTATTGGAAGGACGTATGATGATACAAGAGTTACAGTCTGCTTAGGAATGGAGAATGTGGATCTTCCTAAATTAGAAGTGGTAAAAGGGGATCTTCTTATAAGAGCAGCTTTGAATTCTTTAAATGGATTTTCAATGTTGAAGAAGGTCGACGGTGCATTAGAAATAGATACATTTGCTGAAACGTTGGAGGGCTTAGAAGGACTGGAGTCTCTAAGTAATCTTACGATTTTAGGTTCAAGTTTGAATAGTCTCAAAGGTTTAGATAATCTTAAGACTATCGAAAATACATTTACGCTTATTAATACATATACCCTTAAGAGCTTAGATGGTTTAGGATTAGAGAACGTTTCAGATGTAATAATTAGAGAAAATCAGGCATTAGCAGATATTAGTGCATTAGAGAATGTAGAGAGTTTGAATGCTTTAAATATCTATGGTTGTCAGAATCTAGCTTCACTTGAGGGCCTTCATAATATCAAGAGCGCAGGTGTGATTACTCTAGGCTTTGTCGGAATGGTCTGGGGAAAAGATGGATTACAGGATCTTAATGGCTTTCGTGGTTTAGAGGAGGTCGATAACTTAACTATTGGAGCATGTTCTATGTTGAAGTCCTTTGCAGGCTTAGAGAAGTTAACGAGAGTGAATAATAATCTAGATATACATGCTTGTTCTTCGGTTACTTCTTTAAAAGGACTAGAAAATATTGAGGAAATCAATGGCTATTTCACTCTTAAAGGAACTAAAATAGGAAATTTGGATGAAATATCTAACCTTAAGACAGTAGGTGGTGCGATAACTATAAGTGAGAATTATAACTTAAATGATTTTTGTGCTGTTTCTGAAGTATTGTCATCTAAATCAGCGCTTACTCTGCTGATTAATAATAATGGGTATAATCCTAGCTTGGATGATCTAAAGGAAGGAAAATGTTATAAGGGAAATATCGAATAATGTAAATTAAAGAAATTTTATAAAAGTATGAAACAATATCTAAATATCATAATAATCACGATCTTCATAGCACTATTCTTTAGTGCATGTGAAAAATGCGAACACTTAATATTAGACGAGGAAGCTTATGTTCTTTCTGCAAGTATAAGTGGTAATTCTGGAATTATTGAAGGGGAAATCATAGAAAAAGATATTTTCTTTACATTATTAGATGAGTCTGATTATCAGGATGTTCAATTAAATCTTGAGATTTCTGAAAAAGCAGAAATAGTTGAGGATATAAATTCCATTCAAGATTGGACAGTTCCAGTAGAAGTTAATATCAAATCTGTTAGTGAAGCGGTAGTAAATACCTATACTATTTATGTTCAGGTAAATAAGAATGTAGTGGAGTATGAAGGAGTCCTTAATATATCTACTCAAGAGGAATTAAATACTTTAGCAAAGTATGGATATACTAAGGTCGGAGGTCTTTATCTAAACGGAAAAGATATAACAGATGTGAGCCCTCTTAATTCTATAGAAGAAATAACTACAAATTTAATCGTAAGTGAGATAGGAGCGGTTGATTTTATAATGGAAAATCTTAAAAGAGTCGGAAACTTTAAGTTTGAGTCACTCAACTGCGAGAGTATATCCTTGCCTTCACTAGAGATAGTAGCTGAAAACTTTATTGTAGGTTACCGTTCTCCGCTTCCAAATACATTGTTCCCACCGGAACACTTAGCGTTTAACGAAATAAATCTACCTATGCTAAAGTGTGTAGGAAGTGATTTCTATTTATATCTTCTTAGTAAAATTCAAACTTTAGAGAGCCTTTCTAATCTAAGTTCTGTTGGTGGAGATGTTGTTATATTAGGCGGAGCTTATAAAGATCTTCGCGGATTAAGTAATTTAAAACAGGTAAATAATCTTAATATTTGGTCAGCCGAGTTAAACTCATTAGACGGTTTTGCTGTAGAAACAGTTGCCGGAAAACTAGAATTATATGTTAATAAAATAACTTCACTTGAGAGTTTTTCTTCGCTGAAAAAAGTTTATTCATTAGATCTCTATCAAGGAGAGAATATCGTAGATTTTAAGGGTTTAGAGGGTGTAGATATCGAGCAGATAAAGGTTCGAGGTTTTCCTATGGTGACTTCCTTAAAAGGTCTCCCTATAAAGTCAGATATGCTGGGAGTAACGATCGAGGAAATGCTTACTCTTACAGATATATCAGCGCTAGAACCATTAGTGAACTGTGAGGGGATGTTTTTCTTAGGAGGTCTTCCAGCGTTAGAGAATATAGATGCTATAAAGAATTTAAGGAGGGCAGGTAGTTTAACTATTGATTGGTTAAAAGCCTCAGATATATCTGCGATTAAGGATATAGAGATGATATTTGGACGTTTGCTAATAGCTAGAATGGATAACTTAGAAAAACTCCCTAAATTTACTTCTCTTACAGATGTGGGTTACTTGACTATAACACAGTTACATAAGATTACAAACTTAGATGGTCTTCAAAGCCTGGAAATGGTTGTCGCAGGAGGAATAGATGTAGTAGATTGCCGTGAAATAGTAGATTTGACAGGATTGGAGAATATTGTAAGTGTAGAGTCAGAAAGTCCAGATAAGATTAATATTGCTTCAAATCCAAAATTAAAGAATTATACAGCGGTTGGAGATCTATTCCAAAAGTACGTAAATGTTTATAAGAAGCTTTACGTTATGCACAATGGATATAATCCGACTGCCAGTGATGTTCTAAATGAAAAATGGATAGGTGAAGGTGGATCCGGAATTGGAGGAGGAAGATAAAAGTTTGTGATATGCTTAAAAAAGTAAATATTTGCTTCGCAATAGTATTCGCTGTTTTTTTATTAGTCGTTTATAGTTGTGAGAAGGGAGAGAATAATGTAGGAGGAGTTACACCTCCTACACCTCCCCTAACGCCAGAAATAGAGATAGCTTTAGTGGGAAGTACGGAAAATAGTATTAGTTTTTCTCTCTCTTCTAGGAATGCAGTAGGTATGGAATATAGAGTATCTACAAAGGGTGAAGCTAGTGAGGAAGAGTTTATAATGACAAATGATCCGAAAAATGAGCTTATTATTATTTCCGAATTAAAGCACAGTACTGCCTATACTATAGATGCACAGTCTTTTAATGAAGAAGGTGAGTTCTCTAAACTCCATCAACTTGATATTCCTACTAAGGGAATCACGCTAAGTGAAAATAAATTTCATAAAAAGGCTATCGTGGTAAAGTTCACTGGAACCTGGTGTAAGTTTTGTCCAGATATGACAGATCTTCTTAATATTCTGAAAGATGAGTACCCGAATGATGTAGAATATATGGCAATTCACTCGGGGGATATACTTGAAATAGAGAAAGGAAGGAGTATCCAAAATTCTCTAGGAGTAGTTTCCCTTCCAGCAGGTATAATGGATTATCGTGATGTTTTTAGTATTAGCGATATCTCAACTCTAGGAAATGCGATAGAGACCTCATTGAATGATTATCCAGCAAATGTGGGAATCGCTATAGACTCTAAAGTGGAGGATTCAAATATTAATATAAGCGTCAAAACAGAATTTAATGAAGATGGCGACTATAAGGTGGTGTGTGCTCTATTAGAAGATGGTATTGAACTTCCAGGTATAGGATCTAAGGATGGGATTTATGATGATGTCCTTCGTTATATGTTTACTGACCATTTGGGAGACGAATTATCTATTACTACGAAACAAACAAACTTTAGTGTAGCTGTAGATTCTCTGTGGAAAATAGAGAATATGAAAGTTTTGGTTTATGTGCTAAAGAGTTATGGGTCAGAATTTTATTCTTCTAATGCCATATCTTGTGAGATAGGAGGAAGTGTTGATTTTCAGTAATATATAGAACTTTGCATAGGGGCCATGAAATAAGTTATATTGGACGACAATGAAATATAATTAAATAAAATAGGGTAGATACTTAGCGCTAAGTATCTACCCTATTAAGATTATTTTGAGTTAGGTGAACCTCGTTATGTGTTCAAATATTATTCGTAGGCCATTATCTCTCCCATCATACATCTAGCTGAGCCTCCTCCGTTATTTTCGATGAAGTCTAGCTGAGGTGATAAGATGCGGCGGTAGTATGAGTTAAAAAGGTTTGCTTGTTCATTTGTCAAACTTTTACGAGCTGTTGCTGACATGACAAGAAATTTGTCACCTTCTTTATTATTAACTTCAAGCATATTTCCAGCGAAGTTATTCATCTGCTCAATAGAGATATCTACTATTTCTTTGCCAGCAGCTCTGAGACTGTCGCATACTCTTTCCCTTGCTGAGATGCCTTGTTCCTTTTCTTCCTCAGTATCTGTGATAGCATCAAGGCAGATAATAGCGAATTTAGATCCCATACACATCATAACGTTAGTGTGATAAATTTCGTTACCATTTCCGTCAGCTGCATTGAACATTACTGAGGTGAAACCTGTCTTCTTGCAAAAATCAGCCATTACTTGGTCTGAACTTCTTTCAGATCTACAAGCATAGGCCACTTTATTTACTCTGTCAAAAATCATACTTCCAGTACCTTCAAGATATAGGTTGTCTGCTTCCCAGTAAGTAAGGTCAATGATCCTTTTTATTTCGTAGTTTGATCTGATGGCATCTATAAATTCACTCTTTCTCTCCTTTCGTCTGTTTTCAGCATACATAGGGTAAAGAACAAATGTTCCATCATTATGCGTTGAGAACCAATTATTTGGAAATATTGAATCAGGAGTGTGAGGTAATTCAGTATCTTCAGCGATAACTACGTCTATACCATTAGCTTTAAGAAGAGTAGTAAATGCCATAAATTCTCTTAGCGCATTTTCTTGTGCCCCCTCTTCATGCCCTTTTTTCATAAAGGAATTGTTTTTAGCCGTCTCAGGGTTAAAGCCAAATTTTACAGGCTTTACCATAAATATTTTAGAAGTCGTCTGCAACATATTAGATAGTTTCAAATGCCTCTTTAATGATAGCGATAGCTTCCATTAATTGTTCTTCTGTAATAACTAATGGTGGAGCAAAACGAATAATATGTCTATGAGTTGGTTTGGCGATAAGTCCTAGTTCTGCCATTTTTACACAGATATCCCATGCCTCTAGGCCTCTTTGTGGCTCAGTTACGATAGCATTAAGTAGGCCTTTACCTCTAACATACTTAAAGAATGGAGAGTTGATCTTTTGAACCTCTTCTCTGAATATTTTACCAAGACGCTCTGCGTTTTCTACTAGATTTTCTTCTTTAACTACTTCAAGAGCAGCAACTGCTACTTTACAAGCAAGAGGGAAACCTCCGAATGTAGATCCGTGTTCGCCTGGCTTGATTGTTAGCATTATATCATCATCTGCAAGAACAGCAGAAACTGGAAGTGAACCTCCAGAGAGTGCCTTACCTAATATTACGATATCAGGACGTACTCCTGCGTGCTCTATACATAACATTTTTCCTGTACGTGCTATACCGGTTTGAACCTCGTCAGCTATAAAAAGGACATTGTGCTTTTTACATAAATCATAACATCTCTTTAAATAATCCTCATCTGGAACGAATACACCAGCCTCTCCCTGAATAGGTTCTAGCATAAGTGCAGCGATCTGATCAGCTTTTTCTTCAAGCATAGCTTCAAGAGCATCAGCGTCGTTGTAAGGAATAGTAAGGAAACCAGGTGTAAATGGACCAAACTGAGAGTAGCTATCTGGATCTGTTGAAGCAGAAACTATGGTCACAGTTCTACCGTGGAAGTTACCTTCGCAAGTTACGATATGTGCTTGATTTTCAGGAATACCCTTTCTTACATAACCCCATCTACGAGCAAGTTTTAATGCAGTTTCTACAGCTTCTGCTCCAGAGTTCATCGGAAGAACCTTGTCATAACCAAAGAATTCAGTGATGAATTTTTCGTAAGGACCAAGACAGTCGTTGTAGAATGCTCTAGAAGTCAAACATAATTTCTGAGCCTGAGAGCAAAGTGCTTCAACTATTTTTGGGTGACAGTGCCCTTGATTAACAGCTGAATATGCAGAAAGAAAATCAAAATATCTCTTTCCGTCTACATCCCAAACAAAGATTCCTTTGCCTTCTGAAAGAACTACAGGAAGAGGATGATAGTTGTGAGCTCCATGCTTGTCTTCTAGCTGGATATACTCTTGTGATTTTGGTGTCATATGCTTTTATTATTTATATATTTTCCTACAAACTGCAAAGATAAACAAAATACCTGTATTTAACAATCCCTCAAAATTTTACATTTGCCGCCGCTTATTCATTCTCCATTTTTCTGTCCCAGCGCTTTAGAACTTATTTTAGCTTCCCACGAGTTAATTATTATGTTATATTTGCACTCTAAAATGATCAAGATGTTGAAAAAGAAAAGAGAATTTCCGAATACTTATGTGATAATAAGTGCTGTGATATTATTAGCAGCCATCGCTACATGGTTAGTTCCTGGCGGAGAGTATGTTGAGGTGGCTAGTCCTATAGTCGAAGGTTCAGAGCTTTTAGCTGAAGATATTGCCGCAACTGCTTCCTCTACAGCGATGGAGTTTAGATCCGTAGATTCAAATCCTCAAAGTTGGCAAATAATGACAGCGCTGTATAAGGGCTTTACCTCACAGGCAGGGATTATTATTTTTATTCTGATTATAGGTGGTGCATTTTGGATTGTAAATTCGTCAAAAGCGATAGATATAGGAATTTGCTCTTTTTTGAAAAAGATAGAGCGCTTGGAAACCAACATCTTACTGAAGAAAATAGGCGTAAATAACCTAGTGCTTATTTTGATCATACTGCTCTTTTCTACGTTTGGGGCAGTGTTTGGAATGAGTGAAGAGGCGATAGCCTTTGTTATAGTTATAGTGCCTTTGGCAATATCGATGGGCTATGATTCTATAGTAGGCGTATGTTTGGTGTATGTGGCAGCCCACGTAGGTTTTGCGGGTGCTTTCTTAAATCCATTCACCATCGGAGTAGCTCAGGATATTGCGGGGCTCCCACTCTTTTCAGGAATGCCTTACCGCTTGTTGTGCTGGACTGTCCTTAATGTCATAATGATCATTTTTATATTACTTTATGCAAGGAAGGTGAAAAATAATCCGACTTCTTCCCCTATGTATAAGGCAGATGCTTATTGGAGAGAAAGAGTTTCGGACTCTTCTGCTCATCCTGAGCAGTATAGAAATCGTTCATCTTGGTGGGCCTTTGGTATCGCAGCAGTAGTGATGATAGCTTTTACGATCGGCTTTTCAGAGAATACTTTTATAAACATAGGCGACACAAAGTATTATTGCCCTTATTTACTACCTATGGCAAGTGGACTTTTTATAGTAGCTTCGATTCTGACATTGCGAAAGTCCGTTCATTTCTTTATATTGAACCTTTTGGCCTTTACTATAGTATTCTTGGTGATAGGTGTACTGGCTTTCTCCTGGTATATTGCAGAACTTTCAGCCTTGTTCTTGGCTCTGGGAGTGCTGAGTGGTATTGCCGTAGGCTATTCTCCTAATAATTTAGTGAAAGAATTTTTGAATGGGGCGAAGGATATGTTGTCGGCAGCAGTGATCGTCGGATTGGCGGCAGGAATCATAATCATTTTAAAGGAGGGACGAATCATCGACACGATGTTACATTCTATGGCTTCTGCTTTAGGTAGCGCATCACAAAGTGCTTCTCTTGCTTTAATGTATGGAATACAGACACTTATAAATATAGTAATACCTTCTGCGACTGCTAAAGCTGCTATAACTATCCCTATAATGGCGCCTTTTGCAGATATAATAGGCTTATCTAGGCAGGCGACAATTTTGGCATTTCAGTTTGGTGATGGCTTCACTAATATGATTACTCCTACTTCAGGTGTGTTGATGGCGGCTTTAGGCTTAGCTCGTGTGCCTTATAGTGTCTGGGTAAAGTGGATTTGGAGATTTATTTTAGTGCTTATAGTTTTAGGATTTTTATTATTGCTTCCAACTGTATTTCTTGATCTTGCAGGTTTTTAATTTTGTTGCTTAAGTGTAGTAATTTTAGTTGGTTTAAGTCTTTATTGGGAGTAGAGCTGTTTAAACGCATATAGTCGGTTAAAATTTTTAGTCTGAGGAAAGATGCTCTAAAAAAATACTAGTTTTTTTTCGTATAGTGTTGGATGATAGAGAAAAATGTGTATCTTTGCAGCCCCGCAAAATATGCGGAATTTAGTATAAAGTAAAGATTAACAATTAATTATGCCAACAATTCAACAGTTAGTTCGTAAAGGACGCGAGGTTATCGTAGAGAAAAGTAAGTCTCGCGCGTTGGATGCTTGTCCTCAAAGAAGAGGAGTATGTGTACGTGTTTACACTACAACTCCTAAGAAGCCAAACTCAGCTATGCGTAAAGTAGCTCGTGTTAGGTTAACAAATCAAAAAGAGGTCAACGCATACATCCCAGGAGAAGGCCACAACTTACAAGAGCACTCAATCGTATTAGTACGTGGTGGTCGTGTGAAAGACCTTCCTGGTGTTCGTTACCACATCCTTAGAGGCGCATTGGATACAGCTGGTGTAGATGGACGTACTCAAAGTCGTTCTCTATACGGAGCTAAGAGACCAAAAGCAGCTAAGAAGAAGTAATTTATTTAATTAAACAAAATTTAAGAGATTTAAAAAGAAATGAGAAAATCGAAGCCTAAAAAGAGGATTCTACTTCCTGATCCAAAGTTC
>CAYJFD010000026.1:0-29770 GCA_964369605.1 uncultured Muribaculaceae bacterium | reverse complement strand
AGCTTCTTCTTGGTCTGTCGCCATCTCTGTCGCTAAAGCTTCTTCTTGGTCTGTCGCCATCTCTGTCACTAAAGCTTTTTCTTGGTCTGTCACCATCTCTGTCGCTAAAGCTTCTTCTTGGTCTGTCACCATCTCTGTCGCTAAAGCTTCTTCTTGGTCTGTCGCCCATCTCGGGTTTTCTAATTGTAGAGCGTCTTTCGCTCTGTCTTTCGGCCGTGTCACTACTAACAGGACCTCTTGTAATTCTTGTTCTCATTAACTTTTTATTAAAATAATTTGCGCAAAGGTAGTTATTATCAAGAAATTTCCTAAATTTACAGATTAATTTGTGAATATATAAGAAGATATGGAGAGAAAGAAAACAAAGAAAGCGAGCAACTTATTCATTGAGAACTTCAAAGTCGCGCTAAATTCAATTAAAGAAAACAAACTTAGATCTACCTTAACAGTCGGCATAATAGCTATAGGAATTATGTCCCTTATGGGAAGTATTACAGCCACAGAGGCTATCAAGGCTGAACTTCAAAGTTCTTTAAGCCAGATGGGTAGTAGTTCATTTGTGATTATGCCATCACGTGCAGATTTTTCTGAGAACAGAACCCAAAACAAAATAAACTTAAGCTATTCTCAGGTAATGGCATTTAAAAATCACTACACTATTAATTCTGATGTCTGCATTTTTACATCTCTTCCTATAAACTCTGCTGTAAAATCATCATCCTCGGACAAAGAAATGTCAAATGCAAATTTTATAGCCTCAGACCAATACTTTATCCAAAAGGAGAATGCTAAGATTAAATACGGAAGAAATATTTCAGATTTGGATGAATCATTAAGCTCAAATGTATGTATAATAGGATATTCTGTAAGTCAAGAGCTTTTCAATGAGTTAGACCCTACTTCTAAAGTAATCACAGTATCAGGAGTTGGGTATAAAATTATTGGAAGCCTTGATAATGTAGGAAGTAGCTATGGTTCTAACAATATCAATAATTCCATTATCATTCCTCTTAGTACAGCAAAGAAAAGATACATTAATGAAAGTTCATCTATGACCATTAATATATCTCCACACATTACAGTTGACTCGGAAACAGCTATCAATGAAGCTGAAAGCGTAATGCGTAAGTGCAGAAGACTTACACCAAGTGACATTAGTGATTTTAGAATACGAACAAACGCTCAACTTATCAGTGAATCAGAATCTATGATTAAAGGCGTGAGTTTAGCTGCTGCCGCCATAGGGTTCATAACGCTATTGGGCGCATCAATAGGTCTAATGAACATTATGCTTGTGTCTATTAAAGAAAGAACTCGCGAAATAGGACTAAGAAAAGCGATAGGAGCAAACTCAAGAACTATCAAAGAACAATTTTTTCTAGAATCTATCATCATTGGACAGTTTGGGTGTGTTTTTGGCACTATACTAGGTATCATTATAGGAAATGTAGTAGGTATGAGTATGGAATCTACCTTCATTATTCCTTGGCCATGGCTACTAGTATCCGTCGCTGTTTGCTTATTTGTCAGCATCACTTCTGGTTTCCTACCTGCAAGAAGAGCAGCTCTTCTTGATCCGATAGAAGCGCTTAGATACGAGTAAACTACACTATCCTTAGTTTAGCGAACTTTAACAATAGTACCCTTTTTCCTGACTGATCAAACTCGATTACTGCTTTTGAATTTTGATTTTCATCGACTAATTCCATTATCGTCCCAAAGCCAAATTTCGAATGCTCTACTTTCTGCCCTACTGCCAGATCCCCAATAGGTGATTCAACAAAGTTAGCACTTACACTATGTGTGTGTGTAACTGGTCTTGGTCTTGGAGTAGGAGTTAATACCGAATTTGGAGTCGCCTTGGGATTAGATGTCCTACTTTGATACTGGTTGAAACTATTATTTGAACGATTCGATGCAAAACGCGAAGACTGCGACGAATATTGATTCGAGGCTTGAGGTGCATTCTGAGGTGTAGCAAGAGAATCAAAAAGGGTAGTTGATAAATACTGAGGATCTATCTCCTTTAAGAATCTACTAGGCGGGTAATTTACATAGGATCCAAACCTAAACCTAGAACGGGTGCACGAAAGATACACAGTTGTCATTGCCCTGGTAAGGGCTACATAAAATAATCTTCTCTCCTCCTCTATTTGCTCTGGTGTAGTATTTGACGCCATAGACGGAAAAATATTTTCCTCTACTCCTATTATATATGTATGCGCAAACTCAAGTCCCTTCGAGGAGTGAATCGTCATCAATTTTATCTTATTTTTATCATCTGACTCCTGATTTTCAGCATCCATATCAGTCAATAATGCGACATTCTCCATATACTGGGACAGAGAAATAAAAGGGGTATCATTCCCTAATTCCTTCTCTTCGACCTCACGCTCCTCTATAAAGACACTTATACTATCTAATAATTCCTTAATATTTTCCTCTTTTGTTAGAGATTCTATTTTTCCTTCCGCACTCAAATGATGCAGATAGCCTGTAGCATTAACGGCCTCAAGAGCTATATTGTAGGCATTTTCCGTTTCTAATTTACTTTTTATGCCTTCTAATAAGCTAGTAAAAGCCTGCACTCTATCTAGCACTGCCTGTTTAATCCCAAGTTCCTGCGGACTCAAGGTCATTACAGCTTCCCATATCGATAGAGATTTATTTGTTGCTGCCGCAATAAGTGCGTTTTTTGTTGTAGTTCCAATACCTCTAACAGGAACGTTGATTATTCGCTTAAGAGCTTCATCATCCTTATGATTCAGAATTAACCTCAAGTAGGCTAATATATCTTTTATTTCTGCTCTCTCATAAAAGGCATGACCTTTATAAATCTTATAAGGAAGATTTCTCTTTCTAAGTGCATCCTCGATAGCTCTGGACTGAGTATTTGTTCTATATAAGATCGCAAAGTCGTCATAACTTTGTTGACTAGCATGTACCTTCTTAATAATAGAAGCAGCTACTGCATTAGCCTCATCTTGTTCATTGAAAGCCTGATATAGTTCTATTTTCTCACCTATGGCCTGCTGTGAATAACATTCCTTTTTTAAGCGATTGGTATTTTTCACTATAACTGAGTTTGCAGCATTTACTATCGTTTGTGTAGAGCGGTAATTTTGTTCTAACTTAAACTCTTTTGCATTTGGAAAATCCTTCTTAAAGTTTAGAATATTTTGAACTCTCGCTCCTCTAAATCCGTAAATACTCTGAGAGTCGTCTCCTACTACTGAAATATTGCCATTTTTTGAGGCTATCCTTTTTATTATCAAGTACTGAGACATATTAGTATCCTGATACTCATCCACCAAGATATATTTAAATCGAGTCGCAAGAATATCTCCCACCTCTGGATGATCCCGCAGTAGAACATTCATATATAATAGAATATCATCAAAGTCCATTACTCCTGCAGCTAGATTTTTTTTCTCATATAAGGCATATATATCACATATTCTTGGCTTTCTTGCTGATTTATCTGCATCAACTAAGGGAGAAGAGGCGTAAACACTCGCCCTTACTAAATTATTTTTTGCTAATGATATCCTACTTGCGACATCCTTAGGCGAATACATTTTCTCATCTAGCTCTAACTCTTTAATACATGCCTTAATAGCACTTCTTGCATCTGAGGCATCATAAATTGTATAACTTTTAGGAAATCCTATAAGTTCAGCATACTCCCTAAGAAAGCGACTAAAAACTGAGTGAAATGTACCCATCATCAGTTTTCTTGCCTTTTGAAGACCCACTACTGAGGAGATTCTCTCATTCATCTCCTTCGCTGCTTTATTAGTAAAAGTTAAAGCTAAAATGGACTCTGGAGCTATCCCAGAATCCAATAAATATGCTATTTTATAAGTTAAAACCCTAGTTTTACCTGACCCTGCACCTGCCATAATTAAGGAGGCGCCCTCTATACATTCTACCGACTCACGCTGAGCTTTATTTAATTTTGATAAATCAACTGCCATTTTCATTCTCATTAAGTCTGCAAATCTACAAATTAAATTATATATTTGTGGCTTAAAGATAAATACTTAGTATGGCATCAAATTATAAAATAAAAAAAGGCTTAAATATTCCGATAAACGGATCTTCTGAACCTGTTATCAGTCAGCAGATTAATTCGAAATATTACGCAGTAAAACCTGGCGACTTTCGAGGGATAATTCCAAGACTAAGTATCGCTGAAGGTGAACGTGTTTTGGTTGGGTCTGCGATTTTTCACGACAAAAATAATCCTCAAATAGTGTTTTGCTCACCTGTAAGCGGCACGATTGAGGCTATTATTAGGGGAGAAAAGCGAAAACTAGAAGCTATCATTATTAAGGCTGACAGTACTCTTGAATATCTTAAATTCAACACATCTTCTTTAGAGAAAATGAGCAGTGAGGAGATAAAACTAGCACTTATAGAAAGTGGACTATGGGCATGCATCAAAGAGCGCCCATTTGGTATAGTTCCAAAAATAGATAGTAGTCCAAAAGCTATTTTTGCATCATTCTTTGATTCTTCCCCGCTTGCTCCAGATTTAGATCTAACCTTGAGTGAGGAGAAAGAGAATATTCAAACAGGAATAAATGCACTTAAGAAGATTTTCGACGTACCCTTTAATATTGGACTAGAATCTAGGCAGCTTAACGCATCTATTTTCAATGACTTAAAAAATGTTAACATTCATAGATTTAGCGGTCCTCACCCTGCAGGAAATGTAGGAATACAAATTCACCACATTAACCCAATTAATAAGGGGGAAGTAGTCTGGACTATAAAGCCTCAACATTTAGCAGCTATAGGGAAATTATTTAATCAGCAAATTTACGATATGAGCTGTACTATAGCCCTTTGTGGACCTCGTGTCAGTAAACCTTGCTACTTCAAGACTATTTCTGGAATATGCCTTGACAGCATATCATCACACATCGGCTCTGATTATGACAAATTACACGACAACTGTCCAATCAGATATATCAGTGGAAATATACTTACAGGAACTAGGGTTCAGCAAGATGGCTTCTTAGGCTTTTTTGACAATCAAATAACTCTTATTACAGAAGGTAATTACTATGAATTGTTTGGATGGGCAAAACCATTTAGACCTAAGAAATTCAGCGCATCACGCAGCTACTTCTCTTGGCTATTTCCAAAGAAAAAATACAATGTTGACTCAAATCTAAATGGCGGAGAGAGAGCATTTGTATTTAACGATGCATACAGTAAAGTTCTTCCTATGGATATCCTACCTACCTATTTATTCAAATCTATCATCGCAGAAAATATTGATATGATGGAAAAGCTAGGCATCTACGAGGTCATAGAAGAAGATGTAGCCCTATGCGAATACATCTGTCCGTCTAAGATAGAGATACAGAGTATAGTGTCAAAGGGGATAGATTTAATGATTAAAGAACTGGAATAATACTACGATTATGGGACTAAGAAAATTAATTGATCAAATAAAGCCAACATTTTCCAAAGGCGGAAAATTAAGTATGCTATATTCCACATTCGAAGGATTTGAATCTTTCCTATTTGTACCAAATACGACCACCGCTAAAGGCTCGCATATAAGAGACTGTGTAGACCTTAAAAGAGTGATGATTATCGTAGTTCTAGCTTTGGTACCGTCTCTGCTTTTTGGAATATACAACATCGGATATCAACACAGCCTTGCATTTGGCACTTCAGAGTCTTTCTGGGAATTAATGCTATTTGGAATACTAAAAGTACTTCCTCTTTACCTTGTATCCTACATTGTAGGTCTTGGAATCGAGTTTATTAGTGCGCAAATTAAAGGGCACGAAATAAACGAAGGTTATCTTGTAACTGGAATGCTCATTCCTCTAATAGTACCTGTTGACACACCACTATGGATGCTAGCACTTGCCGTTGCATTTGCTGTAATCATAGGGAAAGAGGTTTTCGGCGGCACCGGAATGAATATCTGGAATCCAGCCTTAATAGCAAGGGCCTTCCTTTTCTTCGCCTACCCAAGTCACCTATCTGGAGATAAAGTATGGGTAGCCGATATTGCCCAAGGGGGCACTATAGATGGCTTCTCTGGAGCAACACCACTTGCAGAAGCCGCAGCGAACGGATCTACATCTCATTCACTGCTTGACCTAGTAATAGGACTCATCCCTGGCTCTGTGGGGGAAACATCAGTTATCGCTATTGCACTCGGTGCTATAATACTACTATTCACTGGAGTAGCTAGTTATAAAATCATGCTCTCAACCGTAATAGGAGCTGTCGCGGTAGGTTTACTAGCAAACTCTTTAGCTGTAGAAGGCAGCTACGCTGCAATACCAGTTTGGCACCACCTTGCGATGGGGGGCTTTGCATTCGGTGCAGTCTTTATGGCGACGGACCCTGTTAGCTCTGCGCAAACAGAAAGCGGAAAATGGATATACGGTTTTCTAATCGGTGCTATCGCGATTATAATAAGACTCTTCAATCCAGGATATCCTGAGGGTATGATGCTTGCCATCCTGCTAATGAACACCTTTGCGCCTCTTATAGATCACTATGTGGTTCAGAACAACATAAATCGCAGACTTAAGAGAGTAAAAAATAATTAATGCGTAAAAAATAGACGAATGAAAATAAATACAAACAGTAATACCTATACTATACTATACGCTGTTATCCTCGTCGTAGTAGTGGCAGCAACGCTTGCGTTTATCTCTACCTCCCTAAAAGATAGACAGGAGAAAAATATAGAGATCGAAAAAAAGATCAATATTCTATCTGCTTTAAGGCTTACAGATGGTATGGAGCAGGCTGATGACAAAGTTAAATTTGTAGAAGAAAGGTATAATAAATATATAACAGACTCCTACCTTGTAGACTATAAGGGTAGTAAAATCCAAGGAGACGCATTTAATTTAGAGCTTAAAAAGCAATACGATCTGATGCGACTAGGCGCTGATAAAGCAGAGCTTACTCTTCCTGTATACATCTGTACTCTTGATAATGGTTCAGAATTGAAAGTTCTATCACTTTACGGAGCTGGACTTTGGGGTCCAATCTGGGGATATTTATCACTAGAGGAAGACGGCAATACGATTTATGGAACAAAGTTTCAGCACAAAGGTGAAACACCAGGGCTAGGTGCAGAAATAGCCACTCCTATCTTTCAAGATCAATTCATCGGAAAACAGATTTTTGAAAAAGATCTATTCTGCGGTATTGATATTGCTAAAGGTAGCGCAGAGGTCGGAAACCCTCACCAAGTAGACGGCATATCTGGTGGAACCATCACTAGCAGCGCATTAGAAACATCTATAAACAGTTGGCTAGAAATATACAAAGCGATTCTTGACACTAAAACAATAGAGAGCGATGAATAAAGATATATATAAAAACCCCTTATTTAAGAATAACCCTGTAACAGTACTTGTACTTGGGATTTGCTCGGCACTAGCAGTTACTGTAAAGCTAGAGGGAGCCATCGTTATGTCACTATCAGTGATTTTCGTTACAGGTTTCTCAGGACTTATAGCCTCAGTACTCCGAAATACCATCCCTAATAGAATACGAATCATCGTACAATTGGTCGTGGTTGCTTTTTTCGTAATACTTGTTGACCAAATACTAAAAGCCTTTTTATACGATGTAAGTAAGCAACTATCAGTGTTTGTTGGACTAATTATTACAAATTGTATCATTATGGGACGTATCGAGGCCTTTTCTTTATCGAACAAGCCTTGGCCATCATTTATTGACGGTGTTGCTAATGGTTTTGGATATAGTATAGTACTTGTAGTAATCGCATTTGTGAGAGAACTCTTTGGTTCAGGAACACTAATGGGACATAGAATTATACCGATGGAATGGTATATCAAGAATGGAGGCTTTTACGAAAACAATGGCCTTGTGATTCTTCCTCCTATGGCACTAATCTTAGTAGGAATTTTTATCTGGATACAACGTAGTATTCAAAAAGAATTAATTGAAAAATAAAACACATCAATATGCAAGATTATTTAAGCTTATTTGTAAAGTCTATCTTCGTAGACAATATGGTATTCGCCTTCTTTCTAGGAATGTGTTCTTATTTGGCAGTATCAAAGACAGTTAAAACAGCGACAGGTTTAGGAATCGCTGTAATATTTGTTATTCTAGTAACACTACCTATCAACTACCTCCTTGGAAAATACTTCCTAAACCCTGGAGCTATGGCATGGATTAGTCCAAGTTTAGCAGATACAGATTTAAGCTTCCTTAGCTTTATTATCTTTATAGCTGTTATCGCCTCGATAGTTCAGATAGTAGAAATGGTGATCGAGAAATTCTCGCCTGCACTATACTCTTCACTAGGTATCTTTCTACCACTTATTGCAGTAAACTGCGCTGTGTTAGGAGCCTCTCTATTTATGCAAGAAAAATCCTTTGCGAACGTTTCGGAAGCTAGTGTCTATGCCTTGGGCTCAGGTATTGGCTGGTTCTTAGCGATCGTTGGGCTAGCAGCTATCAGAGAGAAGTTAGCATATTCTCATATACCTGGCCCGCTTAAAGGCCTAGGGATTACCTTTATAGTAGTGGGACTTATGGGAATAGCATTTATGAGTTTTATGGGTATTCAGTTTTAAAAAAGCAACTTATGTTAAATCAAACAGACTTAAATATAATAGGCTACTCAGTAATTATCTTCCTAGGGCTAATTCTAGTACTAGTGGTATTACTATTATTTGTCAAGGCAAAACTATCCCCTGGCAAAAAGGTCAATGTAAAAATTAACTCAGACAAGTCACTTGAAGTAGACGCTGGGGAAACTGTACTTAACACGTTATCTAACAATAAGATCTATCTGCCATCTGCTTGTGGAGGAAAGGGAACGTGTGGTATGTGTAAATGTCAAGTAGAATCTGGTGGCGGATCCATCCTTCCAACTGAAGAAGGTTTTTTTACAAGAAAACAAAAACGTGAAAATTGGAGACTCGGATGCCAGGTAAAAATTAAGGAAGATATGGAGCTTATCGTACCTGAAGAAGTTCTAAGTATCAAGAAATGGGAATGCGAGGTCGTCTCAAATAAAAATGTAGCCACATTCATTAAGGAATTTGTCGTTAAGCTACCAGAAGGTGAAAGCCTAAACTTTAAAGCTGGCGGCTATATTCAAATCGATGTTCCAAAATATGACAATATTAGCTTCAAAGACCTAGCTATAGAAAAAGAATTCCATACAGACTGGGATGCTACAAATATGTGGAACCTTAACACAAAGAATCCAGAGGAGACTTATAGAGCATATTCGATGGCTAATCACCCAGCCGAAGGCAATATCATTATGCTTAACATCCGTATAGCTACTCCGCCGTGGGATAGAGAGAAAGGAACCTTCCAGGCTGTAAATCCAGGAATTTGCTCTTCATATATTTTCAGCAAGAAACCTGGGGATAAGATAGTGATATCAGGGCCTTATGGGGAATTCTTTATGAGAGAAACGGAAAATGAAATCATCTTTATTGGAGGAGGAGCAGGAATGGCGCCTATGCGCTCACATATCTTTGATCTTTTCCACACAAAGAGGACTACAAGAACTGCAAGGTTCTACTATGGAGCCCGCTCACTTAGGGAAGTCTTCTATGAGGAAGAATTTAGGGCTCTTGAAAGAGAGTTTCCTAACTTTAAGTTTATCATAGCTCTGTCAGAGCCAAAGCCAGAAGATAACTGGCAAGGTGAAACAGGATTTATTCATGATGTCGTTTATAATAGCTATTTAAAGGACCACCCTAACCCTGAGGACATCGAATTCTATATCTGTGGACCACAGGTTATGACCGATTCAGTGATGTCTATGGCAGATAGCCTCGGAGTCCCAGCAGAGAATGTGATGTTTGACGACTTCGGTTAAACAAAAAAGTATTAAAAAATTTGGTAGTCTATTTTATTGTTCGTAGATTTGCGAACGATAAAATAGACATCTTTATAATATGGAAAGTAGATATAGTAACCAAGAAGAACTAATAGCAAGATACGGCAAGGCCCTTGGTCATCCTGCACGTATAGCTATAATCCAGTTCCTAGCATCACAGAACAACTGTTTCTTTGGTGATATTCAAGATGTACTTCCTATTTCTAAGGCTACGGTATCTCAGCACTTATCAGAGCTAAAGGACGCAGGTTTAATTCAAGGTGAAATTATCTACCCAAAAGTAAAATACTGTATTAATAAGGAAAATTGGCAATTAGCACAAAATCTATTTAAAGATCTTTTTGCTAGTGCCGATCTATCTAAATGTGGATGTAAATAAAAACTAAAAAAATTTATAAATATTGTTCGCTGTTTTGCGAACTACAAACAAAAAATACCATGAAACATTTAAAAACTTTTACACTAGCACTAACGACTTTAACACTAGCATTAACACTATTTAGTAGCTGTAACTTCGGTGGAAAGAAAGAAAAGAGCACTAAAGCGGTAATACAAAAAGACGGAGTAGAGGTGTTATACTTCCACGCAAAAAATCGTTGCTATACTTGTAACCTTATCGAAGCATTAACTAAGGAAGTAATCACTGAAAATTTCTCTAAGGAAATAGAAAATGGAGAATTATCATTTAAAATAATTGACATCTCAACAAAAGAGGGAGAACCTATAGCTGATAAATTCGAGATAACTTGGTCTTCAGTACTAATAAATAAGTGGGTTGATGGTAAAGTAACGACAGCAAATCTGACTGAGCCTGGATTTATGTATGCAAGTAGTGATCCTGGTAAATATCAAGATCTTCTAAAGGCTGAAATAACTACTAAATTAGCTAAATAAAGAAAGCTATATGATACAAAAATTCGCAGACTGGTTAGTCTATGACATATTTGGCTTAGCAGCTACAAGCCATTTTGGTGCCGCTGTTAACTTCTTCTTTTACGATACTATTAAGATAGTAATCTTACTATTCTTAATCAGTTCGATAATGGGAATAATCAATGCCTACTTCCCTATCGATAGGCTTCGTAACTTCCTAACAAATAAGAAATTATTTGGGTTCCAATATTTACTAGCTGCACTATTCGGTGCTATTACTCCATTTTGTAGCTGTTCATCTATCCCACTATTCATCGGTTTTGTGAAGGGAGGTATCCCATTAGGTGTAACTCTAGCATTCCTTATCACCTCTCCTCTTGTTAATGAGGTAGCGGTCGCGATGTTCCTAGGAGCATTTGGATGGGAGGCTACCCTTATTTATGCGATATCAGGTATTCTGTTAGGTACTATCGGAGGTGCAATATTAGGTCGTTTCAAGTTAGAAAAATACCTTAGCCCTTGGGTACAGCAGCTGCAAGCTAATGCTGAGGTGGAACGTGTAGAATGGGAGGCTGAAAAGAAGTCATTCTTTGAACGTCTACCTTCTATTATCAAAGATTCGTGGGGAATCGTTAAGGGTGTATTCCTATATATCGTTATCGGAATCGGTATCGGAGCTGCTATACACGGCTATGTTCCAGAGAATTTCTTCACAGAGTATCTTTCAGCGGACAAGTGGTATAGCGTACCTCTAGCTGTAATTCTAGCTGTACCAATGTATGCTAATGCTGCGGGTATCGTTCCTGTAATTCAAGTATTCGTCGCAAAGGGAGTTCCACTAGGAACAGCTATCGCCTTTATGATGGGTGTTGTAGGACTGTCCCTACCTGAAGCTACTCTCCTTAAAAAGGTAATGACCTGGAAACTAATCGCTATCTTCTTCGGCACAGTTACTATTTCCATAATATCTTTGGGTTATCTATTTAACTGGTTACTGGGCTAACTAACACACCCGTGTAATATATATACAAAAGAGCGACCAAATATGGTCGCTCTTTTGTCATTTGGACTACCAGACTTCTGTAGGAATATAAATAATAAAGTGTTTCCTAGTAGATATAGGTGACTAATTCTTTATTAGAACATTCACATTTGTATTATATTTTGCTAAGTCTCCACTTGCTAGTATCGGAAGATCATTTTGTGCACTTGTCATAGTCACATCAATTGTAGCACCATTTACTTGTGCTCCACAGAGTAATTTTTCTTTCGGAAATTTTGAAAGCATCGAAACATCTAACGAAGTCAGATTATTCTGACAGCACGCTAATTCCACAAGTTCTATATTTGCAGATACATCTAAAGAAGTGAGTTCATTTTCTTGGCAGTGCAATACATTTAGAATAGTATTACTAGACACATCTATGTCTCTAAGATAATTATTATGGCAAATAAGATTAATAAGCGCTGGAAGTCCGCTAAGATCAAGTGAGGTAAGTTCATTATCATCACAATATAAAGCAATTAGTGGTAATGTGCCTATATTTATTTCTCTGAGTTTATTATCTGAACAGATTAGCATAGTCAACATGGTGTTGTTCGAAACATCTAGTGAACTTAATTGATTGCTATAGCACGAAATAAGTGCTAGGGATAGATTCTCTTTGACATCGAGCTTAGTTATCATATTATTGAAACAAGCAAGGATCGTGAGCGAGTAATTTTGTGAAATGTCAAGTTCTGCGATTTCGTTATTGCCGCAGCTTAGCTCTTCTAGCTTAACAAAATACTTAAGTTCATCCACTGAATTTATTTTTTCGTTTGAAGTTTCATTGTCAACATCTATTTTAGAAACTAGAGCTGCTTCTGACATACTTATCTCGCCATCTCCATTTTCATCTATATTGCCTGGAATATGACTCCTGCTCTTGTCTAGTAATGCAGCCTTAAATTTAGCATCTTTAAACTCTATTATAGGATCCGCTGGAATAGGGTTCTGAGAAATAGTAATAACTTCACTTGTATTGTCATCACCTGCTGTAATTGTTATCTCAGCATTACGCACAGCGTCTATATTTTCAGTTATAAAAATAATGATTGAGTGGTTTTCTCCAGCATCTCCGTAAGTTGGAGTAATTGAGCACCACTCACTTCCTTTTGTAACTTCTGCCTTCCACTCTTTATTGGATAAAAAATTAATTACCGCTTCTTGGTTATACCCCTCTAACTCAAATGAAGTTCCAGAAAATACGTTGATAACTGCTGGTTCTCCATTCTCTTGAGTTCCTTGATCTTTTTTGCACGACAATAATGAGAGCAGTACAAAAGTTAATAATAAATATGTTTTTTTCATTATACCGTTAATTATTTTGTGCTACTCCTAGCTAGCTTTTAAAAGTTGGCTAGAAGTAACACATTCTTAATAAATTTATTCTTGAATAGCACGAATTGTACATGCTCCATTACGCCCACTTGCTGCTGGGCCTTGAACTGTAACACTCGTTGCATTAAAGGTTATCCCCATAGCCATAATTTTATTTTGGAATATGGTTGCAGACCAAGCTGTTCCTAATTGCCCACCACTTCCTAACTTGCCGTCTTGGAAGCTATACGTTCCAGTTGCCGGATAGAAAGCGTTTGCTGCAGAGTAAGTTCTTCCATTATCTGCTGTTGGGAAAGTTGTAGTATTAAAGTCGCTCCAGGTTCCATCTACCGGTACCATCCAGCCTAGTGGAGATGGATCGAAAATACTCTTTATGTAGGCATTTTTTGTAGAATTCTTATCATTCCACATAACATTTATATCGTTTTCAATCGCCTCATTCGTCATATTATTACCGATACCAAAAAATATAGTTGTTGGGGCCTGTATTAAACCTACAAAGTCTACATTCCCACCTCTTGTTGCTGATGCTGAGTTTCCATTTTGATATTGCGCTGCTTTACCTGGGAATGGCTCTTTTCTTCCATATTGATAATACAAGCTACCAGCACCGTAGTCTTCAGCGCACTGTGTGTCCCTTGCGCCAATATTTCTATCCATAATGAACTTATTTTCGTATGCTCCACCACTTTGCCATATTGCACCTTCGTAGCGGTGAACCTCTCCATTTTCTACTGCATAGTTATATGTACCAGCTGCTGGAGTAAGAGAAGCTACATCTGGATTATAATCTGTAATCCATAAGTGCCATGACCAAAGGATCTCTCCATTTTGCTTAACTGATAAAAATATATTTCCAAAGTTAGCAAAATCTGAGGCTATAGTCACTTTAAGAGCCTGCTGAGATTTTCCACTTGTAACTTTTTGAATATCTACAACATTTGCGTCTAACTCTTCTATAAATGTTGGATCCTGGTCACAATCATGCCATATTAACTCTATATCCCAATCTCCTGCACTAATATCTACTGGAGAGTTTGCATAATTAGACCAGAAATCGTTAATTCTATCTTCAATTGGCAGGAAGTAGTCCGCAGTTCCCTCTGCTACTGGATTGATAATATAACAATTAGATGCGTTATATAGTGATGGATCTGTGTAGTCTATAACTATATTTGCTTTCTTTTCTGTAGTAAAATTCTTTGTGCTGACTGCCGAATAGATGCCATCTCTTTGAGCTGCTACTTGGAGAGTATAGCTAGTTCCTGCTAGAAGGTCACTTAGTTCATACTTACTGCTAGATGAGAGTTCATGCGCACCACCTTGCCCGAAAATATCTTCAGCACTTATAGGTTCTGCACTTTCACCTTCTATAGCAATAAAAGCTATTTTATCTCCGTTTACGACTTCGGCTGTAAATTCGATGGTAGTTTCTGTTACGGCACCCATTGTAAGTGTCACAACTGGTTGTTCTGTTGCAGCTTGAGATATTTTTAGGTTCTTTGTTTCTGTTCCACCAGCTATTACAGTTAGGGTAGCACTACGAGCATCAATGCCGTTTTCGGTAACCTTTACATTTATCGTTGCGTTATTTGTGCCGCTAATAGGGCTTACTTCTAACCAGGATGCCCCATCAGTGATTTCAATATTCCAATCTGTATTACATACTATATCAAACGTTTTTTTTTCGCCTGCTGCTGAAAATGTAAGATCCTCAACAGATAATGATAGTTTTGTCAGTTCTTTTTTCTCACACGATAAAAAACTAATTAATCCTGCTATTCCCAGCAAGCATAATTTAAATAGATTATTTCTTTTCATTTTAGCTTATTTTAGTTAATTGGTTTAAATTTACATAATGCTTATTCTTGTATTGCACGTGCAGGGAAGCCATATGCGCGACAATCCACAAATGATGTTATGGCTTTTACTTTCTGATTGTGTAGATGATATGCATTGTTATTATTATATGGATTAATACTCCAACTATAACCTATAACATCTCCATTATAGAATTCACCGCTTGCAGTATACAAAAAACCTGTCGTTGGATAGAGAGCTCCTACTGGAGTGTACGTCCTTCCTGGCATGGTATCATCCCATGAGAAATTTGCATTTGAGAAATCATCCCACACTCCGTTTAGTGGCAACATCCATCCTAATGGAGAAGGATCGAAGATACTCTTTTTCATATTCTGCTCAGTAGAATTTTTATCGTTCCACATCACACTTAGTCTATGAGCATCTACTTCAGATTCAGACACCCAGTTAGCATAAGTTCCATTTGCATAAAAAATAGTTGGGTTCTGTACTGCTTCAGCGAAAGTTGGCTTTTGATTTCTGAGAGATTCGAACCCATTACCATTTAGATATGTTCTAGCAGTCCCTGGTATAGGATCCTTGCGACCAAACTGGTAATATAGGGAACCTGCGCCATAATTTTCCGAATAATCAGGGTTTCTTGCTCCAATATTTCTATCCATAATTACTTTGTTTGCATAGACTCCGCCTTCTTCCCAAAGTTTCCCATTATAACGGTGCACGTTTCCACCACTTACTTCATAAGCTGCTGCTCCTCCCTCTACGACAAAGTCACGCACATAAGGATTATAATCTGTTAACCATAGGTGCCATGACCATAATACTTTTCCATCTTGTTTTACAGCCACTAGGATATTACCCCAGTTAGTAAAGTCGCTAGTAATAACAATTTTCATTGCTTGCTGAAGTTTACCACTAGTTAGTTTACTGACACTAATGGACTTAGAATCTGGCATACCAGTAGTGATAGGATTTTGATCACAGTCGTACCACAGTACTTCTAGATCCCAGTTTCCATTTGAGATATCTACTGGTGAGTTAGCATAATTAGTCCAAAAATCTTTTATACGTTCCTCTACTGGAATAAGGTATTCGGCAGTTTGCTCTAAAGGTTTTATAATATAACAGTTCGAGGCACTGTAAATACTAGGATCTGTATAGTCTGTACTCACTGTTGGATCACCTAATATTACTGGAGACTTCTGCTCAACAGGTGCTTTTACACAAGCTATAGCCGAGAAGAATATTAATGCTAAGACTAAACTCTTTATTGTTGTTTCTTTAAATAGTTTCATTTTTTATTATGTCTAGATTTTAAAGTGATTTGATTATTCTAGTACTGGGCGTACTGGAAAGCCATAAGGGCGAAAATTAATATGTGAAATATGGACTATACGATACCCCCAGAACAGATGTCCCATATCTTTTGAGTAAGGAGTAGAGCTCCAAGAATAGCCATACATACCAAATACCTTACAAAGTCCATCTCCTTCATATCGATATCCTGAAATTGGATATAAAGCATCTGCATACTTATAAACTCTGCCCCCGTCAGTCATTACTGTTGTTAGTTCATTAAAATCATCCCACGTTCCATCCACTGGTAACATCCAGCCTAATGGAGAAGGGTCGAAAATACTTTTTCTCGTTCCGTAGCGACTAGTCTTTTTGTCATTCCATAATATATCTTCATTATTTGAGTCTAACTCATCACACCAGTCTATAACAGAACCTGCGCTTGTATAATACTCATCAGGGTTATTAACTGACCATTCAAAGTCTACTGGTCCATACAGCGGTTCAAAGCTATAACCTACTCCATATTCTGCCGCTTCTCCTGGGAATGGATCTTTTCGTCCAAATTGGTAATAAATTGTACCGGGTCCATAAGGCTTATTTATATCAAAATTCGCACTAGACATTCCCAGGTTTCTATCCATTATAAAACGATTTTCATAAATTCCCCCACTTTCCCAAAGGTCACCTGTGTAGCGATGTACATTACCATTCTTAACAGCATATATTCCTTGCCCTGCAGTGGCTACAAGAGCAGACGGATCTGGGTTGTAGTCAGTAATCCAAAGGTGCCACGACCATAACACCTTACCATCTTGCACTACTGCTACCACTACGTTTCCCCAGTTGTCGTAGTCATTGGCTATTGAAACCTTTATTGCTTGCTGAGGCTTACCACTAGTTACCTTTTCTATTTTAATCTTCTTTTTATTTATCTCTTCAGATGTAAGTGGATCCATCGAACAGTCGTGCCATATAAGCTCCACATCCCAGTTACCACTGGTGATATCTACTGGAGAATCAGCATAATCAGTCCAGAACTCAGTAATTCTATTCTCTATCGGTATAAAATATTCTGCATCCTCTGTCTGAGGGTTTATTATATAACAGTTTGAGGAGCCATACTCTTCTGGATCGGTATAGTCAGTACCTGTTGGATACGGCTTTGGTAGAATAGGCGGTTCTGGTTCAGGAGTAGGTGGAGTAACATCGTTACACGAAAGAACCAGCAAAATAATTGCACTAAGGCATAAAATCTTAACAAGTAATTTTTTCATTTTGTGATTTGTTTTAGCTAGATTGATTTTGGTTAATGTATTTTTGTTAAAAAAGAAAACAATGGGACTAACTTTTCTTCACAACAAAGGTATTATAACTGTATATTTCTAAGGTAAAACAAAAGTCCTAATATGCAAAAATCTGCTTATTAGGACTTTTCTAGAGGGGAATAGGACTCTATTGCCCCGAAACCGGACATTTATCTTTAATTTCGTACTACGAAATTTGTCGGATTTTTTCTTTATACTTTGTTGGGCTCATTCCTACTTGTTCGTGAAAGAGTTGATAAAAATTCGATTTCGAAGTGAAGCCAGCATTTGAATAAATTTCTTTAAGGGTTGATTTATCTAATGGGTCAGATAATATTCTTATGATCTCGTCTATCCTATAAGAATTTATATACTGAGGAACATTCTTAGATGTGCACTTATTTATCGCCTTTGTGATATAGTCTTGATTTGTATTTACATATTTTGCAAGCTTATCCCTATCTAGATATTGGTCACGATAAATTTTATCGGCTCTCATTAATTGCTCAATCAAATCAAAGAGTTCTTTATCTCTGTTTGAGATATCGCAGGAAAGTGGTTCGGATATCGGGCCTTGTTCACCATTCTTATTTACTAACTCTTTCTCTTTTTCAAGTGCAGTTTTATATTGTTTAACTATCCTTGTGTAGAGTATATTTTTATTACGATACATAATAAAGAGGAAAATAGCAAAGCCAAGAACTATTATAACTATAAAGCTGAGAATTAACTTTTGGCGACTACTTTCCATTGACTCTAGCCTATATAGCTGCGCCTGTTCATTGATTTTAGCTTCATAAAGTACAGACTGATAATCTAGGGATAGTTCTTTTAACTCTCGTTCTCGTTGAATATCAAAGATACGAGTATATTCTTCATGATATTTTTTATAATACTCCAACGATCTTGGAGAGTCCCCAACTTTATCGTACGCTTTTGACAAACTTTTGTATATCTGAAATAAAAATACACTATTCTTGTTTTGATGAACAAATTCAAGAGCTTGGCTTAAGATTGAGATGGCCTTTGTGAAATTATTATGTTCAAGTAAGAAGTTTCCATATGAAAGATGCACATACGAGGATGTTGTTAATGCTGCGTTGCTAGAGTTTTCCATAGCTATTCTGTATGCTCCTGTTGCCTCTTCTAACTTTCCAAGTTTATTAAGGATATTTGCATAGGTTGTATAGACATTTGGAGTGTCTGACTTCGAGAGATTAGAATTTATAGCTTCTTCTATATACTTTAGAGCAGTTGTATACTCTTCTCTTGAGTGATACCCCATAGCTAGAGATAATGCACCTGAAAATCTAACAAAATTATCATCCCACTCAATTCCTTGATCATAAACTTCTTTGGAGAACTCGAGGCTAACAGCATCTTCTCTTATTATATTCAACAATGTAAAGTTATATGCAACGACTGCATACATCCTATTTAGAGAATATTTCTTGGCTATTTTTGCAGCACTCGTGAAGCACTCTAATCCTCTTTCATAATCCAAATTATAATTGATATAATATATTGCAAGGTTGTTATAAATTAAGCACACTGCTGACAAATCACGCTTTGGGGTAAATTTTTCGCTTGATTCTTGATATATATTTTCTGCTTTTGAGAGAAATTCATAGGCAAGATCATACTTTTCCATTATAATGTAATACCTACCATAGTAAAGATTAGATGCCATATCATAATAGGGGTCAGATATTTGTGTAGAAAGTTCAAATATCTTATCACATAACTCTAATGCACCCTCACTAAATTCAACCATACTTATATTCCTAAATTTTAGAATTAGGCTATCTACTTCTTTTACTCTATCCTCCTCATTATAACTTGCCCCAAAAGTGCTAGTAACTGAGAGTAAGGTACAAAAGATGATGAGTGAAAATAATTTATATAGTTTACTTGTTTATATGGAGCTATTTTATATCTTTCTCTAAAGAACAAAGTTACATTTTTTTTTCGAATTTCAAATTGGCAGTAATGTAACATTTCTACTGTTCGATTTTCTTTATGTTCCTGTAAAATGAAAAATTTAAAGATATAGATGGACGGTAATCAATATAAATTTGAGATTATTTTGGGCAAAAAAAATCACCCCCATAATGGAGGTGATTAATATTTTAGAGTAAGACTAATTACTTAGCTAGACAAACTTCTACTCTTCTACCTTCAGTGTATGAAGCTTCCTTATCTGTTCCGAAACCTTCTACCTTTATAATTCTATCTTGTGATATTCCCTCTTTCTTTAACCACCATTCGATATTATTTGCTCTTCTTACTGATAGTGGAAGATTGATTTGGTCATTTCCAGTGTTATTTGCATAACCTTTAATAACGACTTTACTTTCTGGGCTCTCGTGTAATTCCTTAACTAAGTCATTAAGTTTTTCATACTCTGTATTAGGGATATACGCTTGATCTTGACCAAAGTAAATAGTTTCTAACACTAGATCTTCTGGAGCGATTACTGGAACTATCACGACTTCTTTCTTTTCTTCAACTACTGGCTCCTCAACTACTTCTACAACCTCTTCTACTACTGGTGCAGGTTGTGGTTCAACAACTGTTTCTTTAGGCTGCTCAACATAAACAGGAGCTGATTTTGACTTTTTAGAGCCCTTATTTCCACCAAAATGGAATGTGAACTTTAGTCCTGTCTCGATTAGGTAATTACCTGCGTGGGTTGGATCATTTACGCCATCAATTCTATTGCATAGATACCAGTTCATATTCGAATAAAGTTGAACGCTGATATTTGAAGTGATTCTATAACCTAGTGCTAATTCTCCTCCTACTATTATAGATGATAAATTTGGTGAAGCATAGAATAGCTTATCACCCGCTAGAGTATTTACATTCGCATTATAGAAAGACATTCCGACCATAGGAGAAATATGAAACATTAGTCTTCTATCATACTTCTTCTTTACTACTTGCAGTAGATCAATGTTTAGTTTTAATCCTACATTGATAGCTGTAGTGTTAACATATAGATCTTCATACTTTTGCCCTGTTGCTGGCATAGGATCTCCTAAAAAATGGTGTTTATTTCCTTCTGAGTCCATCCAATAGGCACAAGAAGCGTGATGCCCTAAATATACATTAGAGTATCCACCGAATAGTTCTACTCCAAATATTGGATTGAAATTATATCCTACAAACAATCCTCCGCCATAGCCTATCTTCTCGTCGATAAAACTATAACTCTCAAATGTACTTTTTGCTAAAGGTACATTTCCTTTTACTCCGAAGAACCAAGGCTTAATAAGATTTTCAGTTTGCGCTGGTTCTACATTCTTATTTGTTTCGTTTTGTGAAAATGCACTAACACTTAGTAAAACAAATGCTGATAACAGAATAATTCTAAAGTTCTTCATACAACATGATTTTTTAAATTAATATTTTTTGTGTTTAAACGCAAAGATAATACTTTTTTCTTTTTTTAAAGTATCTTAGCAGATATATATAACTTAAACGATGAATACTTTTAACTTCTCAGAATTTATTTCTCAGGCGACTTCAGCTCTATGGAGCTGGCCAACTATTATCTTACTCCTTGGTACTCATTTATTTTTAACTATAAAATTACGTTTTCCTCAACGCTATTTATTCAAAGCTATTAAACTTTCGATTACCAAAGATAAATCCTCAGGCGACATATCTCCTTTTGGAGCACTTATGACTTCCCTAGCCGCAACTATTGGTACTGGAAATATTATAGGTATTGCTATCGCTATTAGCACTGGAGGGCCAGGGGCAGTTTTATGGTGTTGGATAGTAGGTATTCTCGGAATAGCTACTAAATACGGAGAAGCTCTATTAGCAGTAAAGTACAGAGTCAAGACAAAGAATGGAACAATATTAGGAGGACCTATGTATGCTTTGGAGAGAGGTCTTAAGATGAAGTGGCTAGCAGTGCTTTTCTGCGTATTTACGGTTTTAGCCTCATTTGGTATCGGGAATATGACTCAAGCAAATACCATCTCAAATCTTATCTCTGATACTTTTTCTGTTCCTGGCTACGTCACAGGTCTTTGTATTGCCGCTGTCGTTGGAATAGTTATTTTTAAAGGTGTCAAAAGTGTTAGTCGGGTTTGCTCTGTCTTTGTTCCTATAATGGCTGTACTTTATGTTATCGGTTGTATTGTGATACTTATTATTAATAGAGAATACCTAGGTGAAAGTATTAGGATTATTGTAGAATCAGCATTTAGTCCGCGAGCTGCGGCTGGAGGTTTCATCGGCTCTACAGTTATGATGGCAGCTAGGTTCGGTATTGCAAGAGGGCTGTTTTCTAATGAATCGGGTTTAGGCTCTGCTCCCATTATTGCGGCAGCAGCAAAAACTAAAAATCCTGTAAAACAAGCGCTTATTTCTTCAACAGGTACTTTTTGGGACACTGTTGTTGTTTGTGCCCTTACCGGTCTTGTACTTGTTAGCAGCGTTGTCTCACCTGAAAATGGCATTGATAGCTCCCAAGGTGCTGCGCTAACGAAAGCTGCTTTTGGGAGCATTCCTGTGATAGGAACTATTATTCTTGGTGTTGGGCTTTTCTCTTTTGCATTTTCTACGATTTTAGGATGGTCCTACTACGGCGAACGTGCATTAGAGTATCTAGGTGGATCCAGAATGATTCCAATATATAGAGTAAGTTGGATAATTTTTATCATCATTGGCTCTACTCTTCAACTTCAGGTTGTTTGGAATATTTCCGATGGTATGAATGCACTTATGGCTTTCCCAAATCTAATTTCATTACTCTTTCTATCCGGAATTTTAGTTAAAGAAACTCGAAAATATCTTTGGAGTAACAAATTAGATGAAGAATCTTCAGATAGCACTCCAACATTAAACAGATAATAATCAACGATATAACATATTTCATCCTTTTAATATTTTTAAAATTTATATACTTTGTATTGCATAGTAGTAAAATTTCACATATATTTGCAATATCAAAATATTAATGAATTATAAATATTAGCAAATGAAAACAACTAAAAATGTAAATATCGCAGGAGTGCTTCATGTTATGGATGAGGATGCCTATGATTTTTTGACTTCTTATCTTAATGATATCTCTTCTAGAATCTCTGACCCTAGGGAAAAGAGTGAGATTATCAAGGACGTTGAATTGCGTATTTTTGAGATTATAAAGGAGCATAATATCTCAGGATACAGGGTTGTATCTATTGACTTAATTAAACATTGCGCGACTATTATTGGAGCGCCAGAAATTTTCGGAGAAGCAAGAGGTGAGAAGAGCTATTCATATTCTTCTGCACAGTTTCAAAGAAAAAAACTTATGAGAGACCCATTTGATAAGGTTATCGGTGGACTATGTAGCGGTTTTGCAGTCTATGCTGGATTAGACACAACCCTTGTTAGGGTAGCGATGCTGCTGTTTGGAATCTTCGGGGGAGGTATCTTAGTGTACATCATCTGTTGGATAATTATTCCAGAAGCACGTACTCCTAGCGATATAGAGTTAATGAAGTTTATGAAAAAAAATAATATGAGGTAATATGGTAGAAATTAATAACATAGAGAACATTAAAGCTCAAATGAGAAAGGGAATACTTGAGTACTGCATTCTTTCTATTCTATCCAGAGATGACGCTTATGCCTCTGCGATAATTAATGAGCTAAAAAAGTCTAAGCTTATAGTCGTCGAGGGAACACTATACCCTATTTTAACTAGACAGAAAAACCAAGGTCTTCTAGCTTATCGATGGGAGGAGTCTCCTCAGGGACCTCCTCGTAAGTATTATTCAATTACTGATATTGGGAAGTCCTATCTAAAGGAAATCGACCTAGCATGGGGTGAGTTTGTAACTCAAGTAAACAGTATTCGTTTAGGTACTAACTCTGACGAGCAAACAACTAACCTTTAATTAAATATCTGTTAACGATTTAAAATATTATCTGATGAATAAAACAATAAATATAAGTATTAATTCTGTTGCATTTATTTTAGAAGAGAACGCATATCATTCTTTGAGTGCTTACCTAAAACAGGTCAAGGAAACCTACGCTGCTGAAGAATCCTCAAATGAAATTATCGAGGATATAGAGGCGCGTATCGCTGAACTTATTATGTCAAGCATAAAAGATTTAAAGTGTATTGTCACGGAAGATATTATATCTGCCATCATAGCACAAATGGGAACTCCTGAAGTCGAGCACAATACAGACAAATATGAAATACCAGAGTATAAGAATTCAAGCCCTATAAGAAGAAGGCTTTATAGGAATTTATCTAACAAATTGATAGGAGGAGTCCTCTCTGGCATAGCCTCATATTTTAATATAGACAGGAGCTTTATTAGAATAATAGCAGTTATTATATTCATTACTACTACGTACTACATACTTGACAGACCACAGCTTTTTGCTTTTTACGGTATTACTTACCTAGCACTTTGGCTTGTTATTCCTGCAGCTAAAACTGCTAGAGAGAAATTAGAAATGGAAGGGGAGCCTATTACTAGTGAGAGTATATCTTCAAAAATAAAAAATAATTTAGATAGTATTCAGCCTGACAGGAAGAATAGTAAAATAGCTAGTATTTTTACTAATATATTATTCACTTTTGGGACTGTAATAAAAGTACTCTTTATTATTATCGCAGTGGCTATCGTAAGTATAGTTACAGTTTCTCTTGTAGGGACTCTTAGCTTAGGAGGTTTCCTATCTACAAGAGGTTATGATTTTGTTTTACTCTTCTCAGAACATAATCCGATACTACTAGTTATCAGCATAATACTTGTAGCTTCTACTCCTCTAATATTCTGTATATATGTCATACTTAAGTTTTTACTTAATTTAAAATGGAATAAGCTCGCTCTTATTTCACTATTTGCAATGTTTATTATCAGCTCTGCTGCAGTTACCTACTTTGCTATAAATTCACGCTTTGACCACGCCTACGATGCAAGGATTGAGAATATTATTGAAGGTAAAATTGATAATAATACGCTGGAAATCATTCCTACAAATGATTTTAATAACTTACACACAAGTGATATGATTCTATTTGACAAAGGAGCTCTTGTGAATAGAATATGGTATAATGTACAATATGAAGATAGTTTACCTACTGACCTTGTAAGAGTAAAAGTAGAGAAATATTCATCTGGTTCGAGCTACGAGGAGGCGCAGAGCTATGTTGAGGATATTGAGTTTAATATCGAAATTTCGAACTCAAAGCTGATGTTTGACAACAAATTATTAATCGAGGACAAATATCGAGGACAAAACATTACTGTTACTGTCTACATTAATCCTGCTGTAATTATCAAATAAGATTACTTCACACATCTAAGACTGCTACTACAAAAATATGTATATAATTTTCATAAATAATAATTCCTAAAATTTAATAATAATTCTTATCTATAAAAATTGTAAGTATAATAAATAGTCAATACCTTAGCTGTGCCACTTAAACTAGAAATAAAATAACAATAAAACTATACAAAATTCTAATATGAAAAAAATTCTTCTACTAATTCTTAGTTTGCTCACGCTTACTGTATCTGCGCAAGAAAATACGCAAAGCATACAGAGCGAGGCTCAAAACGATAAATATACCGTTAAGGGAAGTATCGTACACGAAGATGATAACACTCCTGCTGAGTATATAGTACTCAGCGTACTTGAGAGAGACAGCACTGAGACTATAGCCTTAAATACTACTACTGCTGAAAATGGACTTTTCGAATTTGTTCTTAACAAGGGAGGAGAGTATTCACTTGTGTTATCGTCTCTTACTATTGATACAAAAAAGATAAAACTAAATCTTACTGAACCAGTTACTGATCTAGGCACATTACACGTAAAGATGAGTAATGAACTTATCGAAGAATCTGTTCTTATAGCTCAGCGACAAATCATTTCTAATGAGATAGACAAACTTATCTATAGTGTTGAAGACGACCCGGAAGCCAAAACTGAGAATGCGTTAGAGATTCTACGTAAAGTCCCAAGAGTTACAGTTGATGGTAATGATAATATCCTAGTTAACGGTAAAAGTAATTTCGCTATCTATGTAAATGGTAGACCGTCAAGTCTTTTCGCGCGTGAACCAGGAAAAATTCTAAAAAATCTACCTGCAAGTAGTATTAAAAAGATGGAAATCATTAGTGAGCCTGGTGCAAAATATGATGCTGAAGGTGTTGGCGGCATCTTAAATATCGTAATGAATTCAGGAGGAATCGACGGTTATAACCTATCTCTTAGTGCTTACGGAGGAACTTCACATTTAGGTGGTGGCGCTTACGCAATAGTAAAGGCTGGAAAATTATCAGTTTCTGCAAACTATTCCCCAGGTTACTATTCAAATCCAGGGTTTATCCATGATAAAAATTCATCTACAAACATCTCTAGCAACGAAAATCTACTTTCAGACGAACTTCGCCTACACTCTTTCGAGGGGACAAGTCAATCAAGAGGTATGTACAATATGGGAAATATAGAAGCTAGTTATGAAATCGATTCACTAAATCTTATATCACTATCTGGAAGACTCTCAAGTTTTGGTAATACTTCTGTTTCGAATATGAGCAGTCTAATGCAAAATTCACTAGGTAATGATGTTTACTCCTATAATCAAGCAAGTGATTCAAAAAACGGCTCCGGGGGTGGATCGTTTAATCTAGACTACCAACGTATTTCAAAAAAGAACCCAAATGAAGTCTTTACTGTTTCCTACCGTTTTGACTATGACCCTAGTTCAAGCTACTCAACAAATAGCACATACGACCTAATAGATCCAAACAATCACCTAAATATTCTGCACGACTCATTAAGATACGAAAATAATAATGCATTTAGGGAGCACACATTCCAAGCTGACTACTCCACAAAATTTAAAGACATCCACCTAGTAGAGACTGGTATTAAATATATACATCGTGGCAATCTTAGTAATGGAGAATATTTTTCAGTGGATAATGGAGTATGGAATCCTATTACCAATGATCCTACGAGAAAAGCATCTGACTATAACAATTATATGAATATAGCTGCTGTCTACGCAAGTTATGGGTTCAAATATAAAGAATTTGGAGCTAAAATAGGATTAAGAAATGAATTCTCTATGCAAAACGTAGAAGATAAGTTTTCTCCTGAAAGAAACTTCAATGTAAACTATAATGACCTTGTACCTAACGTAATGCTTTCTTGGCAGCCTAGTATGACCCAAAATCTTAACCTTAGCTACAATATGCGTATCAGCAGACCGAGCATCCACTACCTTGACCCATTTGTTCAAGAGCACACACCTTCCATACTTTCTATGGGTAACCCTGACCTAGTTTCAGAAAGAAATCATTCGATCTACCTTAGCTACGGAAGATATGGACAGAAGTTCAATATTAATGCCGGACTATCATATTCATTCTCAAATAATGGAATCGAAAATTATTCATACTACCAAGGAGATAAACTTATCTCTACCTATGACAATATCGGTATATCCCAAAACTTAGGAGGATCGCTATATCTGAACTATAATCCAACTGTTTCTACAAGGATCTATGTTAACGCAAGTGCATATTACTCCATTCTATCAGGAAAAGAAGGAAACGAATACCTTGGCCAATTAAGTAATAGTGGCCTACAAAGCAATGTATTTGCTGGGTTCCAACAATCATTCAATAAAGGATTCCGCATAGGAGCTAATGGTGGATACTACGGCGGAGGAGTTAGCCTTCAAGGAGAAAGTAGCGGTGGATATTACTACGGAATAAACGTTTCTAAATCATTCTTAAATGATAAGCTTACCATAGGAGCTAGTGTTCAGAACTTTGCTGAAGATAGGCACTACTATACAAGTAGCTCTGAGACAGATTACCTTATAAGCAAGAATGAATACAGTTATATCCCTTTTAGCGCAAATATATATGTATCCTTCACTTTTGGAAACCTTAAAAATGCATGGGTAAAGAAAGCTAATAAGAGTATATCTAATGATGACCTAAAAGCAGGTGGTGAATCTTCATCTGGCGGCCAAGGTGGCGCTAGTGGAGGCGCAGGAGGAGGAAATTAAGCCTTCCTCTCTATCTCTCGAAGATTATCAATCTTTTTTCTCTCTAAAAAGTCATAGACTCCTCCAAGGTGCTCTATGACTTTTTTATTTGAAAACTCATAAAGCTTATCCACTATTCCATCCAAGAAGTCACGATCGTGCGAAACAAGAATTAATGTCCCATCAAACTGAATTAGCGCCTCTTTCAATATCTCCTTAGTCTTAAGATCCAAGTGGTTCGTAGGCTCATCTAGAATTAACATATTCACAGGTTCTAACAAAAGTTTAATCATCGCTAACCTTGTGCGCTCCCCTCCAGATAAGACCTTCACTAACTTATCAGAATCATCCCTATTAAACATAAAGGCTCCTAGGATGTCGCGTATTTTTGTTCTTATGTCGCCTACGGCAATATCATCTATCGTCTTGAACACCGACTTTGTTTCGTCCAATATCGAAGCTTGATTCTGGGCAAAATAGCCAATCTTCAAATTATGCCCTAACTGCAGGCTACCCTCGAAATTTATCTCGTTCATTATAGCCTTAACCATCGTTGACTTACCCTCACCATTCTTTCCGACGAAAGCTACCTTCTCTCCCCTCTCTATAGTAAGAGCGACATTGTCGAAGACCTTAAGATCATCATAAGATTTTGACAATCCTTCTACGATTACAGGGTAAGAGCCAGAACGAGGAGAAGGAGGAAATTTTAAGTTCAGTGCACTATGATCCTCTTCATCAACAGTTATCAAGTCTAGTTTTTCCAACATTCGAACACGTGACTGCACCTGGTTAGTTTTCGAATAAGTACCCTTAAATCTTTCAATAAACTCCTTATTATCAGCTATCATCTTTTGTTGATTTTCATAAGCTGCCTGCTGCTGCTGCCTTCTTTCTGCTCTAAGTTCAAGATATTTTGAGTAATTTACCTTGTAATCATAGATCTTTCCCATAGTAAGTTCGATAGTTCGAGTTGTGATATTGTCAACAAAAGCCTTGTCGTGGGAGATAACCACCACAGAATTAGCGTGATTGATTATAAAACTCTCTAACCATTCAATAGATTCTATATCCAAGTGATTAGTAGGCTCGTCAAGTAGAAGTAAAGTCGGCTTTTGTAGCAGTAACTTAACTAGCTCTATTCTCATTCTCCAACCGCCTGAAAATTCAGAAGTGGGTCTATGAAAGTCTTCTCTTTTAAATCCCATTCCTAGCAAAGCTCTCTCTACATCTTCCTGGTAATTTGTTAGATCTATTTGATAAAATTTCTCTGAAAGAGTCGTTAACTTTTCTATAAGAGACATATAATCATCAGAATCATAATCATCCCTTGTTGTTAGCTCATTATTCAGTTCTTCTATTTCCTTTTCTATTTTAAACAAGTGCGCAAAGGCTTGACAAGTTTCTTCAAAAACAGTTCTGCCATCCTCTATTAATAGATGCTGAGGAAGATAGGCGATCTTTCCCCCATCATTAATTGTTATCTTGCCTCTATTTGCCGTCTTGACTCCTGCCATTATTTTTAATAGAGTAGACTTTCCTGCACCGTTCTTTCCCATCAATGCGATCCTATCCTTATCATTTATTACAAAAGAAATATCTTTAAATAATGTTGTTCCTGAGAACTCTACTGTTAATCCATCTACTGATACCATCTGATTTTAATCTATTTAGCTCTATTACTATACTTTTTTCTGATTGTCGATAAAACCCAATATTTTATCGAGGGGCAAAGATAAATTCTTTTAGTCTGTTATAGAAATATATTCGTTAAAATTAAAAAGCTCGATCTTTGTGATCGAGCTTTAGGCGCAGCAACATATAACTTTACAAATAGTATGTTATTACATCTATAAGATGTTGCAGTTTTTTCTCTAAAAAGTCAGTCATAATTCAGTTTCCAACTGGGACCATATAGATGTTGCTACTGCTTGAAGTGGAGCTCATAGTCAAGTAATTAAACTTAAACGTTTAGGTTATGATTACTCTCGGTAATAACTCCGCTTTTGGTTTGACTTCTAATGTCTATCTTTCTTGTTTCTTTACTCTAATTAAACTTATCTAAATATTAAAATTCTAATAAAATACATATCTACAACCAATATCCCTTCTTTTACGAATAGTAGTAGCTGCAAAGGTTGAGACGTTCGCACGCCTAACACTCA
>CAYJFD010000025.1:2461-30692 GCA_964369605.1 uncultured Muribaculaceae bacterium | reverse complement strand
GCTGAAAAAGAGGTTGTCGACAATGTTGTAGATAGATTGAGCGGTATGAGTGCAACAGATATTAGCCACTATTCGCATGAGGATATGCCTTGGAAAGCTTCAAAAAATATGGAGGTTATAGATTACGAATTAGTATTCTATCGCACCGCACCATATTCTGTACGTACATATAACGAGGCTGAGGATTATGAGTGTTAAGGTTGAGAAGTTAGCCGAGTTTGAAAAAGACCTTAAACAGCTCCGCAAGAAGTATAAGACCATTGAAGAAGATATTGCACTCGTAGAGAAAGTTATCGTTGTAGAACCCACAGCTCGTCCACCTTTTAGCTTTCAGATTGATAACATAGGGCTAGAGACTTGCGTTATCAAGGTTCGCAAGATCGCAAGTCGCTCGTTTAAGGGCAAAGGAGCAATTAGTGGCTTTCGGTTGATTTACGCCCACTTTGAGCAGGAGAACAGAGTGGTGTTTATTGAACTATACCATAAGAGTAACAAAGAGGTGGAGGATAGAGATAGAATAAAATTGAATTTTAGATAAGATGGCAATATTAAATTGGAGTGCGTTTAGCACAAAATATTATGGATGCGAGCAAAAGTATTTTGAAGCACTTGCATACGAATTGTTTTGCGATGAAAAAAATATTGTTATCCAATAAAAACAAATATGATAAAGTAATTTTCAGGCCCCCCACCTTAGTTAAAAAGAGTAGTTATTTCGAGGCCCTCCTATATTGCTTTGATTTTCAATTATATACAAAATTGACTGCTCGAAAATTTAAGAATATGACACATATTAAGAACGAAGTCGAATACAACGCTACTATGGAGCGTATAGAGGAGTTATTGTTGTTAGTAAATGAAGAGACTCCAAAAGGTGATAAAAATTCCATCGAACTGGTATTGCTTTCAAATCTTGTTGCGGACTATGACGAAGCACATCACCCTATTAGCACTCCAACTCTTTCTGATGTATTAAAATTAAGGATGTATGAGATGGGATTAACACAAAAAGAGATCGCCGAGATGCTAGGTGTTAGTCCATCCAGAATTAGCGACTATCTCAATGGAAGAAGCGAGCCAACCCTCCCTATAGCTAGAGAAATTAGCCGAAAGCTATTCATTGATGCCTCGATTATTCTTGGTGTATAATTATGGTTTGGACTAAAATAAAGATAGAGAGAGAAAATGGTGAAGTCGTAGATGCACAAGCCCCTGTAATCATTTCAGCAAGTAGAAGTACAGACATACCTGCCTTTTATGCTGACTGGTTTTTCCATAGACTAAATGTTGGATATTCTGCTTGGACTAATCCATTTAACGGTGTGAAAAGTTTCGTTTCATATAGTAAAACTCGTTTTATAGTATTCTGGAGTAAAAACCCAAAGCCTTTATTAGCATATCTCGACGAATTAAAAACTCGTGGGATTAACTGTTACATCCAATACACCCTAAATGACTATGTTGAAGAAGGTCTCGAAAGGGGAGTACCTCAGCTAGATGAAAGAATAGAAACATTCAAAAAGCTTGTAAATGCCTTAGGTCTAGGCTCAGTTATATGGCGTTTTGACCCACTTATACTCACTGAAAATATCTCGATAGAAAAGCTACTAAGAAAGATCGAAAACATAGGCGACAAACTAAAGGGCTATACCGAAAAACTTGTATTTAGTTTTGCTGATATAAATTCATATAAAAAAGTTCAAAGCAATCTTCATAAAAATAACGTGAACTACATCGATTGGGATGAAGCATCTATGACTGAATTTTTACAAAAACTCTCAGAGCTAAACAAAAAATGGAACTATCAGCTAGCCACTTGTGGCGAAAAAATAGACGCTGAAAAATTTGGAATCACTCACAACAAGTGTATTGATGATGATTTAATGATTAAGCTAGCCCACCAAGATGCTGAACTAATGAAATTCTTAGGAGTGAAAATCGCAGCTTCCCAAGACAACCTATTTGGAACCTTCAATATTCCTGACGGAGCCCTAAACATCAATCAAAACCACTTTGCCCTCAAAAAGAAGAACAACAAAGACAAAGGCCAACGCCAATTTTGCGGCTGCATCACCAGCAAAGACATAGGCGAATACAACACCTGCCCCCACCTTTGTGAATACTGCTACGCCAACACAAGTAAAGAAAGAGCAGTGGATAATTGGAAGAAACACAAAGAAAATCCGATGGGGGAGATTATTTTACCCTAACTGTACACACCTACCACCTCTGTAGGTGCTTGTAGGGGATATTGCTGTGTACAGCTCGTTGTAAATTAGTGTTTTTTGGGCAACTGTACACGCTTACCAGCACTGTAGGTGCTTGTGGGGCATATTGCTGTGTACAGCTCGATGATTATGGGGTGGGGAGTTTAGTGGAGCAGGTCGATCATTTTTTTGGCGATTCGGTTGGCGGAGCCTTTTTCGCCCATTAGTTTGATTATTTTGGTGTAGTCATCTAGCATGGTTTGTCGGTCTGCTCCGTCGTCGACTAGGCGAGAGAGTTCGAAGTGGATGTTTTGGGCGTTTGCTTCGTCTTGGATTAACTCTTTGAAGGCTAGTTTGTTTAGTATGAGGTTTGCTAGTGAGATGAAAGGTACTTTTACTAGGAGCTTTCCTATCGCATAGCTAAGTTTGTTTAGGCCGTAGCAAACGACTTGGGGGGTGCCGATTATGGTTGTTTCTAGACTGGCTGTTCCTGAGGATACTATGGCAAAGCGTGCTTGTTTTACACAGGCATAGGTGTCGTTCTGAATAATCTTTATTTTACTATCCCCTAATAGTTTTTGATAGTAGCTGATATCTATTGAGGGAGCTCCAGCTAGTAGTAGAGTGTATTTGTCCGATAGTAGCTTTTCTAGTTTTAGGAAAATAGGGACAAGGAAGTTTATTTCCATTTTTCGACTTCCTGCTAGTAGGGCTATTATTTGTTTCCCGTCATCTTTTAAGTCGTGACGAGAATAGAACTCTGGGCGAGTTTCTTTCATAGCAGGGGAGTCTAGGACTTTGTCTAAGAGGGGGTTTCCTAAGTAGATAGCGTCTATTCCTTTTTTCTTGAAGTAGTCTATTTCGAATGGGAATATGATAAATAGCTGATCTACATATTCTTTGAGTTGTTTAACTCTGCCTTCTTTCCAAGCCCATACTTTAGGGGAGATATAATAGAATACCTTTATGCCATTCTTCTTAGCAAATTTTGCAATTTTTAGATTGAAGCCAGGGTAGTCTATTAATATTAGTACATCGGGCTTGTATTTTAATATATCTTCTTTGCAGTCTTTAATGTTAGAGAGTATCTTTTTTAATTTAGACAATACTTCAACGATGCCCATAACGGCAGTATCTTTATAGTGTCTAACTATATTTGGATCTACTGAACTCATTAAGTCTCCTCCCCAGAAACGAAACTCGCTGTTAGGGTCATTAGCCTTTAGTGAATTCATTAGATTTGAGCCGTGTAGATCTCCAGATGCTTCTCCAGCTATTAAGTAGTAACGCATATTAAAATGTCCAGGTTTCTTTAAGAGTTTTTAGTAGCTGATAGTTTGTGTAGTCGATAGATAGGGGAGTAATAGCTACATAGCCGTTCTTGACTAAATTATGGTCTGCATCTTTGTTTTCAGGTTCTAGGTTTACGAAGCGTCCTGAGATGTAGTAGTAATCCTGATTATTCTCATCTTGAGCTTTTTTGAATTCATCTTTCCATATACCTTTACCTCTGTGTCCGAATGCTATACCTTTAATTTCTTCTTCTTTAATGGCTGGGAAATTAATGTTAAAGTATGTCTCACTATTAATAGTCTCGCTTAAGAATTTGTCAATGATACGTGGGAGATATTTTTTTACTCCTGAAAAATCAGGCTCCTCATCGTGAGTGCATATAGATATGCCTATAGAAGGTATACCAGAAACCGTAGCTTCGATAGCTGCTCCAAGTGTTCCAGAGTATAGTGATGCAACAGAGCTATTTGGTCCGTGATTAATTCCAGATACAAATATGTCTGGTTTTTTATCTTTGAAAAACCAATTCATAGCCATTTTTACACAGTCGACAGGAGTGCCATCAAATGCGTAGTATTTAATATTTCCTTCGACTCCTCTTTCTTCAAGGTATTGACGAGGGATTATTCCTAGTGAGGTACCTTTTCCTGATTGTGGGTGCATAGGGGCTAGTACTGTGACATTGCCGTAGGCGCTCATTATTTTCGCAAGTGTCTTTATACCAAGTGCATTTATGCTATCATCATTGCTGATTAAAATTTCTAATTTGGACTTATTTATCATAGTTTTCTTTCTCTAAAATTAATGTGAGAGATATTTTTTAATTTATTATCCACAAAGGTAGTTTATTTGAATTTAAATTGTATATCTTTGTGCTCTATTTTTAACAGTTAATTAAAAAATATATGGAAAAAGTTAGAGTTGGAATCAATGGCTTTGGAAGAATAGGTAGAATGGCCTTAAGATTGGCGGAGGAAAGAGAAGATATAGAAGTAGTTGCGATAAATGATACAGTAGATATCGATTATGCTGCATATACAATAAAATATGATAGTGCACATAATAGATTTAGAGGAACAGTTGATTACAAGGGTGATAAGTTAATTATCAATGGTAGAGAAGTTCAACACTCTTGCGAGAGAGAGGCTAAAAACCTAAAGTGGGGAGAGTGGGGAGTTGATGTAGTTATTGACTGTACTGGTCAATATCTTACAAAGGAGTTATCTGAGGCTCATATTAGAAGTGGAGCTAAGAAGGTAATTATGTCAGCACCTTCAAAGGATGATACTCCTATGTTTGTTTACGGAGTAAATCATAATGAGTATGCTGGACAAAAGGTGATTTCAAATGCTTCTTGTACTACAAACTGTTTAGCTCCTATCGTAAAGGTACTACATGATAATTTTATCATTCAAGAAGGCTTAATGACTACTATTCATTCAGCTACTGGTTCACAAAGAGCAGTTGACTCTCATTCGAACAAGGCTAGAAGAGCAGGTCGTTCTTTGATTGGAACTATCATTCCATATACTACTGGAGCCGCTAAGGCTGTATCAAAAGTTATCCCAGCTATGCAAGGAAAACTTACTGGTATGTCCTTTAGAGTACCAACTATCGACGTTTCCGCAGTAGATTTAACTTGTCGTTTAGAGAAGGCTTGTTCTTATGATGATGTTAAGGCAGCTATTAAGAAGGCTTCAGAGAATGAATTTAAGGGAATTATCGCATATATTGATGATGATGTTATCTCTGCTGACTTCTTAGGTGAGAAGTGTACTTCAAACTTCGATTCTAGAGCAGGTATTCAGCTTAATGAGCATTTTATTAAGATCGTATCTTGGTATGATAATGAATGTGGATATACGAATCAGATTCTAAATATGGTATCCTATATTCATAATAACTAATATAAAAAGGAAAAAATAACAAGGCTACCCGTAACTAGGTAGCCTTTCTGTTTATAAATATGAAATTTAAGGTTCACAATATTAAAACTAAGGTACTATTAGGGTGTGTGTTAATAGCGCTGATGTTAAGTTTATCAGGGCTAGTAGCCTTTTTCGAGTTTGGACGAATGAGTAATTCTGTGTCAACGATGATCTCAGATAATATCTTTAATTCAAATGCCTCAAGGAAAATGCTTAGTTATAGTGATGATTTCAATATGCAAGTGCTACAAGTGTTAAGTAATGACGAAGATTACAAGCTCTATAGCGCAAGGTATCACAGAGAATTCGGAGCCTTATTAGAGGATTTAGATAATTATAATCTTTCGCCTAATGATAGGCTAATTAGGGATTCGATAATTTATTCATACGTGGCTTATACGCAGGTATTGAAAGAAGTCGAGCCTTTGATGCTTGAAAATAACACAGTAAGAAGAGAATGGTATTTTAATCGTTTACAAAGTGTTTACGACCAGTTTAGATATTATTTAGTATCTCTTTCTAGCTCTACTCAGACTTCTATCGCAAAAAACTATACAAATCTAAGAGATAGTCTATATCGTTCTATTATGCCAGGTATAGTTGCAGTGGTGGCAGGTATATTACTAGTATTTTTATTTAATTACTTTCTTAATCTTTATGTTCTAACTCCTATTATGAAGATAAATAATGGATTAAAGAAATATAAGGATCATAATAAGACCTATGATGTAGTCGTAGGGGCTGATAAGGATCAGTTATACGAATTAAATAAGAGTATCAAGGAACTTATATTGGAAAATAAGGCCTTAAAAAGAAAATAAATAGCTAAAAAGAGATGAATATAAAGTTAATATCGCGATATACAGGTATAGCATTATTATTTAATGCTCTGTTTATGCTTATATCTTTATTTGTCTCCGTGTTTAATGGATTTGATTCTTCTTTTTCTCCATTATTAATTAGTACGCTTATAACCATAATTTTAGGAGTTTTTCCTATTATCTTTGTGAGGGGTCACGAAGATATAAATATTAAGGAAGGCTTTGCTATAATAGTTTTATCTTGGATATTATCCTGTCTCGTAGGTATGTTGCCTTATGTGATATGGGGAGGTGATTTTACATTAATCAATGCTTGGTTTGAGTCAGTTTCTGGTTATACTACTACTGGTTCAACCATCCTTTCAGATGTAGAATCCTTGCCAAATGGCTTGTTGTTTTGGCGCTCATCGACTCACTTCTTAGGTGGAATAGGGGTAGTGATCTTTATGTTGATGGTATTACCTGCGATGAGTACCTTTAGACTTAAGATTTCTAGGCTAGAGATATCGTCGATTTCTAAAGAGAATTATAGATATCAAACTAAGGAGACTGTTAAAATTATAGTGTCGGTGTATTTAGGGATAACTATATTATCTACAATATTTCTGATGATTTCAGGAATGAATTTCTTCGATGCGATCAATCACGCCTTTAGTATAGTGGCAACAGGAGGGTTTAGTACGAAAAATGAATCCTTGATGAGCTATAACTCTTTTCCTATAGAGTTAGTCGCTATCGTTTTTATGATAGCCTCAGGTATGCATTTTGGAATTTTATATGCTAGTATAGTTGAGAGAAGTAATAAGATATTTAAGTCTCCGATAATAAGACTCTATTTAATGACTATTTTGGTTACTAGTATCTTAATTACGATTAATCTTAAGCTTACAAGTGATGTGGGTAGCTGGGTGGAAGCCTTTAGACTCTCTGTGTTTCAAGTTGTTTCTTTGCACACGACTACAGGGTTTGCGACTACGGATACCTCGATATGGCCATCGTTTTCTATCTTAATGCTTATGTATGTTTCAATACATACAGCTTGTTCTGGCTCTACAACAGGAGGTATAAAAGCTGATAGAATGTGGATATTTATTCAGTCTGTAAAGACTCAGATAAGAAAACAACTTTACCCTAATGCCGTTATGCCAGTAAAGGTAGCAGGGCATGCACTCCCAACAGAGATTCCCTACCTTGTTTCGATGTATATCGCACTATATTTATTTATTACCATATTAACTGCTGTTATTATATCATTCTTTGGAGTGGATGTAATAGAGTCTTTTTCAGCATCCATAGCACATATTGGAAATGTTGGTCCTGCCTTTGGAAACTGCGGATCTCTAGGTAATTATGATTATTTTCCTTCGATCGCTAAGTTTCTTTTGACAATCGAAATGTTATTAGGTCGTTTGGAGATATACCCGATAATTATGTTTTTTACTATTTTTAGAAGGAACTAGGTATGTCTTCAGAAACATTTATATACGATAAGTGTCGCTCTCATTTTCCCTATACGCCTTCTGAGGATCAAGTTAATCTAATACAAGAACTTTCTGCATTCTTAATGCAAGTCGATGAGCAAGATGTTATGCTCGTGAACGGATATGCAGGAACAGGAAAGACAAGTGTTATAGCAGCTTTTGTTAAGACTTTAAAGGAGTTAGGTGTAGATTATGTCCTAATGGCACCAACAGGTCGAGCTGCAAAGGTACTAGGGAACTATACAGGAGAAAAGAGCTTTACAGTCCATAAGCAGATATATAGACAAAAACGTCAGAATGATCAAAACTCACAGTTTTCGATAAATTTCAATAAAAAACGAGATACTATTTTCGTAGTAGATGAGGCTTCTCTTATCTCGATAGACTCTATCGGTTCAATATTCGGCTCGGGAAATCTTTTAGATGATCTGATTGATTATGTTCGTTCAAACCAAGGGAATAAGCTTATACTAATCGGAGATGATGCTCAGCTACCTCCCATAGGTATGGAATTAAGTCCAGCACTTAATCCTAATTATCTTGCAAAGTATGGCCCATTAAGAAAAGCAGAGCTAAAAGAAGTTTTAAGACAAGGTGTTGATTCAGGTATTTTGTACAATGCTACCTTACTTCGAAAAAATATAGTATTACAGAACTTAAGTTTGCCAAAATTTGAGCTAGAGAATTATACTGATATCAAAAAGATAGCTGGCTCTGAGCTAATCGAGGAACTTGGAGATGCGATATCTCGCAATGGAATAGAAGAAGTCTTAGTCTTATGTCGCTCAAATAAGAGGGCGAATAGGTACAATGCAGGCATTCGCTCTAGTGTTCTGTTTTGTGATGAAAGGCTTACGAGAGGGGATAGGATAATGGTTGTGAAAAACTGTTATAATTTCTTAGACGATGTGCCAGAAATAGATTTTATAGCGAATGGTGATGTGGCTGAACTATTGAGAATAAGAAACTACGAAGAAAGATATGGTTTAGAATTCGCAGATGCTCTACTTTCTTTTCCAGACTACAATGATCTAGAAATAGAGGCAAAAATAATATTAGATACTCTGGAATCAGAATCTGCATCTCTTACCAAGGATCAGAATCAAGCACTTTTTGAAGGTGTTTATGCTGACTATGAGCATCTAAAAACGAAATCGGCTAGATTTAAGGCCATTAAACAAGATCCTTATTTTAATGCTATTCAAATAAAGTACTCAAATGCTATCACTACACATAAATCTCAAGGAGGTCAGTGGAAGGTAGTATTTATAGATAATCCTTTTTGGAAGCCTGAAATTACATTAGATGAGTTAAAATGGTTATATACTGCTATGACTAGAGCAACTCATAAATTATTCCTCGTTAACTTCAAGGACTGAGCTGCAGATAATAATTTTTTTAGCTCCTTTTGAATCGCTAGTTCCAAATAGGTAGTAAGTACTACTTTCTTTAAGCTTTAGCTTTTTTCGTAAGTCATCCGAGCTCAAAGGAAAATTTTTAGCACTCACACTAGCTCTAGGATATTTTTCGGTGATTAATTTAAAGTTCTTTTTGTGGTAATCAAACACATCTAGTATTCTAAATTTTCTGCCTGGGAAGTCAGAAATCATAGATGAGGATACATAAAGGTGAGAGTCCTTTGCAAGCTTCTCTACTTCATAATGAAGGGCCACACTTTTAAATGCTCCACTCTTAGTTATAGCCTTATTTGCTTCGTATAGGTAGTGCCCAAGGGCAATATCACTATTATTTAACTTAGTTACTGCTTGTTTTTCCTGTTCATAGAAGAACGAAAATTCTTGTTTGCCCATAGAAGTGAAGTTAGTAGTGAAAATCTCTACTCCATTCACGCTTCTATCGCCATTAAAGCCTTTCTCAATATATAGTAGGGTTTCTTTACATTCATTATCAACCGCTAGAATATGAATTTCTTTAATGTTTTTAATATCTTGAATACAAGCACTTATATCTACCATTGGAGATATTTTGACTAAGATTCTAGGGCTTAAGTTAAATAGCTCTTCTTGAATCTCTAAAATGTTAGGTTCACAGTCAGATATCCCATAGACTCTAGAGCCGGAATTTGCTCTTCTGGCTGGATCAAGATATATTAAATCGTATCTTTCTGCACTATTTTTTAAGGTTAACTTAGTTACCTCTTCGGTGTGAAATGAGACATTTTTAACTCCTAGGACTTCAAAGTTATACTTAGTAGTTTCGCATAGCTCTTTGTTGCGTTCAAAGTAGTTTAGGTGCTTAGATTTGAGAGAGAGAAAGTAAGAATCTATTCCCATTCCTCCTGTTAAGTCGCATACTCGATCAGCTGCATTTACAAAGGATTGTTTATAGATGGCTGTTTGCTCACTGCTGCACTGCTCGATAGATAGAGAGAAAGGGTAGCTTAATGCAGGATGTTCATACCAAGATTTTACCTTAGTCTTTATCTTTTTTCTGGCTACAATGGTACTTACTGCCTTCTTCATATCAATCTCAGGATATTTGCTTGAAGAGAGCAGTAGGCGATCCAGATCGGAATCCTCATTTTCTAGTATAAAGTCTATGAATTTCTTTTCCATATTTTCACAAAGTTATGTAACTTTGGGGAAATTATAAAATGAAATGATTGATTATTTAGAAGTAGCACACAGTTGGCTAAGTCCAATATTTGATAAAGATACTAGGGAAGAGGTAGAGAATATGATAAAAAATGCACCGCTAGAATTAGAGGATGCATTTTATAAGACCCTAGAATTTGGAACAGGAGGTCTAAGGGGAGTGATGGGAGTAGGGACTAATAGGATGAATAAGTACACTGTTGGTATGGCTACCCAAGGATTTGCTAATTATATAAAAAGAAATTTTGCTCAAAGGCAAGAGATTAGGGTAGCGATAGCCTATGATTGTAGGAATAATAGTGAGAGCTTTGCAAAGATAGTAGGGGGAATATTTGCACAAAATGGTTTCAAGGTCTATTTATTTGATGCACTGCGTCCTACTCCTGAATTAAGTTTTGCTATCAGGCACTTAGGATGTCAAGCAGGGGTGATGCTTACTGCATCGCATAATCCCAAAGAATATAATGGTTATAAAGCTTACTGGGAAGATGGGGCCCAAATTACCTATCCACACGATGCAAATATCATAGCAGAAGTAAAGGCCATAAAGGATCCCTCAGAAGTGTTATTCTCAGAAGAACCTATGAAGCAGATTGAGTTAATAGGAGAAGAAATAGATAAAATATATCTTGATACAGTACTTTCTCAGTGCCTATCTCCTGAATCTGTGTTAAGGAATAAGGATATAAAGATCGTGTATACGCCATTACACGGAACAGGCGTAAAGCTGGTTCCTCAGGCATTAAGGCAACTAGGTTTTGAGAATATAGTAACAGTTAAGCCTCAATGCGAGACGGATGGTAACTTCCCGACGGTATTTTCTCCGAATCCTGAAGAGCCATCTGCGCTAGAGATGGCATTAAGGTTAGCAAAAGAAGAAGAAGCACAAATCGTAATGGCAACTGACCCAGATGCGGACCGTCTAGGGGTAGCTATGAGAACTAAAGATGGTTCTTATAAGCTGTTAACTGGAAATCAAACAGCTGCCTTATTAACATACTACGTGCTTTCTAGAAGGGCTGATATTGGGACTTTGTCCCCTAAATCCTATATTATAAAAACTATTGTAACCACTGAGCTAATGAAGGCTATAGCTGAGAGTTTTGATGTTAAGGTATTTGATGTTTTAACAGGTTTTAAGTATATAGCAGAGGTCGTACGAGAAAACGAGGGTTCTATGGAATTTGTTTGCGGAGGTGAAGAAAGTTATGGTTTTAATATAGGAGAGTATGTGAGAGATAAGGATGCTGTAATTAGCTGCGCAATGTTAGCAGAGTGTGCAGCGTGGGCTGCTGATCAAGGCTACGATTTGGAAGGGCTTATGGAGAAAATTTACTCTGAGTATGGCTACTATATGGAAAGCTTAATATCTGTTACAAAGAAGGGTAAGGATGGAGCTGAGGAGATACAGCTTTTAATGAAGCAGTATAGAGAGAATCCTCCAAGGGAGTTAGCTGGTAGTCCTGTTGTGAAAATAATAGATTACCTTGAATCTGAGAAAACAGGTTTAGAGAAATCTAATGTGTTAAGATTTTTTGCTGAGGACGGAAGTGTGGTAGCTGTTAGGCCATCAGGAACGGAACCTAAGATTAAATATTATTTTGGAGTGAAGGGTGATAGGGGTGTGTTGGAAGAAAAAATAAAACAGTTAGAGCAGATATTTAAGTAATTCTAAATATTAAACTTATGAAACTAAAACTCTTAAAACTTCTTTTATTATCTCTTCTTCTGAGTGTATTATGCTCATCCTGCGCAGTATTGAGTAAGTCTCAGTTAAAGAGTATTGAAAATCTTGCTGTACTTGGAGATAAAATGAATGCTGCTCCAAGGATTTTGGTCGAAGATTTGGCTGCTGTTCGTAAGGAGAGGGGTGTATTCTATGCTATTAGCCTGTCTACAACTGATCTACATTTAGATGAGCTAGAGTCGCTTGCTCAAGCCTATAGTGAGGATTTGAAGATGGCAAAGAAGTTTGATTTAGGAGTCGAGGTTATGGAATCTTATGTAAGAACTCTATATTCTCTATCTCACGAGAATAGGTGGAAGGAATACGGAACTGAGATTCGAGGCTTTGGCAGAAATCTATCAGAGGCCATCGAACAAATAAACGAGTTAGATATATCAGATAAAGAATATCCCAGTGAACTGTCGAAGAATACAGTATATTCGCTCGCGTCATTTTCGGAATCCTATATGAGGCGTAGGCAGACAAAGATCCTTCGTGACTTTATTACACAAGGAGATACTTTAGTCGCATCCACTGTTGATTTTATGGTGGATCTTTTGAAGAGTGAAAATTTGAGCTCTCTAATTAAAAATGAAAAGGAGGGTTTGCGAATTAATTATTCAAGTTATCTAAACTCACCAAATACATCAACAGATGTTTATCTTATGGATAAGCAGTATCTTTCGTTGTTAGAGCAAATCGAAAAAATTGAGTTGATTAGAAGACGCTGTATATCTTCCTTACAAGCTTTTAAGAGGGCTCATAATAAGATCGTTAAGGGTCTTGAGCGAAGACAAGATATAGAACAGGTCTATGATGAGCTAATAGAGTATGCACTAGAGGTAAATAAGATTTTAGAGTTAATATAGGAGAGTATGGAAGAGCAAACTATATCAAAAGCTATAACGCTTGATGAAATAAGATTAGCATTAAGTGAGATAGAACAAGCGCGAATCAATACAGATATCTCAAAAGAGGAGAGAGAATTGCTTGAGCTTTCTTCTAGAGCATTTAGAGATGCTGAGAGACTAAGAATAAAAACTATACAAACATCTTTAAGCAAGGAAATTAACAAGGAATTCGAGGACTTAAAGCTCCTATCAAAGCAAATTAGAGAAAGAGTGTCGAGAATGAACAAAGCAGCAAAAGTAATAGATGTATTGGATGATGTGTTCAAGGAGCTATTAGAGCTTTGGGCAGTGATAAAACTTTTTGTATAAAAGAGCACTATTTGTTACTTTTGTGAAAATTAATAGAAAATATTAAAAATTGAACTATGAAGACTTACCGTAATCTGACAGAACAAGAAATAATTATTTTAAAAGACCAAAATTACTGCAGTGCAGAAGACTGGGGTAATATTCAAGTTAAGGAAGGTTTTAATCCAAATTCGATTTGGAATGCTAAGTTTTCAGGTAAAATTAAATTAGGTGTATTTAATACTAGTTTTGAGCTCCCTGGAGGATTGAAAAAACAATCTGGGATTAGAAAGAGTACACTACATAATGTTGAAGTAGGAGATAATACTTGTATCGAGAATATTCATGACTATATAGCAAATTATACCATAGGAGAGAATACCTACATAAATAATGTGAATTCCATCTATGTCGAGGGAGAGTCATCATTTGGTAATGGTGTAAGAGTCAGTGTACTTGATGAGACAGGAGGGAGAGAGATACCAATTTTTAGTGAATTATCTGCCCAGCTAGCATATATGTCAGTCCTTTATCGAAATAGGAAGGAATTTATTAATAAACTGGAGTCTTTGGCAGCAGAATATATTGCGAAGCATACTGCTACACAAGGTTATATAGGATCAAATGTTACAATAAAAAATACGTCCACTATAAAGAATGTAAGAGTAGGAAGTTACACTATTATAGATGGGGCTATGAAGTTAGAAAATGGTTCAATAAATTCTGAAGAAAGTGCTCCAGTATTAATTGGAAATAGTGTAATAGCAAAAGATTTTATATTTTCTTCAGGATCACATATAGATAATGCAGTAACCCTTAGCAGATGTTTTGTTGGTCAGGCTTGTCATTTATCGAATAATTATTCAGCCACAGATTCTTTATTTTTCTCAAATTCACACGGAGAAAATGGAGAAGCATGTGCGATTTTTGCAGGACCTTATACCGTTACTCATCACAAATCTACATTATTGATCGCTGGAATTTTTTCTTTTATGAACGCAGGTTCTGGATCTAATCAGAGTAACCATATGTATAAGTTAGGTCCAATTCACCATGGAATTTTGGAGCGCGGCTCAAAGACAACATCTGACTCCTATGTATTATATCCATCACATATTGGTCCTTTCACGCTAGTAATGGGACGACATGTAGATCACGTAGATACGAGTAATTTCCCATTTTCATATTTAATAGAGCATCAAAATACAACCTTTTTAGTGCCTGGGGTGAATTTACGTAGTGTTGGAACTATTAGGGATGCAAAGAAGTGGCCTGAAAGAGATAAGCGAAAAGGGAGTCTTGACAAGCGACTGGATTATATAAAATTTGATATGCTATGTCCATTTGTCATACAAAAGATGATAGAGGGGATTAAAATATTGAAAGGAATACGTGAGTTGTCTGGAGATAATTGCGAGATCTATACATATCAGAATGCGAATATTCGAAAAAGTGCTTTGATAAGTGGCTTGGAATATTATAATCTTGCTATTCAAAAGTTTATAGGAGATTCTATCATAAGACGATTAGAAGGAAAGACATATTCAACCTTTGAAGAGTTCGTTAATATCTTAAGGCCAACTACAGAGATAGGTAAGGGAAGATGGGTAGACTTAGCTGGTCTATTTTCACCTAAAAGTGAAGTGGACTTATTTATTAAGAATATCGAGAATGCTTATTATAATGATTTATGCGATCTGAGTATGGCATTTAAATCGATTTCAGATAATTATTATGAATATGAATGGACCTGGACATGCTCAATGATTGAAGAGTTATATAAAATGGAATTCAATCAGCTTAGTGCAGATATCTTTGCTACGTTTATTCAAGATTGGAGAGATGCAGTAATTCAGTTAGATGACTTCATTTATTCTGATACCAAAAAAGAATTTTCATCCTTATTTAAGACAGCCTATGGTGTGGATGGAGCAATAGAAGATAGAGATTTAGACTTTTACGAGGTAAGGGGTGATATTAGTTCAAATAAGTTTGCACAGAGTATTTTAGACCATAAAGAGAAAAAAGAAGAGCTAGCAAATACATTATTAGAGTTTTTAAATAAGGAGGGCAGTTAGTATGCACGAACAAATGCAAATAGTAACAGATTTAGCTCTGATATTAATATCGGCAAGTGTTATAACGCTAATTTGTAGGCTGCTAAAACAACCTGTAATTTTAGGCTATATAATTGCGGGTTTTTTAGTCGGACCACATTTTGAAATTTTTCCAAACGTGGCAAACAAGATCGAGGTAGAACTTTGGTCTGAGTTAGGAGTTATTTTTTTACTGTTTGGTTTAGGGCTTGAGTTTAGTTTCAAAAAGTTAGTTAAAGTCGGTAGTACATCACTGATAACGGCAGGTTCTATTTTTATAGGAATGTTTGTGACGGGTATCTTTGTAGGGCATGCCCTGGGCTGGACAAGTATGGAAAGTCTATTCCTAGCTGCTATGCTCTCCATGTCATCTACTACGATAATTATTAAGGCTTTTGATGATCTAGGTCTTAAGCATAAGGCCTTTACTGCTGTAGTCTTTGGAACATTAATAGTGGAAGATATCCTAGCCATCTTAGTGATGGTTTTACTATCCACTTTTGCTCTTACTCAGCAGTTCTCTGGGACGGAAATGCTCATTAGTTTACTGAAGCTGGGCTTCTTTTTAATATTATGGTTCTTAATAGGTATTTTCGTTATACCTACACTGCTTAAATCTGCAAAAAAAATACTTAACAGTGAGCTACTATTAATCCTATCTATAGGATTGTGTTTTGGTATGGTTGCTTTAGCTGAGTATGCAGACTTTTCTCCTGCCTTAGGAGCATTTATGATGGGATCTATCCTAGCTGAGACTATAGAGGGCGAAAGAATATCAAAAACGATAAAAGGAGTTAAAGACTTGTTTGGAGCTATCTTCTTCGTGTCTATCGGAATGATGTTGGATCCATCCGTTATTTTAGTTTACTGGAAACCTATATTACTGCTTCTATTTGTCGTTTTATTTTTTATACCTCTATTTATGACCATTGGTTGTTTACTAGCTGGAAAAACTATAAGGATTTCTATAAGGGCAGCACTGAGTATGGCTCAAATAGGTGAGTTTGCTTTCATTATAGCAGCTCTAGGACTTAGGCTAAATGAAATAGGTGAACAGATATTCCCAATAATAATAGTCGTCTCCGTAATCACCACATTTACAACACCATATTTAATCAAATTAGCAGACCCTTTAGCTGATAAGCTTTACTCCATTCTACCTGCGGGACTAATTGAAAAATTAGATGAAAGATATTCGCATAAAGAGAAGGAAGTAGAGCAGAAGAGTGCATGGAAGATTCTATTTCAGAGATATTTTGGAAGAATAATATTATACTCTGTACCACTTTTCGCCATTTTGTTTCTGAATATTAATTATTTAGGTGATTTTCTTCAGAAGGAATTAGCCTTTCTGAGTCCAGTATATATTAAATGGTTAGATGTAACCATTACAGTGCTACTAATGAGTCCGTTTATTTATGGAATGATCATAAATAAAGGAAAATGCCACGATTCTTTTCAAGCCCTATGGGAAAAGAATATTAACCGTGCTCCCCTAATTGCCTTAACGGTATTGAGGTCATTATTGGCGATATTCTTTATAGCGATAGTATTCTTTCAACAGTTTGAATTCTCATATTGGCTACTACTACTACTTTCTTTCTCATTATTACTTGTATTCTTAATAACAAGAAATACAGTTGGAAAATTAGCTTATGTTGAGAAAATGTTCTTTGAAAATCTTAATCAAATAGAGCTTCACGAAAATGAACGTGCTCCTATGAGGACAAGCATAAAGAGTAAGTTAGCAGGAAAGAACCTACATACAGAAGTGATAATAGTATCTCCATATTCATCATATATTGGAAAAAGAATATTAGAAATACCGTTTAGGAAAGAATTTGGTATTAATATCGTGAAAATTACCAGAGCTAACCTTGCAATAAATATTCCGTCTCCTAATGAACAAATATTTCCTTATGATAGGCTATTAGTTGTGGGAACTGATGAGCAGATAGAAACATTCTCTGCTGTAATGGCTAGCGATGCTCAGCAGGAGAGTATTCCAGATGAACCAGTAGAAGTTAACTCTTATATTTTATCAAGGCAGTCATTTTTAGTAGGAAAAGCATTATTAAATACAAAACTAAGGGATGATGGATGTATGATTCTAGGAGTTGAAAGGGGAGAGGACTCTATAATGAACCCATCACCTGATTTCGTCTTCGAAGTTTCGGATATCGTGTGGATGGTGGGTGATAAAGCTAAATGTGAATGGTATATTTAGATAAGAAGCATTCTGGCTTAGAGCGAATAGGGTCAAGAGATGTAGCTTGGAACCTTGTAGCCACAGTTCTGCAGTTTGCTGCAGGATTGATCTTGCTGCCATTTATTCTAAGGATGCTTGGCGCAGAACAGGTAGGTATTTGGCAAGTGTTTTCATCTATTATCATCTTAACTAATTTATTAGACTTTGGTTTTAATCCTTCTTTCTCTAGAAATATAAGTTATATATTTAGTGGAGTTAAAGAGCTCAGGAGTAAAGGGATATCAGAGATAAATGAAAATAGCAAAGTTGATTATTCCTTATTAAAGGCTACGATAAAAGCCATGAAGTGGTTTTATTCTAGAAGCTCAGTAGTTTTATTTATTCTATTACTAAGCCTTGGTACACTTTACATATCTAATATACTACAAGACTATTCAGGTAATAAACAAGAAGTTTATATAGCCTGGATACTATTATGTGTTTTTAGTGCTTATAATCTATATACGCTATATTATGATTCCCTTTTACAAGGAAAGGGAATGGTTAAAAGATCTAAGCAGATACGTGTAGTAGGTCAGCTAGTTTATTTAGTTTTAGCTGTAATTCTAATTTATTTAGGACAGGGCCTAATAGCTATAATGTTAGCTCAGTTATTTTCATTACTAGTGAAAAGAATAATCTCATATCGAGCCTTCTATACGAAAGCTATACTAGAGAATATAAGTAAAGCCCCTTATCAAGCACATAGGCCAATAGTGAAACTCATCTTTCCAAATGCCTTCAAAGTCGGCCTTACTTCAGTCGGCGCATACTTAATTAACCAAGCATCTATCCTGATAGCACCGCTTTATATTTCACTCACAGAACTTGCTTCTTATGGAACTACGGTTCAGATAATTGGAGTCATAACAGCTGGCGCACAAGTGTATTTCACATCATTTACTCCTAAAATCTTCCAATATACTGTAGAGAGAAATCTACTGATGTTGCGAAAATTATATTTTCGCTCTATATCTATCTTCTTTTCCTTAACATTCATTGGAGGATTACTCTTGGTTTTACTAGGTCCTAGAGTACTAGAACTGATTTCAAGTCAAACGACCTTACTTGCAGCTCCTATGATGATCGTAGCATTAATTATCGCATCGTTAGAAAAAAATCATGCTATAGCTGGAACATTTTTACTTTCTAAAAATGAGGTGCCTTTTTTCAAAGCAGCGTTAATTTCTGGACTAGGTGTCATAGTATTGTTATTCGTACTATTAAAATTTACTGACTTAAAGGTCTGGGCGATGATACTAGCTCCAGGTATAGTACAGTTGTTATATCAAAATTGGAAATGGCCAATGATGGTGATGAAAGAATTATATAAAAATAAAAGAAATTTATGAGAGATGTTTCGATAATAATAGTCAACTATAATACAGCAGATCTTCTTTGTAAATGTTTATGTAGTATAGCTGAACACCTCTTAGAAATTGATTATGAAGTAATCGTAGTCGATAATGCTTCAGCTGATAATTCAGTAGAATTATGCGAGAATTTTAAAGATAATTCCAGGTATATTTTCATAGAGAGTGAGTATAATATGGGCTTTTCAAAGGCTAATAATATAGGTGCAAAACATGCATCCTCAAACTTGCTACACTTTTTGAACCCTGATACTATGTTCCTAGTAGGGATGGATAGTGATTATCGTGAAATATTAAAAGATACTACCAAAGTGTATGTGCATAAACTAAGAAACCCTGATGGGAGTATAGAAAATATAAGAAAACCCCTTCCTTCCATCAAAGATATATTTAATTGGAACTTTAATAGAAAACGCTCAAAGTACTGGTGCCTAGGTGCTACAGTTATAATATCAAAAGAAGTCTTTCAAACAATCGGAATGTGGTGTGAAGATTATTTTCTCTATGCTGAGGATACTGAACTTTTCTATCAACTTTGGAAGAATAACATACCTATAGTACATTTAGAAAATGAAATCTTTCACTACAGAGGTGCTAGTTCGTCGGCATCTATGACTTCTTTAGCAAGAGAGAGGATAGTGCAAAGGTCTACCAGAATTTTCTTTAAGAGACATTACACACTATTAGAATATATTTTAGTAAAGATATATTTCTTAACCATAGAGCTCATAAAGCGTCCTAAACGTTTTAAAATAAGTATAAACGCTTGGTTAACAATGAATAAATAACAATATACAAATATAAATTATCTATGAAATCCATTTTACTAACATTAACTCTTCTAACAGTACTATTGACTGCTTGCACGCAAAATAAAAATATACTTATACAAGAAGGAGATATGATATTTCAAGACCTAAACTCCTCAGAACTAGCAGACGCTATCGAAGCAGTAACCCAAAAAGAAGGCTCTATGAACTTTTCACACTGTGGTATAGCTGTTCTAATAGGTGATTCATTAAAAATTATCGAGGCTGTTGGAAAAGAAGTTCAAATAAATTCTATAGAAACCTACCTTAGTCGAAATGGAGATATACCTAAAGACACATTGCTTCAAAGAGAAGAGGGTGGAGCTAAAGTTGTAATTCCTTCGATAATGAAAAAAACGGAAACTTACAGACTAAAAAGGAAGTACAGAAAGGCTATTCCAGAGGCAGTAGAATATGCTAAATCAGTATTAGGTGTTCCTTATGACCTGCCTTACCTATTAGATAACGATATGCTATACTGTACAGAACTATTTTACGAATGTTTCAAATCCTATGATATATTTACACCCCTTCCTATGACTTTTATAGATCCTAAAACAGGAGAGACCCTACAGGCCTGGATAGATCACTACGAAGAATTAGATATGGAAGTACCTGAAGGAGCATTAGGATTAACTCCAGTAAATGTTTCTCGCTCTGATAAAATGTTCAAACTACGCTAGAGAAGCCGAAGAGATCTAGCCTAAATACCCGATAGCATTCTTGAATGTTTTTCGCTCAGAAAGTAGGTCCTGCTTTGGAATCAAGAAATATAAACGGCTCCCATTAGGGAAAAGTAGCTCACTTTGTGCTGTAATTTTCTGAGATTCAATACAAAGTAGGACTATATATTTTTCTTGATCTACAGCTGACGCAATATCATTTTGCTTAGCCACCTCCACACTTAGCGCCTGCTCAGGAAAGGAAACTTCATATCCATCCTCATCGCTAAGAGCAAGTTCTACAAAACTTTCAAAATCAGTGCGTGGAGTATAAATTACCTTTAAGTCTTCCTTTGCCCAGTAACCCTGTTCTAGCTCTTCCTCCCAAAAATTACCTAAAAATGCGCCTATTTTGGCAAAGAAATAGAGTATTCCCTTTGATGGAAGAAACTCATTCTCTCCTAGGTCTGCACAATTAATCTGACAAATAAAGTCATACTGACCTTCCTCCCCCTCACTATCTTTAAAACAAGGGTATTCAAAAGAGTCTGGCATTAGGGGATTTCCCCATAATTTAGAAGAGCAGATAGCGTGAGATTCTGCATTTTGCGTCGGAGTTAGTTTAATAGTTGTCATTATGCAAAGTTAGCTAATTCATTTTATAGTTGTATAAATTATATATCTTTGTGGGATATATTGAATACACTATTAATAATATGAAGCATAAAAAATTACTATTATTACTAAGTCTAATACTTAGTTCCACACTTTTATTCTCACAAGAGAAACAACTTCTTTTAGAAGATATATTTAAAAATAATGAGTATGCCCTAAGAGGAATACCTCAGTTAAAATGGCTGGATGACGATATTTCCTATTCTGTATTAGAGTCCAATACCGAATTAAATGCAAAAGATATCGTGAAATACGATGTTGAAAGCGGAGAAAGAACAGTCCTAGTATCTGCAAAGCAACTAATTCCTCAAGGACAAGATAAGGCATTAAACATTTATAACTACTTCTGGAGCCCTGATAATACCAAATTATTAATCTATACTAATACAAAAAGAGTTTGGAGACTTAACTCAAGAGGAGATTATTGGGTACTTGACCTGACATCAAATAAGCTTACTCAGATAGCTCCAGAAATGGATGAATCTAGGCTGATGTTTGCTAAATTCTCTCCAGATGCATCTAAGGTAGCTTTTGTATACTATAATAATATATATGTACAAGATCTTGTAGAGCAAACGGTAAAACAGCTTACATTTGATGGAAGTGAAGAAATAATCAATGGTAATTTTGACTGGGTATATGAAGAAGAACTTCATATACACGATGGATTTAGATGGAGCCCTGATGGAAAAAGCATAGCATATTGGCAGTTTGATACTAAAGGGACAGGGGTGTTTCATATGGTAGATAACCTGGATTCTATATATTCTCAGATAATAAGTTTCCCTTATCCAAAAATTGGAACTACCAATTCAGCTGCAAAAGTAGGAGTACTAGACATCCAAACAGCTAAAACACGCTGGTTTGATATACCTGGAGATCCACGAAACAACTACCTTGCACGTATGGATTTTATTCCAAACTCAAACGAGGTAATGATTCAACAGTTGAATCGTCTGCAAAATACAAACAATGTATACATAGGAGATGTTACAACTATGGAATTTGAAAAAATCTACGAAGACAAAGATGAGGCCTTCTTAGATGTCCACGATAATATAACTTGGTTAGAAAATGAAAAATACTTTACATGGACAAGTGAGAAAGATGGATGGAGACATCTTTACCTTGTAAGTAGAGATGGTAAGAAAGAAAGCCTGATTACAAAAGGTGAGTTTGATGTAATTAGCATAAAATGTATCGATGAGAAAAGCGGTTACGTATATTACATCGCTTCACCAGATAGTGCAGTAGAAGAATATCTATATAGAAGCAAATTAAATGGTAAAGAAAAGGAGGCTCAAAGAGTAACACCAAAGAAACTAGTGGGACATAATAAATACAATATTAATAAAGGAGCAAAATATGCTATTCATACATTTAGTAATTCTCAAACTCCAAATCAATATGAACTAATAAGTCTCCCTAGACACAGAAAAATAATAACCTTAGAAGATAATAATGTACTTGCTAGTAAAGTAGACTCATTACAATTAGCGGAAAAAGAATACTTCAAAGTTCAGGCAGGAGAAGTAGAGCTAGATGGATGGATGATAAAACCACCACATTTTGATCCTTCAAGAAAATATCCTGTGATTTTCTACATTTATGGAGAGCCTTGGTCTTCAACTATACAAAATATTTGGTCAAGTCGAGACCTATGGTATCACTATATGGCAAATCAAGGCTACATCGTAATGAGTATAGACCCTAGAGGAACTAATAATCCTAGAGGAAGGGAATGGAGAAAGTCAATTTACGGAAAAATAGGAATCGTACCACCAGCAGACCATGCTGCGGCAACACTACAAGCACAAATCGACTTCCCTTATATCGACGCTCAAAGAATCGGTATCTGGGGATGGAGCGGGGGAGGATCTTCAGCTGCTCACGCAATATTAAAGTATCCTGATGTATATCAAGTAGCTATCGCAATAGCGGGAGTTTATTCTCACTATGTTTATGATACCATATATCAAGAAAGATACATGGGACTACCAAGCACAAACTTTGAAGGATTATTCGAGGGTTCAGCAGTGAATTTCGCAGCTAATCTAAAAGGTGATTTATTACTTATTCATGGAACAGCAGACGATAACGTTCATTATCAGGCATTTGAATTAATGGTTGATGAACTAATCAAACATAATAAAATGTTTGACCAGTTCTCATATCCTATGCGCTCACATAGTGTCAATGAAAGAGAAAATACTACCTACCATCTTTACCAAATGATGGAGAAGTATTGGCTAGAACATTTAAAGGCTGGTCCAAGAGAATAATTTTTGCATCATAAGGTAAAACATCTATCTTTGTAAGCTATTCAAAGCAAAATAATATTATAATTATATGTATATGAAAAAAATATCTTTAGTACTATTAGCAATCATCTCATTGTTTGTAGCCTCTACTAGCGTAAAGGCGCAGGACAATATGATGATGAACCCAGTAACTTGGAAAAGTACATTCGAAAAAATCGATGATACTACCTATGAAGTATTATTAACAGCTACCATCGAAAGTGGTTGGTATATTTATGATGACGTAGTTCATGACTATGGTCCACTTCCAACAGTTCTTACAGTAACACCACTTACTGAGTATGTTACTCTAGAAGGAAAACCTTACTTTAAAAGCAAGGTGAAGAAATATTATGATGATATCTTCGAAATAGAGATAGGTAAAGTTTATTCACCAGCTGTAATAGCTCAAAAGGTAAAAGTAACCGATATAAATAAAGCAGCAGTAGAATCAATGATTTCTTGGCAGGCTTGTATGGAGTCAGGAATGTGTGTTAGTCCACCAGAAGAATACTTCAAAATGGGCTTCACTGGAGACGGTTCTGTTCTTCCTAAAATAGAGGAAGCGCCAGTACTAGAAGAAGCTGCACCTGTATCAGAAGATAATGGCACACTTTGGGCTATTCTTATCGAAGCATTCTTATGGGGATTTGCTATGTTACTTACGCCTTGTGTATTCCCTATGGTGCCTATGACAGTATCATTCTTCCTAAAGCAAAATCAAAGTGCTGAAGAATCAGGTAAAACAGGTAATGCAAAAGGTAAACTTTTAGCAGCTTTCTTTGGAATTTGTATTGTAGCCCTATATACACTACCTATCGCTATCATTATTTTTGTAACTTGGTTAGCAGGTGGAGAATCAGTAACAGCTGATATCTTTAACTTCATAGCTACACACTGGGTTCCAAACTTAATATTCTTTATAATATTTATGGTATTCGCAGCATCATTCTTCGGTGCATTCGAGATAGTTCTTCCTAGTAAGTTAGTAAATAGATCAGATGAAAAATCTAACAAGGGTGGCCTTATGGGAGTATTCTTTATGGCTCTTACTCTTGTATTAGTATCTTTCTCTTGTACAGGTCCTATCGTTGGAACAGTTCTTATTAAATCAACACAAGGAGGTCAAGTATTTGAACCAATCATAACTATGCTTGTATTCTCTATCGCATTTGCTCTACCTTTCACTGTATTCGCATTTGCACCATCTCTACTTAAGAATCTTCCTAAGTCAGGAGGCTGGTTAAATTCAGTAAAAGTAGTTCTTGGATTTATCGAGGTAGCTCTTGGTTTCAAATTCTTAAGCGTTGCAGACCAAACTTATCACTGGGGTCTATTAGATAGAGAGGTTTACTTAGCTATATGGATCGTATGTTTCACATTACTAGGTTTATATTTACTAGGCAAGCTAACATTCAAGTTTGATTCACCAGTAAAATATATTAGCGTAGGAAGACTAGCATTAGCTATTTTATCGTTTACTTTCGTTGTATATATGATACCAGGAATGTTCGGTGCTCCATTAAAAGCTTTATCAGGATATATGCCTCCTATGGCTAGTCAAGACTTTGTAATACCAACAACAGGTTTTGCAGCTCCAGCACAGACAAACTCTATGGATAAGCCAGCAAAATATAGCGATTTCCTTCACCTACCTCATAACCTAAATGGTTACTTCGATTATGAAGAGGCTGTAGAGGCAGCAAAAAAGCAAGGAAAGCCATTATTCATTGATTTTACAGGTCATGGTTGTGTGAATTGTAGAGCTATGGAAGAAAATGTATGGTCAGACCCTGAGGTTCTAAATATGCTAAATAATGACTTTATTATAGTAGCTCTTTATGCTGATGATAAAACAAAGGTAGCTGAAGAGGATTGGGTAATAACTGAAGATGGTAAAACACTAAAGCAGTTAGGACGTATTAACTCGCATTTCGCAGCTCAACGTTTCAGAGTAAATGCTCAACCATATTACGCAATAATTAACCCTGAGACTGAAGAACAGCTAGCGCCATCAAGAGGTTATAATTTAAATGTCTCTGAATTTGCAGAATTTTTAAGAACAGGAAAGAATAATTTATAATATGTTCGATTTCTCAAAAGAGTTAAATCATGTTGTTACCGTCTGTGATACAGACGGTAACATTTTGTATATGAACGATAAGTCTAAGGAGATTTTTGCTCAAGGAAGTGATAAATTGATAGGTCAGAATCTAAAAGATTGTCATAAACCTGCTTCTTGGGAACATATACAAGAAATGATAAAAACAGGTGGATCCAACACCTATACCATCTCAAAAAATGGCAAGAAGAAGATAGTATACCAAACAGTTTGGCGTAAAGATGGAGTAGTCGCAGGTATGATAGAGTATTCTATTGAAATACCTGAAGATATGCCACATTTTATAAGATAGTCAAAAAAAAATAATATATTTGTACTATGGAAATACTTATAATTTTGGCTTTGATTTTCCTAAATGCGATCTTCTCTATGAGTGAGATGGCTTTAGTTTCTGCTAGGAAATCAGCGATATTATCAAAGGCCAAAAAGGGGAGTAAGACAGCAAAACTTACACTTAAATTAATTGAATCCCCAAATAGATTCTTGTCCACAGTTCAAATAGGCATTACATTAGTTGGAATTCTAACAGGTCTTTATTCTGGGGCTACTGTCTCAGAAGAATTTGGTGACTTTTTAGTTAAGGTAGGAATGAGTGCAGAATATGCTTATACCTTAGCTCAAGGAATCATAGTAGTTACAGTTACCTTTGTCACTATTGTTTTTGGCGAAATAATTCCTAAGAGAATAGGTATGAGTTCTGCTGAAAGTATCTCTATGGGAATGTCTAGTCCTATGCTTTTCTTATCGTGGATAGCTAAGCCATTTGTGTGGCTATTAAGCATAACGACCGATGCCTTTGTAAATCTATTAGGAATTAAAGGAGAAGATGCAAAGGTCACAGAAGATGAGATAAAGTCTATGATAGCAGAGGGCTATGAAGATGGCGAAGTTCAAGATGTAGAGCAAGATATAGTAGAGAGAGGCTTCTCTTTAGGTGACAGAAAGATAGAATCTATTATGACGGCACGTAATGAGGTAATATGGATTGATAAGGATATGGCATCAAGTGAGATCTTAGAGTTAATCCAAGATGATATCTATGAAGTTTATCCAGTAGGAGATGGAAGTTTAGATGAAGTAGTAGGGGTGGTTTATATGAAAGACTTATTTGGAACTCTCCAAAAAGAAAACTTTGAATTAAGTAACTATATTAAACCTGCACACTATTTCTATGAGAATATGGATGTGTACAAGGTGCTTGAAGAAATGAAAAGTCAACAGCTACATTATGGACTTATATGTGATGAATTTGGAATAACTCAAGGAATAGTTACTTATAAGGATATACTTATGGGACTAGTCGGTTCGATATCATATTCTGACGAAGAATTAGATATTATCCCTAGAACTGAAGGAGATGGTTGGTTTGTTGATGGCCAATGCTTATTTTATGATTTTTTAGCACACTTTGAAAAAGAGGATCTATATCAAGATAACGAACATAATACTGTAGGAGGACTTATTCTGGAATTACTAGGTCATATACCTACTACAGGCGAAAGTGTAAAATGGGGTGGTTTCCTATTTGAAATCGTAGATATGGATGGAGCAAGGATAGATAAAATATTAGTAAAATATGAAAACAATAATTAAGTACATTTTAGTATTTCTTGTGTTACTACTTCCGTTACATCTAAAAGCGCAAGAATTTTTCTACCCATTAACACCTGGGACAAAGTTAAGTTATAGAATAGACGATCAGAATAATGAGCTTTTTGGTTCTTATATATCGCATACAAAAAGCGTTGATCTAGTAGATGGAAATGGAGAAGTCGTAATTATATATAATTTCTTTAATGAGAATAATGAACCTGTTTTTGATGACAACAATAATGAGTTCAGTATGTTAGTTGAAACTAATAATGGAAAGAAAGAGGCGATATTAGATGATCTTTTCAAGGCGAGAGAGAGTCAGAAGTATATGTCAAAAGGCGATGCTGCTTCAGTACCAGCAGATTTAAGTATTCCAAATACAACTATTCCTGATAATTATATAGGTGTGAAAGTAGGTGGAATAAGAACTAAAATGAGAGTGATAGATCGTACTTTTGTGGGGATGGAGCAGATCACGACTCCTGCAGGTACATTCAATGCATATAAACTTACTGAGACACAGACCTCAAAGGTTCTAGGCTTTACAAGTAAAAACTACATTACTAATTGGTTGGTCTTAGGTATTGGCTGTGTCAGACAAGAAATTTACGATAAGAATAATAAACTTATAAGAGTACATACTCTTACTCAAGTACACATCCCTAATAACTAGCTTAATAATGAAGGACTTTTCTAAGGAAATAAGAAGTAGTATGGATACTACTTTGTCTATATTAATAGAAGAAATTGAAAGATTAAGAAAACAACAAGCAACCTTATCTAGGGAGATTTCAGATCTAAAACAGCAAATAAGTACGCTTTCCAACTCAAATCATAACGGTATGGAGAAGAAGCACTCAGCTGAAGTAGTTCAACCTATTTTAGAAGAAATAAGTATTGATACTAAAGAACCTGCAATAGATTTCGAAGAAATTAGTACTAATTCAGAGATAAAACTGACGCCTCTAAATCCAATTATTGATAAGCCAGTAAGTGAACAAGAAAAAGAGATAACGAGATTTGATAATGATTTTAATATTACTTTTGGCGATGATGGATACGATACAGTAAAGCCACTATGGT
>CAYJFD010000025.1:0-2410 GCA_964369605.1 uncultured Muribaculaceae bacterium | reverse complement strand
CTGGATTTAGCATCGATTCTATATGTAAGGCTATTTCGATAAATGATAAATCATTATTTATTCGTGAGTTATTTGATGATGATGATGATCAATATGAATTGAGTATTTCTAGTATTGAAGAGCTTCCATCTTTTGAAGAAGTGGTATATTATCTTAGACGTGCTTTTGACTGGGATGAGAGTTCGGATACAGTTTATCGTTTTTATATGATAGTTAGAAGAAAATTTATTTAATATGGGAATTTTATACGTAGTACCTACTCCGATAGGAAATCTTGAGGATATAACTTTTAGAGCTATTTCAGTGTTAAAATCTGTGGATCTTATTCTGGCAGAGGATACTCGTACTAGTTCATTCCTTTTAAAAAAATATGAAATTACGACTCCTATGGAGTCACATCATAAGTTTAATGAACATAAAACTAGTTCCCGAATTTGTGATAAATTAGCAGCAGGTGCAAATATTGCTTTAATTTCAGACGCTGGTACTCCAGGTATCTCAGATCCAGGCTTTTATTTAGTTAGGGCCTGTGTTGATGCTGGGATAAAGGTCGAAACTCTGCCAGGAGCAACAGCATTTGTTCCAGCATTAGTTAATTCAGCTTTGCCTAGTACGTCTTTTATTTTTGAGGGTTTTTTACCAATTAAGAAAGGAAGACAAACTAAGTTGAAGGAGTTAGCGACCCAAGTGGCAACGATGATTTTATATGAGTCACCGTATCGTTTGGTGAAAACACTAAGGCAGTTAGCAGAGTATTTAGGAGAGGGTAGAAGGGCCTCAGTTTCAAGGGAAATAAGTAAAATGTTTGAAGAAACAAAGAGGGGAACTTTACTCGAATTAGCTGATTATTATCAGGCTCACGAGCCTAAAGGAGAGATAGTTATTATAGTAGAGGGGGGAGATTATGCGCAGAAGAGAGAAGATAGGCAAGAGGCTAATTAGATTTATTAGCGTAGCTATAATAGTACAGATTTTCATTCTATTAGCTGTACAGTTATTTTTTTTTATAGATAAAATAATTGAACGTGGATTCCGTTATTCTGATTATCATAAGAGCGATCATTCTTATGTGGCGGATTCTCTTTATCTCACTCCTTCGCAAGTAAATGCGCAAGCAAATACACATAGCGAAACGCAGTTTCCAAGTCGCAGGGATAGTAGTGTCCCGGTAGCGACCACACGAGAAGCACCTAGAGTTAAGGATGCAAGTTCTGACATTGCTCTTCAGGATGAAGAGCCTCATATTAATATAGGAGCAGGGGCAGATTATAGGCCTTATCAAAGACAAAAGCCATTAAGGTTAGAGTTGAATCGGGCGGATAGTGCTTCTTTGGTTAAACTCTACGGTATAGGGGGGTATTATGCAAGTCGAATTTTAGAGTATCGTTCGAGCTTGGGTGGTAGTTTCGGTTCTGTATATCAGCTGCTTGAGATTTGGGGAATGGATAGTGTACGTTTCGAACAGCTCTTACCGTATATCTATATTGATTCTTCGACTATTAGGAAGATAGATTATAGAAATATGCCTCTTGATTCATTGTCTTTACATCCTTATATAGGTAAGTTTTCTGCGAAAGGCATAGTTAGGTATAGGGAAACTTATCCTCAGGAAGAAATAAGTATAAAAAAGTTACTTAAGAATGGGATTATTAACGAAGAAAAAGCTCGTTGCCTATCTCTTTATGGAAAATAATGATTAACTTAGCGCTCAAAATTTTGAAAAATGAACATAATATCTTGTAATAACATCGTAAAGAAGTTCGGTACATATACTGCACTTAATTCTGTATCCTTGGATATTCCACAAGGGCAGATCTTTGGATTATTAGGTCCAAACGGAGCTGGAAAGACTACACTAATTCGTATTATCAATCAAATTACTATACCTGATTCAGGAACACTTAATTTTAAGGGTAAGCCTATTCATCCAGATGCTGTATATGAAATCGGTTATCTACCTGAGGAGAGGGGTTTATACAAGAAAATGAAAGTAGGGGATCAGGCTATGTATTTTGCTAGACTGAAGGGTATGAGTTCTCAGCAAGCAAAAAAAGAGCTGATGATATGGTTCAAGAAATTTAAAATAGAAAGCTGGTGGGATAAGAAGGTAGAGGAGCTATCTAAAGGTATGGCACAGAAGGTTCAGTTTATTACTACTATTCTTCATAAGCCAAAATTATTAATCTTAGATGAGCCATTTTCTGGATTTGACCCAGTAAATGCTCAGTTAATCAGAAATGAAATATTAGCACTTAAGGAGCAGGGCTCAACTATTATTCTATCTACCCATAATATGGAATCTGTTGAAGAACTTTGTGATAACATCGCACTTATTCATAAGTCAAATCTAGTGGTAACTGGTAGTGTTGACAAGATAAGAAGAGAGCACGGAGATAATAAAATAGAGGTG
>CAYJFD010000024.1:0-30933 GCA_964369605.1 uncultured Muribaculaceae bacterium | reverse complement strand
TTTTATTATATTATGCGCGAAACTAGGTTTTATATCGTCCTCTATATATACTTAACATTTCCTGGAAACTATAATCCATCTCCTCTTTAAAAAAACCACTTACGACCTGATAATCCTCTTTGAGATCTTTTACCAAATCATCAAAATCGTAATCTTCATTCATGTAAACTTTTTTTGATTCGAATAAATCTACGATTGTCTCTGCTAATAAATTCTTCATCTTCATAACTTTTAACTATAAATATTACTTAAAGTTATATATTTATATTCTTGCTACGCTAGCTTTTATGTTGATTTTTATTCAAACCACTAATTATTTTCTTTTATTATAATTGTTTATTCTTTTTAGGAATAATTTATATCTTTTGCGAATAAAATCATTCATCTCTACTACGTATCTTTGCTTTTGTGGATAATCCTAAATTAAAAGATATAATCCTTCGTAAGCGGAAGAGCCTTGGTATTACTCAAAATGATATTGCAGATCTATTGGGTATATCTCAAACTTCTTATCATAAATTAGAGAAGGGAAAAACGCTTTTAATTAGTGAACATCTGCAGAAGTTATGTGAAATTCTTGGCATAAGTACTTCAGAACTTCTTTCTGACGAGGAAGCACTATATGGTGGGACAAGTACTAAGGAGGCTCACGAGTTTGCTATTAGTGAATATTTAGATCTGCTAAAACTCAAAGAGGAGGAAATCAAACTCCTCAAATCACAACTAGACGATAAAGTAACTATTGCAAATCTTCTTAGCGAAAAGATGAACAGTCAAGAGGATTTAATAAAGTTATTAAAAGAAAGAATTAGTAAACTAGAAAACAAAGCAGATTAATTTTATCTTTGCTTAATGTTAGAATCATTTTTTCGAACAAATACACTAGAGGCTGGATGTGACGAGGCCGGAAGAGGACCTATTGCAGGGCCTGTCTTTGCGGCTGCTGTTATTCTCGCACCCGACTTTTACCACCCCTTACTAAATGACTCAAAGAAGGTAAGTGCAAAATCGAGACTTATTCTTCGAGACGTGATAGAAAAAGAGGCTATATGCTGGAGTGTTGTATCCATCTCTGCTGAGGAAATAGATAGAATAAACATTCTCAAGGCGTCAATTTATTGTATGCACAGGGCACTGAATAAATTAGAGGTCAGACCTGAATTAATCCTTGTAGACGGAAATAAGTTCTATGAATACTCAGACCCTATTAACAATAGTATTACCGAACATCAGTGCATTGTTAAAGGTGATGCTAAGTTTGCATCTATCGCTGCAGCTTCCATCCTAGCAAAAACCTATAGAGATGAATATATGTGCAAGGCTGCTCTTGAGTATCCTGGATATGGATGGGATGAAAATATGGGCTACCCTACAAAAGGACATAGGGAGGCGATAGCTAAGATTGGACCTTGTTCACTTCACAGAAAATCATTTAAACTTCTTCCGGACACGAGTCTTGGATTTTAATTTCACTCTCAAGCCTTAACCCACTCTATTTCTATTCCTCTTCTCTCCATCCCTCGAAACCAGGTCATCTGTCTTTTTGCAAACTGATGTATTGCGATTTTGAGCTTTTGATGCATCTCATCATAGGAAAGCTCCCCGATCAGGTGTAAAGTCACAAATTTATACTCTAATCCATAATAAATTAAATCTTCTGCTGGGATCCCCCTATCTAGCAAACCTTGAACTTCTTGTAGCATTCCTTCTTTCAATCTTGCATCTAATCTTGCATCTATTCTTTCATTTCTGAGTTCTCTACTTACATCTATTCCTATATATCTTATTTGCTCTGGAGCAAATATCGGCACGTCTGGCGATTTGCAAGGATTCATATCCTTTCCTGTTTGCTCATCTTGATAGATGGCTATTTCTAGGGCTCTGATTAATCTCTTTCTCGTGTCGTAATCTGTATTATTATGTAGTTTTTTGTACGATGCTAGTTTCTCAATCAATACCTCATCGCTTAAAAGTTCTAATTCGGCCCTCAAACTAGGATTTGCAGGCACGTCTGGGAGTGAATAACCTCTAGTTGCAGCTTCAATATATAAGCCAGATCCACCACATATTATAGGAAAAGCCCCTCTTGAACAAACATCTTCATAGGCTTTTACAAAGTCTCTTTGGTATTTACATATATCATACTTGCTTCCAGCCTCAACGATATCTATAAGATGATAGGGAACGGATTGATAATCAGCTAAATCTTTCCCTGTGCCTATATCCATACCCCTGTAAACCTGTCTTGAGTCTGCAGATAATATTTCTCCGTTCATGTTTTTTGCTAACTCAACCGCATATTTTGTTTTTCCTGATGCTGTTGGTCCTAAGACACATATAAGTTTTAATGACATAATTAATCCTGCTTAAATATTTCTTTCACTAAGGCAGTTACCCCTTCCTTTGTATTCTCTTTTGCCTTGTCAATACTTCCATAGTATTCAGCTATAGACAAGATTCTTGTGATTCCTGCGGCTCTAGCTTCTTGGATAGATAGTAAAGACTCTCCACAGAGCAAAATTAAAGGTTTATTATATTTTTTACAAACCTGCCCGACTTTATACACTAGTTTTCCGTTTAGTGACTGCTTATCAAAGCGTCCCTCTCCGGTAACAACTAAGTCAGATTCTGCTATATGCGAATCTATCTCCATTACTTCAGAGATTAAGTCCCAAGCCGAAACTATTTTTGCTCCCAGTATTTTTGCCATCGCAAAAGCTATTCCGCCTGCTGCCCCAGCTCCAGGCAAGAATCTAGCAGGCGTAGGGAGTGTTTCTGAGCTACCTGATATTGCGCCAGCACATATTTTATCATCTGCGGCCTCTAGTATGTCTGCCCAGTTTTCCATGCTTTTTTCAAAGACTTCAATTTGCTGGGGGCTAGCTCCTTTTTGAGGAGCATATACTCTTGTTGCGCCATTTGGGCCAAGTAGGGGGTTTGTCACATCGCTTGCTACTATAAATTCTACATCATAAAGATGGGGGCATATTTGCTGTACAAAGCCATTATTTATTTCTGTAACTGTTCCGATAAATGATGGGACATCTTTGTTCTTAAAGACTGAGGTATTTATATATCTGAATCCAAGGCCAGAAAGTAGACCAAAGCCACCATCGTTAGTACCACTTCCTCCGACAAACAGTACTAGTTTACGTGCCCTTAGCTCCTCTATAGCTACTCTAAATAATTCGGAAAGGCCGAAGGTAGAGGAACGCATAATATTTCTTTCTGAGTCTGGAATTAACTCTAGACCTACTACTAAGGCCATCTCCAGGTATGCTGTTTTTGAATCGGAATCATATAGAAAGTATGTTTCGATTTCTCCACCTAAGTGATTAACCGTACTCCTGTTAATTCTCTCACATCCCACTCCTCGCTTTATCAGTTCATTTTCAAGCACCTCTAGGCTTCCTTCTCCGCCATCTGCCATAGGAAAAGAGTGTAAACAAATACTTTCATTTTCATTCGTTTCTAACTGATTTACACCAACTTCTAGGGATTCAATAAATTCACTGGACGTAAGAGTACCTTTAAATTTATCTGGAATTACAACTATATTATGTTTAATTTTTTGCTCTTTATGCATCATTGTATATCTTTGTCTCTTAAGCGATTTCAAAAATAATAATTATATAATCAATAACATGAAAAAATTAAGCATAATTTCATTCTTATTAGTTGTAGCATCTATCTTCCCAGCTAAGGCTGACGAGGGAATGTGGCTACTTCCATTTTTAAAGGACCTTAATGCCGAGAAAATGGCAGAAATGGGGTTCACCCTTACACCAGAACAAATTTACGACATCAACAACTCAAGTATTAAGGACGCTATCGTTCAATTTGCTGGGGGATGTACTGGAGAGATAGTATCTAACCAAGGTCTACTATTTACTAACCACCACTGTGGATACGGAGCGATTCAAGCTCTAAGTTCAGTAGAGCATGACTATCTTAAGGATGGTTTCTGGGCTATGAATCTAGGAGAGGAGCTTCCAGCTCCCGGTATTTCTGTTTCTTTTATGGAAAGTTTTAATGATGTTACTGAAGAGTACACAAAAATCATGACTAACTTAGGAAAGATCAAGAAAGAAAAGAAGGCTGCTTCTTACTACAAGAAGTCTGTGGATAAATTAAAGAAGAAATACACTGAAGGTTTAAAAAATGTTCACGCTGAAATAGAATCATTCTACGGAGGAAATATGTACTTCCTTATCGTTTATAAGACATATACTGACGTGCGTTTAGTGGGTACACCTCCTTCTTCTATTGGTAAATTCGGCGCTGATACTGACAACTGGATGTGGCCACGCCATACAGGAGATTTTTGTGTATTTAGAGTATATGCTGACAGAAATAATCAGCCAGCAGAGTACTCTGTGAACAATGTTCCTTATACTCCTAAAAATTTCTTAAAAATTTCTATTGCAGAAATCGAGGAAAACGATCCTACTTTTATCATGGGTTACCCAGGTAGAACAAACCGTTTTATGACTCACGCAGAGTTAATCGAAACACGTGACATCCTTAACGATATCAGAATCGAAGTTAGAGGCATCCGTCAAGATAAGATGATGGAAGATATGGAGGCTGATCCTCAAATCAGAATTCAATACTCAAACAAGTATGCTGGTTCTTCAAATGGTTGGAAGAAGTGGATCGGAATGAACGAGACATTTAAGAAGCTAAATGTAGCTGAGCGTAGAGCTGAAGATGAGAAAAAATTTATGGAGTGGGTAAACGAGGACCCTATTCGTGTTAGCAAATATGGAACAGCCCTAGAGAAGATTTCTAACTCTATCGATGCTACAAAGGAAGCTAAATATCTAAGCACTTACCTTTCTGAGTCCCTACTTAGATCAGAACTTGGATCTGTAGCTTATGCGATTACAGGTATGCTTAGCCGCGATGACTACTCTGAGGGTACAAAGAATAGAACGATCGAAGGTCTTCAGACTTTCTACAAGGACTATTCTGTAGAAACAGACAAGAAAATCACTAAGGCTATGATCGAAGTTTACCGAGATAATGTACCTGCTGAAAAAAGACCTACGTTCTATACTGAAATAGATTCTCAATTCGGTGGGGACATCAATGCTTATGTTGACTATATGTTCGAAAATTCAAGATTCACAAATCTTGCTGACGCTACGACTTTTATCGATCAGTGCTTTGAGGAAAAGAGCAAATCTAATGTTAGTGTAGCAGAAAACGATCCAGCATCTAGATTCTATGATTCAGCTAGAAAGCCTATGATAGAGTTAAGTTCTACTATCTCCGCTCATGAAGAAGCATTTAACCAAGGTAAGAAAGAATATATTGCAGGTACTTTAGAAATGAATGAAGGAAAAGCGATGTACCCAGATGCAAACTTTACTATGCGTTTAACTTATGGCTCAGTTCTTCCTTATTCTCCTAGAGACGCTGTCAAGTATGACTACTTCACAACTCTTGACGGTGTTATGGAGAAAGAAGACCCGAATAATTGGGAGTTCGTGGTTCCTGCAAAACTTAAGGAGCTATGGTTAAATCAAGATTTCGGAAGATATGCGATGAAAAATGGCAAGATGCCTTTAGCCTTCCTTTCAAATAATGATATCACTGGTGGTAACTCTGGTTCACCTATTATGAATGCTAATGGTGAGCTTATCGGTCTTGCATTTGACGGTAACTGGGAATCAATGAGTGGAGACATTATTTTCGAACCATTTGTTCAAAGAACGATCAATGTTGACTCACGTTATGTCCTATTCATTATCGACAAGTTTGGTGGTGCATCTTGGTTACTTGACGAGATGGTAATCGTAGAATAATTTAGATACTTCTAATAAATATTATAAAAGCTTGGGTCAAAACAGACTCAAGCTTTTTTTAATATCCCTATTATTGGGGGTGTATAATTTTAAGTTTATTCTTACCTTTGTTGAAAATTTAGAAAATATGAAGGACCAAATCGTCAAACCGACCTTAGAATCTATTACTGAGAAAGCAGGCCTTGAAAAGGTAAAGAAAATTATAGCTATAGCCTCTGGCAAGGGAGGAGTTGGAAAATCAACTGTCGCGGTGAATCTTGCTTGCGCACTTGCTCGCAAAGGCTATAAGGTAGGACTAGCGGACGCTGATGTCTATGGACCATCTATCCCGACTCTAACTGCGACAACTGATGCTGCGCCTCTAGCCGAAAACGATAAGGATGGTAAGCCTATTATCTGCCCCATAGAAAAATACGGTGTAAAATGGATTTCTATTGGTTATTTTGTAGGTAAGGAGCAGGCTCTTATTTGGAGAGGCACACTTGCTAGTTCAGCTCTAAACCAAATTTTGTCACAGGTATGCTGGGGAGAGCTTGACTACCTAATTATTGATCTACCTCCAGGCACTGGTGATATTCATATTTCTATAGTCAATCAAGCGAAACTATATGGTGCGATCATTGTCAGTTCACCTCAAAATGTTGCTCTTGCTGATGTCGAACGAGGTATAAATATGTTCCAGAACAAGGATGTTAATATCCCAATACTTGGTATGGTTGAGAATATGGCCTGGTTCACTCCTGAAGAATTACCTGAGAATAAATATTATATTTTCGGAAAAGATGGGGTAAAAAATATGTGTGAGCGCTTTAATATTCCTTTACTTGCCCAGATCCCAATTATTATGTCTATTAGAGAGGGAGGGGATAAGGGAGAGCCTCTAGCTCTTAATGTTTGGGATGAACTTGCCTCTAAAATTAACTAAGCTATGCTATTTGAAATTTTAAAAAATTCTATTTTAATTACCGGACTCGTTATTATCATGATGATAATGATAGAGTTTGTAAATGTAAACTCTAGTGGTAGGATTCTTTCTAAGATAAAGAATAAATCTTTTCTACAAGTTTTTGTCGCAGCTCTATTTGGAATAGTTCCTGGCTGTCTGGGTGGTTTTGCCACTGTTTCTCTCTACACCCATAAGGTTATCTCATTTGGCGCCCTAGTCGCCATGATGATTTGCTCTTCTGGGGATGAGGCCTTTGTTATGCTAGCTATGATTCCAAAGACAGCGATACCTATGTTTGCTGGCTTATTTATTATTGCGATTATAGTTGGAGTAATTGTAGACAGAGTACGTAAAAATAGTATCAAATTAACAGAGAGTTGCGATAATCACGAGTTTGAAGTTCACTCTAACGAGAGTCCTTATACTAAGATTGAAAAGTTTAGTATCCGCAAAGTTATCATCCTTCTATTCGTTGGGATCTTCTCTGTTACATTACTTTTGGGATGGATGGAACATAATCATAGTCACAGCGTTGACCCTATTAGTAGCTTTGAAGATGTAGGAAGTTTCTCTGCTGCTCATTCACACGGCGATGATGGATGCAGTGACCATAGTCACGACCACTCCCATAATCATAGTCACCAACATACTGATACTTGCACTCACGACCACAGTACTTCCTGCAGCCATAGTCAGTCTTCGCATGGAAGCAATGGATTCAACCTACTAAATGAGAGGTGGATGAATATAATGTTCTCTATACTAGGTCTTATTACCTTCGTTCTTATTTCAATTAGTAATGAACATTTTATTAAAGATCACCTATGGAGACATGTCATCAAGAAGCATCTTCTTAGCACATTCTTATGGACATTTGGGGCACTTGCTATCCTTCAGTATGGAATAAGTTATCTTAACTTTGGAGAATTAATTCAAGAGAACCTTTGGGCTATTCTTCTAATCGCTGTGCTTTTAGGTATTATCCCTGAATCAGGTCCTCACCTATTATTTGTAAGCATGTTTGCAGGCGGATTAATCCCAGTCTCTATACTGATAGCTAACTCAATAGTTCAAGATGGGCATACAACTCTTCCCCTTCTAGCTTCTAATAAAAGGGCTTTTGCTTATGCAAAGCTTATTAATGTGGGAGTAGGAATACTAATCGGAGGAGGATTAATGCTACTAGGACTGTAGTAGCTGCTTAACCTTCTCCGAAATAGCTCTTCCTTCTGCTTGACCTGCTAGCGACTTTGTCGCAATACCCATAACCTTTCCTATATCTGCCATGGATGTAGCTCCTACTTGCGCTATTATTTCACTCACAGCCGCACTTAACTCATCTTCGCTTAGCTGCTTAGGAAGATATTGCTCTAGCACTGCTGCTTCTGCCTTTTCATTTTCAGCTAACTCAGGACGATTTTGCTGCTGGTAAATTAGAGCGCTCTCGTTGCGCTGCTTTACCAACTTGATAACTATTTTTGTTATCTCCTCATCACTTAATTCCGATTTAACTGCGCCTTCGGCTGTTTTAGCCACTAAAATAGCTGCCTTTACTGACCTTAACGCCTCTAGGGCTACTTTATCTTTTGCGAACATTGCCGCCTTAATATCATTCTGAATTCTATTTTCCATATCTTATTATTCTTTTACTTCTGACTTTTTATACTCTGCATTAACAACTATCACTTCTCTTGAAGTCTCTGCATTGATTTGATTTAGCCTTATTAATGTATAGAAGAAACTTTTTCCTGTAGCAAGCGGAAGACTATCTGTTATTATACTATTTCTCCATACATTATACTGAACTACGGCCTTATTATCAGCCTGTGATGTAGCTGTTTCGACATATCGTCCCTCCCCAGAAACATATTGAATTGTCTGGTCTCCGACTAACAAGCCTTGCTCATCTAAGGCCACTAGTAGACTATCACGCTCCCCTTCCCTGAATTCGTCTACACCTGTAATCTCGCAATGGTATTTGTACTCGACCTTCACTAATTCATCCTGACAGGAGCCTAGTAGAAGGGCAAGTAGAGTTATAAATAAAATAGTTAGTTTTCTCTTCATATCTTAGTTATTCATTATTCTCAGGAGCAGTACTCTCTAAAAATAACTCTTGGAGCTGCGATAAATCGATTCTAGAAGGGCCGTCTAACATTACATCCCTTCCTTGATTATTTTTAGGGAAGGCTATATAATCTCTAATAGTCTCGTGTCCTCCAAATAGGGCACAGAATCTATCAAAACCAAAGGCGATTCCTCCATGAGGTGGAGCTCCATATTTAAAGGCATTTATTATAAAACCAAAGCGCTCTTGTGCGTCTTCTTTTGAGAAGCCTAATACTTCGAACATTCTTTGCTGCATCTGAGCATCGTGTATTCGTATAGATCCTCCTCCGATTTCCGTTCCGTTTAGCACAAAGTCGTATGCATTTGCGCATACATTTGCTAAATCCTCCTTATCATTACTTTCGAACCACTGAATATGTTCAGGTTTTGGAGCAGTAAATGGGTGATGTTTTGCATAAAATCTCTGAGTGTCTTCATCCCACTCAAGAAGAGGAAAATCTACTACCCATAAAGGCGCGTATACTGCAGGATTTCTTAGTCCTAATCTATTACCCATCTCAAGTCTTAGTGAGCCTAACTGAGTTTGTGTTGCCTCTCTCTCTCCTGCAAGTATTAAGATTAAGTCTCCTTTCTGTGCTCCAAGTCTTTGTGCCATTTTCTCTTGCACCTCAACACTTAGGAATTTATCCGCTGAGGATTTCAATGAACCATCTTCGTTAAAGCGAATATAAACCATTCCTTTTGCGCCTACTTGAGGACGCTTCACCCACTCTATCAGTTCATCCACTTGCTTTCGAGTGTATGCAGCTGCTCCTGCAACGCAAATAGCGCCGATATAAGGAACTGAATCAAATACTACGAAATCATTTCCTTTCGCTAGATCAGTAATATCTGATATCTTCATCTCAAAACGGATATCAGGTTTATCTGAACCATAATACTCCATTGCATCATAATATGACATACGTGGGAAAGCCTCAGTATATTCAAGGTTAAGTAGATTTTTCATCATTGTCTTAACCATGCCTTCGAAATTATTTAAGACATCATCTCTATCTACAAACGACATCTCACAGTCTATCTGAGTAAACTCTGGCTGCCTATCTGCTCTTAAATCTTCATCTCTAAAACATCTAACGATCTGGAAATATTTATCATATCCAGCTATCATTAATAACTGCTTGAAAGTTTGAGGACTTTGAGGAAGTGCATAAAACTCGCCTGGATTCATCCTTGAAGGAACTACAAAGTCGCGGGCTCCCTCTGGGGTAGATTTAATTAGATAAGGAGTCTCGATCTCCATAAAACCTTGAGCATCTAAATAATTTCTTACTTCGTGTGCCATCTTATGTCTTAACTCCATCGCTCTCTTCATCGGGTTACGCCTTAAATCTAAATAACGATATTTAGCTCTAAGCTCCTCTCCTCCATCTGAATCATCTTCTATTGTAAATGGTGGAGTCTGAGCAGCATTAAGAACCTTTATTTCTGTCAGCTTTATCTCGATCTCACCTGTTGCTATCTTATTATTTACCGAAGCTCTTTCTTCTACGATTCCTTTAGCTTGTATCACATACTCTCTTCCTAGAGTCTGTACCATAGCGTTTAACTCACTAGAGACTGACTCATCTACTATAATTTGAGTTATGCCATACCTATCTCTAAGGTCTATGAAACTCATCCCTCCCATAAGTCTTACACGCTGCACCCAGCCTGCTAATACTACTTCTTGTCCTTTATGGCTTGCTCTAAGCTCTCCGCAATTATGTGTTCTATACATATTAAATATTTTCAAATTTCTGGCTGCAAATATACATACTTTTTATAGGTAATCCTCAAAATACATCGTTACCTTTGTCATTAAATGCACTCTGTCCTTTCCAAGCACATTATGTTCGGCTCTAGGATAAGGAAAATAGTCTACCTGAACTCCAGCGATAATACACTCTCGAACAAAGGCTAAACTATGTTGCCATACGACAACTGGGTCAATTACTCCTTGACAAATTAATAATTTACCTTCTAATTTTGCTGCATTTTTCAGAAGAGATGTTAACTCATAGCCTTCTTGGTTTTCAAGAAGCTGCCCCATATAACGCTCGCCATACATCACCTCATACCATTTCCAATCTATTACTGGTCCGCCTGCTACTCCTACTTTGAACACCTCTGGATAATTTGTCATTAAGGAAATGGTCATAAAACCTCCATAACTCCAACCATGTACCCCTATTCTATCTGTATCAACATAAGGTAGTGAACTTAAATATTCAACACCCTTCATTTGATCCTCCATCTCTGCTTGTCCACATTTGCCATATATAGCTTTTTCAAATTCAGCTCCTTGATTTGAAGTACCTCTATTATCTTGAACATAAACTATATAGCCTCTTTGCGCCATGTACATTTCCCAAAGTCTAGTCTGTGCTAACCATTTATTTTGAACCATTTGCGAATGCGGGCCTCCATATACATATACGATAACAGGATATTTCTTTAATGGGTCAAAGTTTGCAGGCTTAATCATTCTATAATAATTAAGATAGAGTCCATCTGCACTCGGTATGCTTCCTAACTCTACTTCTCCGAAGTTATAATCCTTTACCGGATCTTCAGCTTCAAACAGAATTCGTGCAAATTTAGGAACAGTACTTGAACGTAACTCCACGATATTTGGCGTATTGACATTACTATAGGTATCGATAAAATACCTACAGTTACTACTAAAACTAGCGCTATGCCAAGCAGACAAAGTAGTCAGTGCTGTTTTCTTTCCTGTCTTTATCGATACTTTATAAATGTGATTTTCAACTGGCGAATTTTCCGCAGAAGAGAAATACACATAGGCTTTATCCTGTGCAAGATATTGAATATCAGCATCCACATCTACTAGTCTATCAACTGTATTCTCCTTCATATCTACGATATAAAGATTTCGATAATCATCCCTTGTATTAATAGTATAAATAAATCTATCTGGGTTACCCTTCAAAAACACCGGCTTATGTAAGGGCTCTACATACCTAGAATCTCTTTCTTCTAGTATCGTTCTTAAATAAACCCCCGTAGTAGCACAGTACATATTGAGCTTCATATACTTTTGATCCCTAGTCAGTTCTAAGATTAAGATATGCTCTGAGTCAGGAGTCCATGTAATATTCGTCAAATACTTATCTTGTGTGTAATCTTCAAGATCTACAAAGATTAATTTTTCGCTTTCTAGGTCGTAAACCCCTAACGAGACCTTCTCTGAACCTCTACCTACCATTGGATACTTTATATCATTATCCTTTGCAGGTGTAGCTGTTATATCTAATAAAGGAAAGCTCTCTACCTCTGATTCATCCTTTCTGTAGAACGCTAGTTTTTTAGAGTCATCAGACCAGAAAATTCCACCACTTATTCCAAACTCATTTCTACTTACTATCTGACCATTTACAATATTCTTATCTTCGCTCTTTGTTATTTGCGTCTCCTCGCCTAATCTACTAACAATAAACAGATTATTCTCTCTAGTAAAAGCGAAATAGCCCTCTGGTGCAGGAGTGAAATTATGAGAACGACCTGCTAGTGGAAGGGCAAGGTTTAAGACTTTATCCTCTATATCTATTTCATAATAGTGGCTATTTGCCATTAAAATTATAGTATTCTCGTTTTTAAAACTATACCTTGGAAAATTTTTAAGCTCTGTTCCCAGAATTATATTTACCTCATCTAAGCTTAGTATTTCCTTTCCAATAGTAGACTTTACACTCTGTCCCATAAGCACATTATTCTCGACAAAGGAATAATCATTTGTGCCTGGTCGCCAAGTGTAGGCCTTTCTTTTTGGTGAAACATTGTAAGGCAAGATAGCCTCCTCCATATTCAAGAATTTATCTCCTTGAGCCTCCAACTTCCTTGTAGCCAAGGTGTTATTTTGAGCCTTAAGTTCTATTGTTGTAGATAGTGTTAAGATAGCCATAGCTGAAAGCAATAGTAGTTTTGTTGTTCTCATAAATTTTCAATCCAGTTCAAATTTCAGAATTAATACCAAAATCATTATTATTTAATACAAAGATACTCACTTTAAGTTAAAATAGTTATTTTTGTAGCTTAATATTGACAATTAATATGGAGTACAACTTTAAAGATATCGAAAAAAAATGGCAGGCCTATTGGTCTAAGAACGAAACAAATAAGACAGAAATTTCTGACTCAAAACCAAAGTTCTATGTGTTAGATATGTTCCCTTATCCATCGGGCGCAGGTCTACATGTTGGGCACCCGCTAGGCTACATCGCTAGTGATATCTATAGTAGATATAAAAGATTAAAGGGATTTAATGTCCTTCACCCTATGGGTTACGATGCATTTGGACTACCAGCAGAACAATATGCTATTCAAACAGGACAGCACCCACAAGATACTACAGAGCAAAATATTCGTCGCTATCGTGAGCAACTAGACAGAATCGGCTTTAGCTATGATTGGTCAAGAGAGATTCGCACATGCGACCCAGCATATTATAAATGGACACAATCGGTGTTCATTAAGATGTTTAATCATTGGTATGATACTGAGCAGCAAAAGGCGCGTCCTATTTCGGAGCTTATCGCAAAATTCGAGGAAAGTGGGGAATGGCAAAAATTAGATAAGCAGCAACAGAATTACTTGCTGATGCAATATCGTATTGCCTACCAAGGCGAGACAAAAGTCAACTGGTGCCCTGCACTAGGTACTGTACTTGCTAATGACGAAGTTAAAGAAGGGCTTTCTGTTCGCGGAGGACACCCTGTAGAGCAAAAGAGTATGCTTCAGTGGCAACTTAGAGTTTCTGCCTACGCTGAAAGATTATTATCTGATATGGAAACTCTTGATTGGACTGAATCTCTTAAAGAGATGCAACGTAACTGGATAGGTAAATCTCAGGGAGCTGAGATGACCTTCAAGGCTTCTAATGGAGAAGAAGATTTTGATATGCCTATCTTCACAACGAGAGCCGACACAGTATTTGGAGTAACATTTATGGTACTTGCTCCTGAGAGTGAGTGGGTTGAAAAATTAACTATCGCGTCTCAAAAAGAAGCAGTTGACGCATATCTGACTGAAGCCAAGAAACTTACAGAGAGAGAAAGAATGACTCAAACTAAGGTTGTTTCTGGAGTATTTACAGGTTCGTATGCTACCAACCCTCTGACTAACGAACAAATTCCTATTTGGATATCTGAATATGTACTATCTGGATATGGAACAGGTGCTATTATGGCTGTCCCTGCACACGATAGCAGAGACTACGCTTTTGCAAAGCGCTTTGATTTAGAAATTAGACCTCTTGTGGAGGGCTGTGACGTCAGCGAAGAGAGCTTCGATGCGAAAGAAGGCACAATGTGCAATTCTGGCTTCCTTAACGGACTTAGCGTAAAAGAAGCTATCGTTGCAGCGCTAGATAAGATTGAGGAGATGGGTATAGGTACTCGCAAAACAAATTACCGCCTAAGAGATGCGATCTTCTCACGTCAAAGATATTGGGGGGAACCTTTCCCTATCTACTATGAGGATGGTATTGCGACAGCACTTCCAGAGAGTGAACTTCCTCTTGAACTTCCTCCAGTAGACAAATTTCTTCCGACTGAGGCTGGTGATCCACCTTTAGCACGCGCAAAAGACTGGAATTATAATGGCTTCCCTCTTGAAACTAGCACTATGCCAGGTTTTGCTGGAAGTAGCGCTTACTACCTTCGCTATATGGATCCTCAAAATTCTGAGGGCTTAGTAAGTAAGGAGGCGAACGAATACTGGCAGGATGTGGACTTATATATTGGTGGAACTGAGCACGCTACAGGCCATCTTATCTACTCTCGTTTTTGGAATAAATTCTTGTTTGATCTTGGTATGGTTTGCAAAAATGAGCCTTTTAAGAAGCTTGTAAATCAAGGAATGATTCAAGGTCGCTCAAATTTTGTATACAGAATAAAAAACACAAATACTTTTGTCTCTTTAGGCCTTAAGGACAAATATGAGACTACAGAGATTCACGTTGATGTAAATATAGTACATAATGACAAGCTTGACTTAGAAGCTTTTAAGCAATGGATGCCCGAATATGCTACAGCTGAATTCGTTCTTGAGAATGGAGAGTATACTTGTGGCTGGGCTGTTGAGAAGATGAGTAAGTCTATGTTTAATGTCGTAAACCCAGACTCTATTTGTGAAAACTACGGAGCAGACACTCTACGTATGTATGAAATGTTCCTCGGCCCATTAGAGCAATCAAAGCCGTGGGATACAAAGGGTATAGATGGAGTTCATCGATTCCTTCGTAAATTCTGGAGATTATATTATAGAGATGAAAATCTTATAGTTACAGATACTAAGGCAAGTGCTGCTGAATTAAAAGTCTTACATAATCTAATCAATAAGATTCAAAATGATATTGAAAATTTCTCTTTCAATACATCTGTAAGTGGCTTTATGATAGCTGTTAATGAGCTTTCTTCTCTTCAGTGTACAAGTAGAGAAATACTAGAACCTCTATGTATCTTACTTTCTTCTTTTGCACCTCATATCACAGAAGAATTATGGGAACTACTAGGTCATAACTCAAGTATATCTTTTGCTTCTTTCCCTATATACGATGAAGCGCACACTGCTGAATCAAGTTTTGAGTACCCAGTCTCTTTCAATGGAAAAATGAGATTTAAGATAACACTCGCTAAGAATATTTCACCAGAGGAAGCGCAAAAAGCCGTCCTTGAAAGCCCTGAAGCTCAGAAGTACATTGGAGAGTCCACTGTTAAGAAAATAATAGTAGTTCCATCTAAAATCATTAATATTGTAATATAAAATGAGCCTTTCTACAGTTTTAAGAGTCCTTAAAGAGTATATAATCATAAGCATAGGAATGCTTATCTACTCATTTGCTTGGACTACATTTTTGATTCCACTCGGTATAGCCGGTGGTGGATCATCAGGTATCGCAGCTGTAATACACTTTGCTACAAATGGCGTAGTTCCTGTGTCAGTAGCCTATCTTGGGATTAATGCTATTCTCCTAGGACTTGGGACACTTGTATTGGGTAAGAGTTTTGGTTTTAAAACCATATACAGCATCCTTCTAGCCAGTATTTTCTTCCAGTTCCTTCCTGAGATTATACCTTATGTATCTGAGATAACAGAGCCATTTATTAATGCCATTATTGGTGGTACATTATCCGCTGTCGGAATCTACTTTGTACTAAATCAAGGAGGTAGTACAGGAGGAACAGATATCATAGCCCTTATTATCACAAAATACCACAATGTTGGTATCGGTAGAATCTACCTTATTTGTGACTTAATTATCGTCAGTTCCATAATTTTCCTTCCAGACAAATCACTCCCAGATGTAGTTTATGGTTATCTTCAGATGATCTCATTCTCGTTTGCCGTAGATATGTTATTGACAGGAAATAAACAATCTATCCAACTCTTTATATTCACCTCTAAACTTGAAGAACTAGCGAATGTTCTCAACGAAAATAACACTGGTGTTACTGTTATAAATAGTACAGGATGGTATACAAAACAAGAAAATAATATACTAATCGTAGTTGTTAGAAAGAATAAACTATCAGAAATAACGAAACTTATTAAAAGCGCCGACTCGACAGCATTTATCACAGTCACACCTGTGATGAGTGTTTATGGAAGAGGTTTTGAACAAATTAAAGAAGGAAAAATAACATGGAAAAAGAAAAACTAACTAGAAAAAAAATCTTTGGATTTATCCAAGACTACTTCATTATCACCTTAGGTTTATTTATATACACCTCTGGATGGATTATCTTTATGCTTCCTAACGGCCTACTAGGCGGAGGGGTATCTGGTATTGGAGCCATCATCCAATATTCTACTGGCTTCCCTATGAGTTATTCTTTCTTCATAATAAACTTTGTTCTGCTACTAATAGGACTAAAAGTCCTCGGAAAGGGTTTTGGTGCAAAAACAGTATACGCTATTTTTATGGCCTCCATACTATATAAGGTAGTACCAAGTATCTATCCTGCTGAATTTATCTCTGAGTTTGCTATTCAGAACGGAAAATTAATTTGTGTATTAATCGCTGGCGCAATGTCAGGAGTAGGTATTGGTATCACCTTTGGACGCGGAGGCAGTACTGGAGGAACTGACATTATAGCACTAGTTATTAATAAATATAGAAATATTGCACCAGGTAAGATTATATTACTAATGGACATCGTAATTATCGCCTCTATTCTTATTATCCCTACTGAGAGCTCAGTAGGCGAATTACTCGCAAATATTTTATATGGTTATATTATGATTGCTGCTTGCGGATTCACTATCGATCTTGTAATCTCGGGAGCAAAACAATCTGTACAAGTCTTTATCTTTAGTAAAGAATACAAAGACATAGCAGATGTTATCACCTCTAATGGTCGAGGAGTTACTGTTATCTCAGGTGAAGGATGGTACACAAAAAAAGAAGGTAAAATTCTAATGGTTATCGCTCGCAAAACTGAGCTTACTGATATCTTCAAAAGTGTAAAACAAATTGATGCTGAGGCCTTCCTTTCTGTTGGAAACGTAATGGGAGTCTACGGTAAAGGCTTCGATAAGATACGTAAATAATAAACTAAAATATCAAAGACAATACGATCTAATAAATAGTCAAAGCCCGAAAGTTTCTGTCTAACTTTCGGGCTTTGAATTCAATATAAACTATATATTAAATTTGATTTTAATGTGGCGCAGGTCCAGTTTTAAAATCTTCTCTAAAAATAGCTGTGCATGGTTTTTTCGTATCTGGATCCACTCCAAATGATATAGCAGAGTAATTAGTATCGTACATCATATTTGAATGCCCAACACCGCTTCTTCCTCTACCTGCAGGTCTAATCCAAATATGATAATCCGATGAATTTTGAATTTCCATTAAGAGTTGCTCTTCGCTTTTCCCCTCTACTAAACGCGTTTCTCCTATTGCAGCATAAAATACAACTTGACGATTACTTGGAGTAAACCAAACTACGACATCTGGCATTCGACTCAAGTCAGGTTCAGCTACTATTACTAAATCTGGATCTATTACCGCTTCCAATGTTGATCTAAATACAACTGAGGGCGTCATTGTTTCATCTACCGTACCATCTTCTTTAATTCCAAATACACATATAATATGTTCAATATCATCATATATAATTGACCTATCAATTAATGGGTAATTATTTAAACTCTCGTCATAGATAAGGCCAATCTTATTTTTCAATAACTCTCTTGCTATTTCTATTGTATTACCATAGAATTCGTACCATATTTCAGAAGTCATAGGAGCTATAATATACTTTCCTGTATAATCTCCAACGTCAGTTGATATAGTAAAAGAGGCCAAATATGATGTTGTCGACAAGATTTTAATGTCCCCTTGTATATCCTTTTTGGGAGGTGAGTAAGCAGTCTTACATTCTTTTTGGAACAAATCAGACATAATTGATGTGCCGTCATACGCAAAAGCGACAAATAAATACTCAGTATTTACTTTAAGGTTTGAGAAGCGTGCAATATCTTGGGCGTTATACACATTCTTGATATATCCGTTCTCCAAAGATAATTTATCAATATAATATTGCATTATTTGCTCATTTCCTAAAGAAGAGACTTCTGACGCTTCTAGTAAACCATATACATATGGAGTATAATTATTGCTTGGTGTTATATCACTAAAAGTAATACTAACTGGAGTAACATCCTTTAATGTAGCAGTAAATGTTAATTTCTCAAATTCCTTACCTTCTACTTCAACAACAACATTACTTTCGCTATTTAAATTTACAATATTTGACTCACTTTGGGCCTCAGATATTCTTAAAGTCATTACTTTATCATAAGTATTTTCATCTTTTTGCGCTCCACACTCAATATTAAATACACTGCTATTTCTTGTTATATCTAAAAATGAGAGTCTATTTTCTCGACAATAAATTCGCGTAAGATTAATATTATTCTTTAAATCCAACTCTTTTATTTTATTTTTACCACACTGAAGTGTAACCAGCCTATTATTATTATCTAATATTAGCGATTCTAATACATTCTCTTCACAAATTAATGTGCTTAATTTAGTACAATTTGATAAATCTAGTTTAGATAATTCATTAAACTCACATCTAAGTGTTTTAAGTCCTAGATTGTTTGATAAATCTATTTTTTTTAACAGATTTTTACTGCAATCTAATTCTACTAGCCTTATATTCTTTGAAAGATCTAGAGCGCTTAACTGATTTTCGGAGCACTTAACAACTTCTAGTTTTTCAGAATCCGGCAATAATAAAGATTTTAGTGTATTCCCTCCCTCACACTCCACTATTTCTAGTTTAGTATTATTCGATAAATCTAAATTCTCTAATTTATTATTCCCCCCATCATAATGAAGTAAATTTATATTTGCTGACAGATCTATTTCAGTTACTGGTTGATTGAAAAGTTCTAACTGCTCTAACATTATAAAATGCCTAATACCCTCTAAACTCTTGATTAGATTTTCATCATCTAACTCAGCTTTAATTTGTGTTACAACAGCAGCTTCTGCATAAGAAATTTCGCCATCACCATTAGAATCAATTTTTTGAGGAATATTTCCAGAATAGTGAGGATTAATAATATCTCCGTCAGACACGGTTAATAATGCCTTCTTGAAATTTTTATCTGGGAAATCAATATTAGTATTTATAGATTCGTGGTCGTTAAATACATATCTCCTTCCAGGTATAACCCCCCCATCAATCTCTTTACTTATAGCCTTTACCTCAGCATCACTTTGAGTTATTTCAAATTTTATGCTATTACAAATTGATATTGGATCAATAATCAGATGTGCCGAATATATTTCACTGGCTTCGCCTGTATACTCTAACTCGTACTCTTTTTGAATATCATCATCTGCATAAAGTTTAACTACAACTTTTATTGGCCTTAAGTGATTAAACGTTTGAAAATTTACTGTTAAAACAGCCTTTTCGTGAATAAAATTTACAGCAACATCCTTACTATATGCAAACGATTGAGTCTTCATTCTTAAATTTTCACTTATATGACTCATACTTGCATTTGATGTCTGAATTTGACTATCATTGCTTTCAAGATCTCTAAGGGTAAGTGTATTTTCTGAGCTAACAGGAAAAACAGCAATATACTCTCTCCCTTCAACCAAGTCTAGACCAGATTCTATTGCTTTCTCAAAAGTTGCAATATTATCCTGATTTACTTCACTAACAACATAGTTCCCTACTAACTCTCCACTAATAGAGTCATAGATAGTAGCTAGGTCGCAGGTTTCCCACATAAAATTAATTTCCTGTGTATCCTTATCTTCCTCAACATTAACCTTTGTATTATGTAATACACTTGAAATCGAGGCCTTAAAATAGGCATTATTCTCTGCTCCGTGATGTGGTGGCTTGTTACAGGCTATGATAAGGAAAAGGATAATAATAATTTTAAACAAAGAATATCTCATATTTTTGTATTATTTGCTTTAAACATCTAACTGAATACAACGCACATGTGCACCTGTTGCCTTATAATCCACATCCATAATTCCTTGTCCATCACTTCCAGGGTAAAACCAGAGAAAAGCAGCATAATTCATATCAATTGGGGTGCTTGACCAATACAAGCCTGCTGATGTACGTCTATTTGAGTCTCCTCTACATGATCTATAGCCCCCTGCGTCAAAAAATACTTTATTTAATATCTCTTCACTAAATGTAGTAGTTCCACAAAACCAAAAGCCATAAGGCGGTAGATTAAGTTCGGGGTCTTCATACCAGAACCATCTTGAATGATTATTTTCGACATCATCAAGCTCTGTAGCTGTAGGAACTCTCCAGCCTTCTGGGCAAGGATCATACTCTGTACGAGTAGGGTTTATATCACCGTTTTCCTCAGACCACGATGCATTCCACAAATTCGGAGACGAGTTAATATTCCAATCAGTGTTATAGGTCGTATAGAACTTTGTCGGATCTAATTTGTCCAAGCTAATAGGGCCTTCAGCTAACAAATTTTTATTACTTTCTTCTGTTTGGCTTGCGTCATTATGTTCTGGATTATATAAATTATAATAAAAATGACCGTCCTTTCTCCCCCATTGATATAATTTCCCAAATTTATAATTATTCTCGTGATATCCACAGTTTACTGGAGCCCAAACCTTTCCATCTATTTCTATTCCTTTACCATGATTTATACCATATTCGTCGATATAATCAATCATTTTAATATTTGGTAATCGTTCTCCTGTTTCTTTTTTGCATCCTATTATAAATATCAATAAGCAGGATACAATTATATAGTTAATTTTCTCTTTCATATTACTTTCAATTATTTGCATATACGCACCTTACCGAAATTGCAGCAAAGTGACTCTCTGAGAAACATCCTGCATTTATTATATTGAGATATAAGAATTCTGATTTCCCGCTTTCTTTTTTACTAAAATTGCTAGTCCAGAAGCTTCCATCATAATCGCGACCATCAACTCCTGTTCGCCAGATAAATCCAGCGGCATTTAGAAAAATTTTATCTTTCACGGTAGAATTATACTCAAATTTACCAGTAAACCAATAGCCTAGTTGTTCTCCTACTTGCGCCCATACAGACTTATTCGCAGTCAAACTCTTCATTTCTTCTATATTTGGAACTCTCCAGCCCTCAGGACAAGGATCATTTGATGTCCTTGTAATTCCATCTTCTCCTCCCCAAGTACCCTCTGGAGCTATATTAGCATCCCAGTTTTTATAATATGTATTTGGTTCAGCTTGCTCTAAGGAATTTGGATTATCTTCAGCCATTATTAACTTTCCCTCACCATCGTAACACTGACCATCCTTTCTACCCCATTGATATAACTTACCATATTCATACTCTCCGGCAGCATAGCCACAGTTCACAGGTGCCCAAATAATTCCATCTATTTCAACGCCTGCTCCTTGATTAATACCATTCGCATCTATGTAATAGATAGAATTATCCTCAGTAACTTTTTGTGAACAACCACTAACTATACTGATTAATAGTAGCAGTCCGAATATTAATGTGATTTTTCTCATTTTAATATCGTGTGATAATTATTTAGCTAAGACACACCTTACAGAATTAGCAAAAGCTGGTGATGACACATTAGGGTTGATCCCGCCTATCTCATGCATACGTAATGTAGTGTATCCTATTTCACCCCACTGTGACCTTTCTTGAGTAGTAGTCCAATAAGCTCCAGTTTCATTAAGTTTTTCTGCGGAAGCATCATACCATTCCCTTTGCCCATCAGCAGTTAGAAATATCTTTGCATCAAGATTTTCACTGTAAGGTGCGCTTCCAGTAAACCAATGTCCATTTCTGCCTAGCACTGTAGTCCACTCTGAAGCATTTGCAGATAATGCTTCTATTTCTTGCTTTGTAGGCACTCTCCATCCCTCTGGACAAGGATCATTTTCTGTTTTAGTCATACCGTCTTCTCCGCCCCAGTCTCCTTGCGTTACGATCTCTCCCCAAAATCTATAAAACTCACTAGGATCAGTATTATCTATTGTAATATCCCCAGGATTTGATGTTATAACATCTACTTCTTCGCTATAAGAAAACCCTGTTTTTCTTCCCCACTGATATAATTTACCATATTTAAAATCCGATTCATGATACCCGCAATTCACTGGAGCCCACACTATTCCTTCTATTTCCAGTCCTATTCCTTGGTTGACCCCATATTCGTCAATATAAGCTACTCCTGACACTGTAATTAAACATTCATCTGTCTTATTTCCGTCAATGGTAGTAATAATTATCCTCGCTTTACCTTCGGACACTGAAGTTACCAGCCCTGTCTCGCTAACTTTAGCGACACTTTCATCTGCACTACTCCAAGTAACTTCTCTATTAGTTGCATTTTCAGGTATTAGCACGTACTCTAACTGAACTTCACCTGGTAATGTTATACGAGCCTCAGGAATATTAAGAGTTACACTTTCTACTGCTATTACAGAAGGTTCTACAGTCAATGTGCATGTCGCATTGACATCACCATCCTCTGCTTGTACTTTAATATTTGCTGTGCCTGTTTTTAATGCCTTTACCAAACCATTTTCATCCACGGTAGCTATAGCTACATTATCACTTGACCATTTAACATTTTTATTTGTTGCATTATCCGGCAAGATTTCGGCACTAAGCTGAAATGTTTCATCTTCGATTAAACTGATTTCAGTTTCGTTTAAGTGAATACACACGACTTCAATATCCTCAGGTACGATCTGATTCTGACATGCGACTAATGAAGTTAAAATAAGAATTAGTGTAATTAAATGTGTTTTTTTCATTTTGATTTGATTTTTAGTTAATGTACTGCAAATGTAAATTTATTCTCAGAGAGAAGAATGATTTACAGTGTTTCACTTTGCATAATATTCATTCTGAAACAGCACTATACCATGGATTTCACACTACTTCAGTATTTTAACGTCGGGCTTGCTTTCGCTTCATTTCTTCTCGATATATTGTCGGTATGCATCCGACTTCCTGCTTAAAAGAACGAATTGAAGTCGTTCTTGATGAAAATCCAGCTTTCTCAAAAATCGTTTGAATAGAATCCGTATTATTTATATCAGATAAAGCACATATAACATCGTCTATCCTATAAGTATTAATATAGCTTGTTATTGACTTTTTATAATATTTATTAACAGCATTGGTTAAATATGTAGTATTAGTCCCTAGCATTTCGCATAAAGAATCTCTTGAGATTTTTTTCTCTCTAAATACTTTTTCATTTTTCATTAATTCTTCTAGTTTCTCGAATATCACTAATAACTCACTCGGATTACTGTCTTTCTTCTCGCGTTCTAACCTAATTTTTTCATTTAACTTTTTTCTCTGTTCGTCATAATTCCGTACAAGTTCAGCATACATACTATTTCTTCGTCTATAAAGAAAGTAAATAAATCCTAAAATTAACACTAGAAGAATAACTACAAATATTGCGAACTGACTACTTAATTTAGATCTTGTTAATTCTAGCTCTTTTCGTGACAGTTCTTCCTTGTGCTTAAATCTCTCGTTTTCCATAAATAAGTTTCGAAACTTTAATTCTTTTTGAAAATCGTAAGCATCTCTATACGCTTCTCTATGTAACTTAAAATACTTTAGAGCCTCACTCTCATTATTTAATTTAATATTTATTTCTGATAGCATTTCGTAAATCTCTGTCAAATACTCTTTATTTAAGTAGTCTACTGACAGTTTTTCGGCATTATTTAAATCTGAAATAGCGGCAAGATACTCACCTAACCCTAAATGTGCTTTTCCCAATGATAAATATATATGAATGCATATACTTATATTATTATTAAATGTAACTTCAGTCATATTCTTGCATATCTCCAGAGCATTTTTATTAATGTCGGCAGCTTTCCGATATTTTCTTTGTGCTAGCAAAATATCGGCATAATTACTCAAGACCAATGCCTCGTTTTCCCTTGTTAGTAAGTGTATGTCTTCTATCGACTCATTTATTGAAAAATAAGCTTCTTCATAATTTCCTTTTAATAAATACATCGTAGATACTGTAACGGCACTAACGGCATACTCATTAGGGTCTTTACTCGCCAAAGAGTGAGCCTCTAACGCAAACCTGAGGCCTGAAGTATCCTTTCTTAAGAAATATAGAGTCGAGATATTATTACAAGCGTATCTGATGCCTATAGTATCTTCATATTTCTTAGCTAATTCATAACTTTTTTGAAAAAGTTCAAGTGCATGCGCATAATCTAGGTCTGATGTTATATAGTATATTGCTGCCATATTATACATCGCCATCTCTTGTTGTGACGTAAGGCCTATGTTGGGCCTATTTAAAAGGTATTCAACGTATATTTTCACTGAATCAGTTTTATTTGAATAATAGTACATATTCATTAAATAGAACGCTGACAATTCGCGTAAATTTTCACTCTGACTAAAAGGGTAGGCATGAAATACCTTGCTTGCAAATTCAATTCCACGTTCATACTGCTGAGTTTTTGAATGATATTCCCACACTAATTGATTTAAAGAAATACTGAGTGGGTCTCTCGATAATTTTTCCAACACAACATCTAATTCTGACTCGCTATTTATATGATACTGTTCAACATTTACTACATGATGCTCACTTACAACTTTACAAGAAGCTATTAATATCGCCACAATAGGTACTAGAAAGTTGATTCTATGTCTTTCCATATTTATGATATTCTAATATTTATACAAAACTAATAAAATTTAGGTAAACTTAATCCAACACTAAGTGCACTTGCACTTGCATTAATCATAATTAATGTCGTAGTCTAGCTTTGTCGCATTTTTCACGACCCCCTTTCTTCTACACGTATGGATTTTCATTTTTACGTTATAACTAGCCTTTTGTCATGCGTATATTAACGAACAGTTATAAAAATTATTAAGTTTTGTCTTTTTTTGATTTAGAGATGAGTTTTTCTTATATTTGCTACATATATTAATACTATAACACCTATTTCTATGAAAAAAACACTTCTAATTATCATTGGACTGCTCATTAGTGCAGTCGCTATTAAAGCGCAAGATATTATTATCCTAAAAACAGGCGAAGAAATTTCGTCTTATGTCAAAGAGATATCTACTAGCGACTTAAAGTACAAAAAGGCATCTAATCCTGATGGTCCTTTGTACACTTTATCTATATCCGAAGTTTTTATGATTAAATATGAAAACGGGGAAAAAGATGTGTTTAATGCCATTAGTGAACCTAATCCTGCCCTACCTAATGCAGAAAATGCGACGACAGACAATAAACCTGCAAAAAAAATATCTAATTACATAAATGCAAGCTACCGAGGCTTTCCTTTGCTCTACGGGTATACTTTAAGTATTTTAACTATCGATTATAATCTTCAATTTAATATTACTCGGAAATTCTCTTTTGGCTACGGTATTGGACTAGGAACTTCCTCTGCCTACGAAGCTTCTAATAGTATAGTACCGGTATACGTTCGCGCGCGATATAAATTTCTAGATAGCAAAGTAAGTCCATTTATAGCTACTAATCTAGGAGTATTAGGTGAGTTTGGAGATTTTGGGGCAGCCGTAGTAGGTAACTTTTCAACATCGATTGGCTGCGAGATTAATGCAGTAAGCTTATCTCTTGGTTATGATAGAATTTTTATTGATGGAGGGCACGCAAGTGGCATCAACATCAGTGTCGCATACTGTTTCTAATAAATTATTTCTAGCCAATGTTTGCTATACTGTGCACCTAAACAATATGCAAAAAAATAGAGAGTTCGAGAATTTCTACATTACTCCATTTCGCTAAAGTCTAAGAAGGCAAGTCCTGAGGCCTTCCTTTCTAAACCCATTCTTTCTCAAGGATGGGTTTTCTTTTTCTGAAAACGTAAAAATGTTTCCATTTTTTATGTAAATTATTACATTTATTTTTATAAACAGAAAAACTTTACCTTCTCAGCGTAATTTTGCTTAGAATCGCATTATATTGAATTATTTTTGTATTGATATACCAGTAAGTCTAATCAATAATAAATATAAAAAATGGCGATATTAACTCTGATTTTTAGTCTTCAATTTATTTTTTTCTTTTGTTTAGGTATCCTTTTCAAAAAAAAATCTAGTACCTCTAAGTTCAGTAAACTTGTTTATTTTTTTATCTTCCTATACTTTTTTAGCTGCTATGTTATTTACATAGCTAAGGGCATTACTTCCCCTGACTATCTATTTTTATCTCTTAGTGTTTTTTATGTCAGTAATCTTTCTGCACTTCTATATATTAACGAAACGCAAATTATTAATATTTCTAAAAAGAAATACTGGACTTTCTTTATTCTAACTGTTCTCATTTTATTAATAGCTCTATTCCTCTATTTCGACAACAAGTTTATAGAAAACTCCAGCTACTTTCTACTCTTTACTAATATATATAGCACCCTATTATATTTTTATATTCTAAGATATACAGTCAAACTAGATGGGCATGATAGTCTTTTTCAGAAAAAATCTAAAACCTTGGAGCTTCTCGTTATCATTGGATTATTATTTGTATCTCTAGCTATACTTGGCATTTCTTCCCTCTCTTTTCCTAGTGAGACTATAAAGTCGCTTACTACTGCGGCACTTGTATTTATAAATTTACTTATTTCCCTAAGGTTGGCCTTTGGAAAAACTAAATATACTAATATGCTAATTGAAAATGGCATTCCCATTTCGCTCCAGCCACTTAGTCTTGTAGATGAAAATATTGTATCGAATCAACTTGCGCACAAGCTAACTGTCTTATTTGAAAAGGACAAACTATATCTAGCAACAGACATTAATATAAATAATGTTGCAAGACTAGTTTCTTCTAACAAAACTTATGTTTCCAGGGTCCTTAACGATGTCTTAGGGAAAAATTTCAGAGACTTCGTTAACTACTATCGAATTATGGACGCTATGAAGTTATGTGAGTCAGAGCCAGAACTAGAAATCTATGAAATCTACACAAGGTGTGGATTCAGAAATATTGCATCGTTTAATACGGCATTCAAATTAAATACGGGTTATACTCCTGGCGTATGGAGAAAACTCATTAAGTCTCAAACAGTAATAAAAACACTTTAACTATGTTAAACTATTTCGTAAAACTTCTCAACAAAGATTATTATAAACAGAAAAAGATCGAGAAGGAAAAATGGCAGAGTTTATTTGAAAAAATAGACTCAACTCTTAAGGAAAAGGAATTATTCCTCCTACCTGATCTTGATTTAGATTTCATCGCTAGAGAAGTAGCAACAAACAGAAGCTATGTTTCAAGAGCTATTAATTTTAGCCACCTATCCTTTAAGTCCTATGTGCAGGATCTTAGGCTAAACTACTTGAGCTCTTACTTACAGCGCTACTCAAATGAGGAAATAATCTTCCTTGATTTAGAAAGAATAGCTAATATTTGCGGATTCTCATCTAAAAGAACACTTAACTCTGCTATTTTAAACAAATATGGCAAAACTTTTATAGAATTAGCAGATCGAAGTTTCTGGCGCAATGATAATAATTAATTACTATCTTTGCGTCCAAAATCAAGAATAATATGGCAGACGAGAAAATTATTTTTTCAATGAACGGTGTGGGTAAAACACTCCCACAAAACAATAAGGTGATATTGAAGGATATTTATCTTTCATTTTTCTACGGGGCAAAGATCGGTATTATCGGTCTGAATGGTTCTGGTAAATCGACACTGATGAAAATCATTGCAGGTTTAGAGAAATCATATAAAGGAGAAGTAGTGTGGGCACCTGGCTACACAGTTGGTTATCTAGAGCAAGAACCTGAGTTAGATGAAAACCTTACAGTAAAGGAAGTAGTAGAACAAGGAGCTGGCGAAGTAATAAACCTTCTGAAAGAATATGAAGAGATAAATATTAAATTCTGTGAACCTATGAGCGACGATGAGATGAATAAACTTATCGAGCACCAAGGTGAACTAACAGATAAGATAGACCAATTAGGTGGATGGGATATTGATTCCAAACTAGAAAGAGCTATGGATGCTCTTATGTGTCCAGAGCCTGATGCTATCGTCAAGCATTTAAGTGGTGGAGAACGAAGAAGAGTAGCTCTTTGTAGACTTCTTCTTCAAGAACCAGATGTACTACTACTTGACGAGCCTACAAACCACTTAGACACAGAAAGTATTCAATGGTTAGAAGCTCACCTTCAACAGTACAAGGGAACAGTTATAGCTGTAACACACGATAGATACTTCCTTGACAATGTTGCTGGATGGATTCTTGAACTTGATAGAGGAGAAGGAATTCCTTGGAAAGGAAATTACTCTTCTTGGCTTGATCAAAAGAGTAAGAGATTAGCTAATGAAGAGAAGCAAGAAAGTAAGCGTCGTAAAACTTTAGAAAGAGAGCTTGAGTGGGTTAGAATGGCTCCAAAAGCAAGGCAAGCCAAATCTAAAGCACGTCTTGGAGCTTATGAGAAGATGCTTAATGAAGATGGAAAGCAAAAAGAAGAGAAATTAGAGATCTTTATCCCTAATGGACCTAGACTTGGAACAAATGTAATAAATGCAGAGAATGTCACTAAAGCCTTTGGCGATAGAATCTTATACGAAGGTCTTAACTTCAAACTACCTCCAGCAGGTATCGTTGGGGTAATCGGACCGAATGGTGTAGGTAAAACCACCCTATTCCGACTAATTATGGGTCTTGACTCTCCTACTTCAGGCGAATTTACAATCGGAGAAACTGTTAAAGTTGCCTATGTGGATCAGCAGCACAGAGAGATAGATCCTGACAGGACAGTTTACCAGACTATCGCTCAAGACTCTGAATTCGTTAGACTTGGAAACAAAGAGGTAAATGCGCGTGCTTATGTGTCTCGCTTTAACTTTTCAGGAGCAGATCAAGAGAAAAAATGTGGTATTTTAAGTGGTGGTGAAAGAAATCGCCTTCACCTTGCTCTTACTCTTAAAGAAGAGGCAAATGTCCTTCTTCTAGACGAGCCTACTAATGACGTAGACGTAAATACTATCAGAGCCCTTGAAGAAGGTCTTGATAACTTTGCTGGCTGCGCTGTAGTAATTTCTCACGACAGGTGGTTCCTTGATAGAATTGCTACTCATATCTTAGCTTTCGAAGGTGATTCAAAGGTTTACTTCTTTGAAGGTTCGTATACAGAGTATGAAGAGAACAAGAAAATGCGCCTTGGAAATGTAGAACCAAAACGTTTCAAATACAAAAAACTAAAGAGTGAATAACTAGCCCTTAGTTTACACACTTCTTAAAGGATAGATTAACAGCAAGTAATTTCACTTGCTGTTTTTTTGTCTATACTCATTTAATCCTCCTTTACTAAACCCCTCTAAGCTCATCTATGGACTTTAAGGCCATTCTATAAAATCACTTACCCACACACTCTGTAATTCATCCTAGCGCATTACAGAGGCTACAAATGCTATCATCAATATTCTCTCTTCAGTACTTTCGCCCACCATCACCTACTCAGCACATTCAATCAATATACTACTGCCGAGCCATTTCAAGAGAAATTGAACAAAAGAAAACAACAACCAGCACCTTCTTCCATATCCATCCTCAGTACCACTACCGTCCTAATACAGCACCGCATTTTCACCCACCACGGAAGCTTAATCCTAGGGCTAGCGCCATATCCTCCTTTGTTGGCTGCGAATGCTCTCATCATTTAGGATGCAAGAGTAGTGTTTTCGTAGTTTTTCTGTTCAAATATCTTGCATAAGCTGTATTCTGATATAGGTCACCCCAAATTTTAGATCTAAGCACCTCGCCCGTCGGCAAAAAACGCTCTCAGACAGTGAAAACTCCGACGGACCACCACTTTTCGGCTCAAAACACCCCACCCGTCGTCAAAAGATGCTCTCAGAGGGCAAAAACTCCGACGGGCCACATCATTACGCATATCACCACATTCCCACCCACCACGGAAGATTAATCTTGGGGCTGACGCCATATCTTCCTTAGTTGGCTGCGAATGCTTTACTAAAAATATTCAATCACTATATTACCGCCGAGCCATTTCAAGAGAAATTGAACAAAAGAAAACAACAACCAGCACCTTCTTCCATATCCATCCTCAGTACCACTACCGTCCTAATACAGCACCACATTCCCACCCACCACGGAAGATTAATCTTAGGGCTAACGCCATATCCTCCTTAGATAACTGGGTATGCTCTCATCATTTAGGTTGCAAGAGTAGTGTTTTCGCAGCTTTTCTGCTCAAATATCTTGCATAAGCTGTATTCCGACATAGGTCACCCCAAATTTTAGATCTAAGCACCTCGCCCGTCGGCAAAAAACGCTCTCAGACAGTGAAAACTCCGACGGACCGCTACTTTTCGGCTCAAAACACCCCACCCGTCGGCAAAAGATGCTCTCAGACGGCAAAAACTCCGACGGGTCACATCATTCTCTCTTGCATTGCTACGCAATGGTCGTCTGACGACGACGGTAGCCGCCGAGAGGCAAAAAAAAAGCTCGACCAATAAATTGATCGAGCTCTAAAGGGCGGCGGCTA
>CAYJFD010000023.1:0-34335 GCA_964369605.1 uncultured Muribaculaceae bacterium | reverse complement strand
GAATTTCTTTCTGGCATAGCCGTGTAGGTCAAAAGATAAAACCTCTTTTGGCCGAGAGTACTGAATCTGAATCTGAATCTGAATCCCCTAATTTATTCCTATTAAAAACGATTTAAGTCCTACTGGGAACTTAAAAAAATAAGAAATTTTTTATGAAAAAACAGCTTACAGTATTCCTTTTGCTCTTTTTGAGTATTGGAGCGGTCTTTGCGCAGGGCGCAGTGAATGAGGAGAAGAACTCAATGCCACAGGTAGCATATATTAGACCTAAAAATAGTATTAGTTTAAATTATGGAATCATTCCATTTAATACATTCTTCTTTGCAAAGGCTTATGTAACAGGTTCATTTGCCCTTGATTATCATTATATGGTAGGAAAGAGGGTTAGTGTAGGAATGAATTTTAGTTATGCAGCCTCTACACCAAAAGATATTAGCGATATGTCTCCAGGCGAACAAGATAAGGTAGGGCCTTATGATGGTTATCATAGGCATCTGATAAATATTATGCCTTCAGTTAGATTTTATTGGTTTAATAATAAATATGTAACCTTGTATTCTGCAGTAAGCACTGGAGTTCGCTATGTGAATATAGGAGAAGAAAAATATAAGCAATCAATGCATTACACACTAATAGGAGCTACAGTCGGAAAGGACGTATGTTTTAAATACGAATTTGGAGGGGGAGAGTTAGGCTTTGTAAGAGTCGGAGTAGTGGTTAATTTCTAGTTTAGGATATATATCTTTATAAAAACACTATATTTGTGAACTCGAATATAGAAATCACAAACAACAAATTTATTATGAAGCGTATAGCATTTATTACATTATTATTTTTATCCGCATTTGCGATGACATCCTGTGATCCACAAGATGATATTAAAAAGACAGAATTAACTCTATCTATTGGAGTAGATGAAATAGAAACTAATTCAGCAACTGTTACAGTTACTCCTAGTGTGGAAACTGAGACTTTTTACTGGACACTTTTCACAGAAGACTATTATGAAGAGCTAATAGGTGGAGATGATGATAGCTACATAGCAGCGGAAATCGCTTACCTAAGAGAAGAAGCGGAGGCACTTGGCAAAACCTTTGAAGAGCACCTAGTATCACTTTTAAAGAAAGGAAAGAGTAGCTTCGAGTTTAATGATCTTTTACCTGAAAGAGAATATGTAGTTTGCGCCTTCGGTATAAATGAAGATGCAACTATAACTACTGAACTATTTACTTACGAATTTACTACTACAGAAGGTATGGATCTAGACATAGAGAATACAGTGTCTGGAAATACTTGTAAGGTAGAGGTCACTCCAGAGAATAATGATGATACTTACTATTTTGGAATAATAAAAAAGAGCGAGTATGATTTGTTAGTAGATGATGCTGACTTTTATGGTTTGATTATGAGTGAGCTACTTGATGCATCTATAGAATTAAATATGGACTTCAAAGAATTCTTAGCACTAGCATTATCAAAAGGAGCAGATGATTACACCTTTACAGGATTAGAGGAAAATACAGAGTACTATTCTTATGCAGTGGGCTTGACAGCAGATCCAATGAGAACAACTGAGATCGAGAAAGAATCATTTGCTACAGGAGAGTACAAGCCAGTTGATGACTGTACTTTCGATTTAAGTACATCAGATGTAACAGGGATGTCTTTTAACTTAAATGTAAAGCCTTCAAAATCTTCTACAAGATATTATACAGCTATCGCATCGGTAGGTCTCTTTAATGAAAATTACGGAGGAGATAAAGATAAGGCTGCAAAACACGCAGTAGAAATCGCCACAGATTACGGAATAGACTGGGAAACAGATCAAGAGTATGTTTATTCTGGTAATAGTGTAGTTTATTTTGGCGGTGGAGACTCTCCACTTGCGCCAGAGACTGAATATATAGTATTTGTATTTGGTGTATCAGCAGCAGGCGATATTACTACAGAGGTAGAAACCATCGAAGAAACTACTGGTAAGGCCTCACTTTCAAGTAATATAATTACTGTTACGATGACAGAAGTTCAGCATACGACAGCTCGATTTAATATTAAAACAACAAATAATGATCAGTATTACTATGGTCTAACTAAAAGTGAAGCGATAGCAGGTATGTCGGATGAGGAAGTTATCGAGCACATGATAAAAGAAGCTGGTAACTACATTAATTGGTTCCTATTCAGTGGAACATATTCAGAACTTTGGACCGATCTATACTCAGGTACTGATTACACTACAGTTGTCTTTGGTTTTTCAGCAGGAGTAGTAACAACTGGACTATCAAAAGCAGAATTTACTACTTTGTAGGTAGGAGAAATAGAAATTAGTCAGAGAAGTAGGTTTATTTTACCAAATATTAGGGATTGTTCAGAGCTTGTTATAATTGTAATTTTGTAATCAATTAAAACATATAATTATGGCAAATATAACAATCATTTATGGCTCGACAACGGGCAATACAGCAGAGGAGGCTAAGAACTTAGCTACTGCCTTAGAAGGACATAACATAAACCTACTTGACGTGGCTAATGCCTCAAAAGAGGATTATGAATCAGCAGATAACTTAATTTTAGGAACTTCAACTTGGGGATTTGGTGATCTTCAAGATGACTGGGAAGGAGCTGTCTCTATCCTAGGAAAGTCGAATCTTTCAGGAAAGAAAGTGGCATTATTTGGATGCGGTGACTCTGGCGGATACTCAGATACTTTCGTAGATGGTATCGGCGTCTTAGCTGAAGCAGTTCAGCAAGCAGGAGCATCTCTTGTCGGAGAAGTGCCAACAGAAGGATATTCATTTTCTGCATCAAGAGCAGTCGTAGATGGAGTCTTTTTAGGTCTACCTTTGGATGATGATTCAGCAAGCGAGAACCCAGCAAGAATATCTTCTTGGGCAAAAGCGATTTCTGGCCAATTTTAGTGAGTAGTAGAAGTTATGCAAGTACACTCTCACCATATATATGAGTATCAAAAGGGGCTACGTCACCTTGTCCTTCATACAATGAAGGCTAGTGATAGAGAGGCCGCTGAAGAGAGTCTTAGAAGAAAGGGGATTGAGTATTTGATAACTGAGTTAGTAAACGGCAACATTAATATATTCTTTGGAAAAAAAGAATGTGTTGATGTTGTTCGTTCTTTCGGAGATGTACCATTAAATCAACTTACCGTAGAACAAGATTTTATTTTAGGAATCATGTTAGGTTACGATAGACTGACACAGTGCACAAGGTATATAAAACGAAGAGCAAAAGGTTAAGTGTATATATAAAGAAAATCACCCTCAAATTTTTATTATTTGAGGGTGATTTTTGTATGTATTGGTTATGATAAACAACCTAACTCTTTACCTACCTTAGTGAAGGCTGCGATACATTTGTCTAGTTGTTCGCGAGTATGTCCTGCAGAAACCTGAACACGAATACGTGCTTGTTCTTTTGGTACAACTGGGTAGTAGAATCCAGTCACATATATACCCTCATCTAATAATTTACTTGCCATGTCTTGTGATAATTTAGCATCGTAAAGCATAACTGCGCAAATAGCTGACTCGGTTGGTTTTATATCAAAACCTGCAGAAACCATTTTTTCTACGAAGTAAGCAGTGTTCTCGTGAAGTCTTTCTTGAAGTTCATTTGTACTATCTATCATCTCAAACATCTTAATACCTGCAGCTGCTACAAGAGGAGGTATAGAATTAGAGAATAGATAAGGACGAGATCTTTGGCGTAGCATAGAGATGATCTCTTTCTTACCAGTAGTGAAACCTCCAATAGCTCCTCCAAATGCCTTACCTAATGTACCTGTGATAATCTCCACTTTACCACGAAGATCAAATCTTTCAGTCGTACCACGGCCAGTATGTCCTACAACACCTGCTGAGTGAGACTCATCTACCATTATCATAGCATCGTATTTATTCGCCAGTTCATAGATTTTATCTAGTGGACAAACGTTACCGTCCATAGAGAAAACTCCGTCAGTTACGATAAGACGATGTCTTTGAGCCTGAGCAAGCTTTAGACAGTTTTCTAATTCTTCCATATTAGCATTAGCATATCTATAACGCTGAGCCTTACATAGTCTAACGCCATCGATAATAGATGCATGGTTAAGAGAGTCAGAGATGATAGCATCCTCTTCTCCAAGAAGTGGCTCAAATACTCCACCGTTAGCGTCGAAGCAAGCAGCATAAAGTATAGTGTCCTCTGTTCCAAAGAATTTAGAGATAGCCTCTTCTAATTTTATATGAAGTTCACCTGTACCACAGATAAAACGTACACTGGACATACCATAACCGTATTTGTCAAGTGCGTCCTTAGCTGCATTAATAAGTTCAGGGCTATTTGATAGACCTAAGTAGTTATTTGCACAGAAGTTTAGCACTTCTGCACCAGTGTTTACTCTAATGTCAGCCTTTTGAGCTGATGTTATTATTCTTTCTTTCTTGAAAAGACCAGCATCTTCAATGTTCTGTAATTCAGATGCTAGGTAGCTTTGAAAATCTTTATACATATAATTTATTTTTAAATTTATTTCGATAAAACTCAGCACAAATTTACTGATATTATTTTAGATAATAGGCTTTATTAAGGATAAATTTACAGAATTAGCAGTTAACTTATTTTATGTTGAATTTATCTAAGAAAGTAAGTAGGGATTGATCGGTTGGCAAAATTACTTACTAGGAGCGCTTTTTGCAAACGGCTGGGGTGTTTTGATTTGAAATTTGGACGGGAGTGCAGTTGAAGAATCAGAAATAGCTGCTTTTTTAGCTAAGGTGGGGCTTGAATGTGAAAATGAGATAGAGATTTTTTTACATATTGAAGGGAATGTTGCGAATAGGTGAAATACGGCACAGTAATTGCAAGGAAAAATATGAAAACTATTTTTGTTTTTTTAGTTTCCAAACTATGACAACTTGACAAAAATTATAAAATATATGACAATTAGAGAAAATATAGTTGAAACGGCAAGTGAGCTGTTCTTTAAGAGAGGGCCTAAATTAGTTACTATGGATGATGTCGTAAGTGCAAATGGTATTTCTAAGAGGACAATCTATACGATATTTCCAGATAAGAATGCTCTGCTGGCTGCCTGTGTAAGGCGTCAGATAGAAAAAAGGGCAAAGCAAATGGAGGAGATATATAATGAGTCTAGTAATATTCTAGAGTTTATGTTAAAGTTACACCTCTTGCAGTTTCAAGTGAAAAATAGAATGAATCCAGAATTTTTTAGGGACCTAAAGCGTTATTATCCGAGTGTCTTTAATGAAATAGTGCTGGAGATGAGGGAGAAGATGGTTGAAGATATGATTGGAACCTTGAAGTTAGGGCAAGAGCAAGGTTTGTTTAGAAAGAATATAAAGGTGAGAATGATGGCTGTCTTTATGACGGAGGTGGCCGAGATAATAAATGCAAAAGAATTCTCTTATGGTGATGGCGATACTTCAAGAGAGGGAATAAGAGAGGCTTATATCGTATTTCTGCGCGGAATAGCTACGCAAGAGGGGATACAGATCGTAGATGAATATTTAGAAAAGAACGAAAATAATAATATATAAAATATGATACTTAAAAAAATTACAATCCTAATCCTACTTTCAATGGGTTTCTTGCCTAGCATTAGTGCCCAAGAGACAGAAAGTAAAACAATCTACGAGCTAAGCATCGAAGAGGCGTGTAGTCTAGCTGTGGAGAGAAATATTACTCTACGAAATGCTGGTTTAGAAATTCAAAAGGCAGAGATGCAAAAGTGGCAAGCGATATCTTCTATGCTGCCTCAAGTTAGTGCGAAGTTAGATTATTCTAATATGCTTGGTTATGAGATGGAGTTTTCTACGGGGCCTATTACGAGTAGTATTGCTATGCCTCCTTCTGCGCAGATTGGCGTAACTGCTGCTGCCGCAGTGAGTGGTGCGCAAATTATTTCGACTCAGTTGAGTGATATTGCCATCGAGATGGCCAATATTTCTCAAGCAAAATCAGAGCAAGAGATTTCTAGTAATGTGAAACTTTTATATTATTCTGCATTATTGTCAGAGCAAACTGTTGCTTTATTGGAGAAGAACTTGTTAAGTATGAATGATTTATATAATTATTCTTTAAGTTCAGTGGAGGCCGGAGTAGCAGAGCAGGTAGATGCCGATCAGATACTTGTTCAGGTAGCTAGTGTTCAGACTTCGATAAATAGTGCTTTAAGGTCAGTAGAGATGATTTATAACTCTATGAGAATATTGTTAAATCTAGATGCTAGTGCAGAGTTGGTTCTTAGTGATAGTATAGAGTCTTTGGTTAAGGTGGATGAGACGATAGCGTTAACTTTAGAGGGTTTTGAGTTAGAGAGAAATTTTGATTATCAGTTGTTGTCTAAGAATGTAGAGTTGAGTAAGAAGCAAGTAAGTATGAAGGCTTGGGATTTTGGTCCACAGCTAAGTGTTTTTTACCAGTATACAGGAAAGACTTATTTTAGTGATGAACCAACTATGAATATGACTCCTCCAAATATGGTAGGTATTTCTTTGTCTGTTCCTATTTTTTCTTCGGGTATGAGAACCTCAGCCTTGAAGTCGGCAAAACTTGACTATCAAAAACAAGTAAACACTCTTGAGGAGACATCTAATTCTTTAGTAGTTCAGCATCAGCAGTTAATCTTTGATATGAGATCGGCTTATGATACATATTCAACTCAGTTACAGAATGTGGCAGTGTCGCAGAGAGTATTTGATAATATAAGTAAGAAATATGAATACGGACGTTCTTCAAGTATGGATGTAACTACTTCAGGTACAAATCTTATCGGTGCTCAGGCATCTTATGTACAGTCTTTATTAGAGTTTGTAAACGCACAAATAGCATTAGAAAAATTATTAAATAAATAAAAAGAATAGAAATGAAATTCGGACAAATCATTTTATTAGGAGCTGCATCGATGTTGATGTTAAGCTGTGTAGAAAAAAAGGAAACAAAGCAAGAGGAGAAAATCAGTCAAATAAAGACTGAGATATTAAAGGTTAGCGAGATAACCAGAAGTATTAATTTATCAACTACTCTACAGGGGTACGAGAGACTTAGTGTTTCTCCTTCTGTTAATGGAACTATTGAAAAGATATTTGTAGAGCCAGGAGATAGAGTTAAGGCTGGCGATATGCTTGTGCGTATGGATCAAATGCAATATCAAACTACTAAGTTAGCGTATTCTAATTTAAAGGTAGAAATGGAAAGAGTGGAGGCACTTAAGAGGGATGGAGCTATATCTGAGCAGGTATATGATCAAACTATGCTTTCTTTTGAACAGACAGGGGAGAATCTAAAGTTCTTAGAAGAAAATACTTATGTAAAAGCTACTTTTGATGGGGTGGTTACTCAGAAGAATTATGAGGATGGAGAACTTTATACAGGACAACCAATACTAATGATAAATGAAATATCTACCTTAAAGGCCTACATTAATGTCCCTGAGAAGAACTTTCCTTATGTGAAACAGGGTATGAAGGTGAATATCGTATCGGATATATATCCTGACAAAGTGTTTACTTCAGAGGTAGAAATCGTATATCCTACTATTGATCCAACTAGTCATACTTTCCAAGTTAAATTAAGAATTCCTAATGCAGAAGAATTATTAAGACCTGGTATGTATGTGAATACAACGCTTCCGTTGAATTCAGAGACTTCATTAATAGTGCCTTACCAAATAGTGCAGAAGTTAATAGGTTCTAATGAAAGATATATTTTTGTTAATGAGAACGGAAAAGCAAGAAGAATTTTCGTATCTTTGGGAGATAGATTTGACGAAAAAATAGAGGTGAAGAGCGAAGAATTGAAGGAAGGAATGGAAATAGTAGTTGTCGGACAAGGTAAACTTGTAGATGGCGCTAAAGTTAATGTAGTTAAATAGTGTAAGTTATGAGTATTTACAGAACCGCGATAAATAAACCAGTTACGACAGCGCTAATTTTTGTAGCACTGTTCGTGATAGGTATATTCTCATACCAGAGGCTACCTATTGACCAGTTCCCGGAGATAGATCCTCCGTATATTACTGTGATGACAACCTATCCAGGTGCGAATGCTAGTGAGATAGAAACAAATGTTACCGAGCTATTAGAGAATTCACTTAACTCAGTTGAAGGTCTAGAGGAAATAACTTCTACTACTGAGGATAACATATCAATAATTATTTTAGAGTTAGACTGGGAAACTGATATGAACGAGGTCATTAATGATGTTCGTTCCTTCCTAGATATGACTAAGGATGAACTTCCAGAAGGTGCAGGAACGCCATTCATATTTAAATTTAGTTCGAGCTCTATGCCAGTTATTCAGTATGCGATAACAGCAGAGGGTAGTTACCCAGGATTGGAGAAAATTCTAAATGATGAAATTATCCCTGTACTTAATAGGGTTTCAGGAGTAGGAAATATTTCTCTTTCTGGAGCTCCTGAGAGAAGAGTTTATGTTGAAATAGATCAACAGAAGATAGATGCTTATGGCCTATCTCTAGAAATGGTTGGTCAAGCAGTTTCAGCAAATAACTTAAATCTTTCTTCAGGAACAGTGAAGATGGATAAGGAGCAGTACCAGTTACAGGTGAGAAGTGAATATCTTTCTAGTTCAGAGATAGAGGATATAGTTGTTTCAACAACTCAGCAAGGACGTCAGATTTTTGTAAGAGATATAGCGATAGTTAGAGATACTATTAAAGATCTTACACTTGATGAAAAGGCTAATGGCCGCGAGAGTGTGAGACTTATGGTTTCTAAGCAGTCAGGCGCAAATACTGTACAGATATGTGATGAGATTAGAGTCGTAATGGAAGATGTTCTTAAGACGATGCCTCAAGACATAGAAGCCACAGTTATTTATGACTCTTCAGATGACATTAAAGGTGCTGTGAATTCTCTACAGCAGTCTATTTTCTGGGCATTATTATTCGTAGTGCTTGTTGTATTTGTTTTCTTAGGAAAGTGGAGGGCGACTGTAATTATAGCGGTAGCTATTCCTATAGCCCTTGTATCTGCTTTTATATATCTATTGTATACAGGAAGTTCGCTTAATATTATATCTCTATCTTCTTTAACCATCGCAGTGGGTATGGTAGTGGATGATGCTATCGTAGTATTGGAAAATATTACTCGTCATATTGAAAGAGGCTCAAGTCCAAGAGAGGCTGCGATTTATGCAACAAATGAGGTGTGGGTTTCAGTTATAGCGACAACTCTTGTGTTAGTGGCAGTATTCGTACCTTTAACGATGCTTTCAGGTATGGAAGGTATTCTATTTAAGGAATTAGGCTGGATTGTAACTATCGTTATAACGATTTCTACTATAATCGCGATTACACTTACACCTATGTTATGTTCTAAGCTGTTAAAGGCTAAGAAAGTAAAAATAGATGAAAATGGTCAAATCCAAGATGTTAAAGAAAAGGTAGGCTGGTACGAAAAATATGTTGTAGGATTCTTAGATAAGGTAGACAAGCAGTATGCTAAACTTCTGGCAATATGCCTAAAAAACAAAGCAGCCACTATAATCGTAGCTGTTCTAATCTTTGTTTCATCGTTAATTCCTATGTTAACTGGACAGATCGGATCAGACTTCATGCAGCAGACAGATAATGCTAGATTAACAGTAAAGGTAGAGCTACAAAGGGGGACGCGTATTGAGGAAACCCTAAAAACTGCAAGGGAGATAGAGCAGTCCTTTATGACTATCGCACCAGAGATCCGTATCATTAGTACCTCTGCAGGAACAGACGATCAAGCAGGTATCTCTTCTATCTTTAGTCAGACGAATAATAATACTATCGAGATGACTATTGCTTGCACTAGAAAAGAGGAGAGAGAAAGAACAGTCTTTGAGCTAGCTGAGGTATTAAGACAAGACTTAGAGAGATACCCAGAAGTAATCGACTATCAGTGTAATGTAAGTAGTGGTTTTGGTCCTCAAGGAGCAAATACCGTAGATGTAGATATTTATGGTTATGACTTTGATCAGACAAATATAGTCGCTGCTGAAGTGAAGGCTCTAATCGAGCAGAATATCCCAAGCGCAAGAGATATTGATATCACTAGAGATGATGATAGAGCAGAGTTAAAAGTAGTAGTTGACAAAGAGAAGTTAGCTATGCACGGATTAAACTCAGCAACAGTATCGTCTTATGTTAGAAATCGAGTATATGGTATGTCTTCAGGTTTCTTAAAAGAGGACGGGGATGAATATGATATCTTAGTTCGAGTAAAGGAGAAGGACAGGAACAGTCTTACAGATATTACGAACCTTACTATTCCTACAGCTACTGGCAAGATGATAAAGCTAAGTGAGGTGGCTACGGTAGAAGAGTATTGGACTCCTCCAACAATAGATAGAAAAAATAGACAGCGATATCTGTCGGTTAAAGTTACTCCTTACAAGATTTCATTAGGAGAGATGGCTGCTCAAATAGAGGAACTTACAGACAGTATTGAATTGCCAGCTGGAGTGATAATCCGCTTTTCTGGTCAATACCAGGATCAACAGGAATCATTCGCAGACATGTCATTGCTTCTTGCACTAATTGTCTTCTTAGTCTTTGTCGTTATGGCATCGCAGTTTGAGTCCTTATCAAGGCCTTTCGTTATTATGTTCTCAGTACCTTTTGCGATTACAGGAGTTATCTTGGCACTGTGGATCACAGGAACATCGTTAGATATAATTGGTATCCTAGGTGTGATAATGTTAGTGGGTATCGTGGTAAAGAATGGTATCGTTCTTGTAGACTATATTAACTTAATGAGGGATAGAGGACACAAGTTAGATGAGGCGATTACTATCTCAGGTGCATCACGTCTTCGTCCAGTATTAATGACAGCATTTACTACTGTTCTTGGTATGTTGCCTATGGCAATGAGTACTGGAGAGGGAGCAGAGATGTGGCGTCCGATGGGTGTTGTGGTGATAGGAGGTCTTTTAGTTTCTACCTTTGTAACTTTAGTAATAGTGCCTATTATGTACGCTATTATATCAAGGAGTGGAGATAGAAGAAAAGAGGAGAAGAGAAGAAAAGAATTTGTGTTTATGAAATTAAACCCAAATCAAGTAAGTAATAAATAAATAAGAGAAAAATGAAATCAGTAATGATCATATTTAATCAAGCAAATACCGAAAGAGTAGAATTTATGCTTGATGAATTGAAAATCTCAGGGTTTACTATGTTTGAAAGCGTACAAGGACGTGGGACAAACGGCGGTGAACCGCGTAGAGGTACTCATACCTGGCCAGAGATGAATTCAGCAGTAATGACGGTAGTGGAGGATGATAAAGTAGAGGAGTTATTACAAACGGTGAAGAAACTGGACAACAGAAACCCAGAGGTGGGAGTACGAGCTTTTGTTTGGAATATCGAACAATCAGTATAGATGGAAAGTATAAAAAATATATTTAAGATAGGAAAGGGCCCTTCAAGTAGTCATACTATGGGCCCTAAAAAAGCAGCCGAGATCTTCAGAGATAAATATCCTGATGCAGAGCGCTTTGTAGTGACACTTTATGGTAGTTTGGCAGCAACAGGACGTGGTCACCTTACTGATACAGCCATAGTAGAGGCCTTGAAGGAAATTAGGGAGGAAACCATCGTAGAAATAGAATGGTTGCCAGAAGTTTTTCTTCCTCAGCACTCTAACGGAATGAGGTTTAAGGCCTACCATAAAGATGGACAGGAGTTAGGCGAGTGGACTACCTTCAGTATTGGAGGAGGAGATATCAGTGATAGTGGTAATAGAGAGAATGAAGCAAATGAAACATATCCGCATAGTAATATGGCAGATATTCTAGATTGGTGCCGTGAAAATGGAACAACATTCTGGGAGTATGTGGAGCAGTATGAAGATAACGATATATATGATTATCTTAGAGAAGTATGGGGAGTAATGACAAATGCTATAAAAGAAGGATTAGAAATAGAGGGAGTAATCAATGGAGGCCTAAATCTGAGAAGGAGAGCATCTTCGTACAATATCAGAGCGCAGAGCTACCAAGGTTCTATGCAGCGAAGAGCCCTTACTTTTGCTTATGCCTTAGCAGTTTCTGAGCAGAATGCAACAGGAGGAACTATCGTTACAGCTCCTACTTGCGGTTCTTGTGGTGTATTGCCAGCAGTTCTTTATCTTGATCAGCAAACCAAAGGTTTCTCAGATAAGAAAATTCTGTATGCCCTAGCTACAGCAGGAGTTATAGGTACTATAGTAAAGCGTAACGCTTCAATATCAGGTGCAGAGGTAGGGTGTCAAGGAGAGATCGGAACAGCCTGCTCTATGTCAGCTGCGGCAGGAGCACAGCTATATGGTGGTTCTCCAACTCAGATAGAATATGCTGCTTCTATGGGAATGGAGCACTTCTTAGGGCTAACGTGCGATCCTATTAATGGCTTGGTGCAAGTGCCTTGTATTGAGAGAAATGCCTTTGCTGCTGCAAGAGCAAAAGACGTGATACAGTATGCTATAATGTCAGATGGTACTCACTTAGTACACTTTGATGTAGTGATAGAAGCTATGAAGCGTACAGGACACGATATTCCAAATTTATACAAAGAGACAGCCGAGGGAGGTTTGGCGTCTCTGTTAGGGAAGTAGAAAATTTTTATTATATTTGCACTATAGAAGTATAAAAATGCGTAGAAAAACACTAATAGCACTTGTGAGTATCTTACTCTTTTTTGCTCCCTTAATGCTTAAGGGACAAGGGTTAAGTTACTCTTCTGTGGATATAGCAGTGAAGGGGGGACTGAGTACATTTATAATAAGTCAACCCACAAATACGCAAGTGCCTCTAGGGATAAGTAAGCATACAGGCTTTAATGCTGGAATAGCAGCAAAAATTATGTTGCCAGTGCAAGGTTTATCTCTTCAGCCTGAATTGATGTATATTACAAAGGGTGCTAATACAGATGCAGCCTCAGATCTAGATATGGGCCTTGGTTTTATAGAACTTCCTATAGCTATTCAATATGGAATAGACTTAATATTAATGCGCCCCTTTTTAGAGTTAGCTCCTTATGTAGGTTATGCTGTGCATAAACATAGTGGACAGTCAAGTTTAGCACTAAATGAGATTAACCGCTTTGAATACGGACTAAGCATAGGTGGAGGAATAGATGTCGGTAGAATTCAGCTAAAGGCAAATTATTCCTGGAGTTTTGGGCAGCTGACAGAAAACATAGATACAAATTTTAGAGGCTTCCAGTTATCCTTGGCCTACTTTTTTATATAAGAATTATAAACATAAAAAAAATAAGATTATGATTGAAATTAATGACACAAACTTTGCAGAACTAGTAGAAGCTTCTGCTATTCCTGTAGTTTTAGACTTCTGGGCTCCTTGGTGTGGTCCTTGTAGAATGATAACTCCTATCGTTGAAGAGTTAGCGAGTGAATTTGAAGGAAAATACTTAGTGGCAAAATGTAATGTAGACGAATCATCAGATGTTTCTATGAAATTCGGTATTCGTAATATACCTACTATTCTATTCTTAAAGGGTGGAGAAGTAGTTGATAAGATAGTAGGAGCTACTTCAAAAGCAGCTATTATCGAAAAAATGAATAATTTATAATAAAAAACATGAAAAAAATTTATTATTTCATAAGCCTTACGCTACTTTCTTTAGTTCTTTCCCAAGGATTAAGTGCTCAGGAAAGATTCAGAGTAGGGGTTAAAGGTGGTGTAAATTTTATTAATACAGATCTTGGCGAATTCAAGGTAGAGGATCTATCTGAGAAGAGAACCGGATTTAATTTAGGTATTGTTTGGAACTTAAGACTTCCTTTAGGCTTATCAGTACAGCCTGAGCTTCTTTATGCTCAGCACTCAACTTCTCTAGCTAGTCCAAGTTCAGCAACAAGATTATCAGTTACACAGGGTGTAATCGAGGTGCCAGTCGCTATTCAGTGGGGTATTAAGTTAGGCCCAGTGCGTCCTTTTGTTCAAGCATCTCCTTATGTGGGATTAACTGTAGCAAACTTTGGCAACTTAGCTGACGACCCAAGCAAGACTTTTAAAAATGAACTACCTTGGCAATATGGAATAGGTTTAGGTTTCGGTGTTGATTTCTTCAACCTTCAATTATCCTTCAAGTATAAGTGGGGTCTAGCTTCATTTGACTATAAAGAGATAGAGGGAACGTTATTAAACACTAGTACTCAAAACGCAGAAGTAACATTAGCCTTATTCTTCTAGGCTTAGTAATTTATGTTGGATTTCGAGCAGGTAAAGACCTTTTTGGCGGAGGACTGGTCAGAGTTTAAATCTACTCTAGCTACTTCCCTTGAATCAGAATATAGTTTGATGTCAAAGGTTAATAGCTATGTCCTAGGCCATTCCGGTAAACATATACGCTCGATTCTAGCACTCTTAACAACGCGAACTATGACGGATAGGGCGACCTATCCTGTCATAGTTTCTTGCGTTTCAGCAGAGATTATTCATACTGCAAGTCTTTTACACGACGATGTGGTAGATAACAGTTTGGTAAGAAGAGGGGCTGCTACTATTCAGACTCTCTATACTCCGGCTGTTTCAGTCCTACTAGGAGACTATTGGCTCTCTAGGGCTATTAAGATAGTACTTAAAGGAGTTAGTGATACAAGGGTGATAGAGAATTATGCAGATGCATTAAGTAATCTAGCCCAAGGAGAGATACTGCAAATGCAGAAGTCTCAGGAGTTAAACATGACTAAGGAGGAGTACTATACGATTATAAAGTATAAAACAGCGTCTTTATTTGTTGCAGCTATTCTAAGTGTTGCTCAAATCTCAGAGTTCGAAGAAGATGCAGTAAAAGCGTTTGAAAGTTATGCTCTTGAGTTAGGGCTTTCATTTCAGATTCGAGACGATATTCTCGATTATTATAATACAGATCAAATAAAAAAAGATACTGATAGTGATATCCTTGAAAAGAAAATAACTCTTCCCCTACTCCTAGCGATGGAGAACAATCCATCGATAAAGGAAGAGATAATCTCAAGATTAGGAGAAATCACTTTAAATGTTGAGACCGAACAAAATCAAAGACATTGCGAAGCAATAAAATCTTTAGTTCTTGCGAATAAGGGTCTCTCCCTTGCGAATAATGTTCTAGAAGGGCACATAAAAAAAGCAAGAGAGGCTCTTGCTTTTCTAAATGATTCTCAAGCGAAATCTTATTTACTGGATATAGCCTCATCTTTAAGCCTAAACCTTAAGTAGGTAATAGGCATTCCTTTTGCTAAATATTGAGACTCATAAAAAGTCTTCACTGAGAGGATATCATCTTCTCCTGCGCGTCCACTATTGTAGATATCATTATTAGCTTCGATTAGTAGGTGACCATTTTCGGCTACCACTTCAAGCGTAGATTCATGTAATAGTTGACTATCTGTCTTGAGGTGAATTATTCCATCCTTTGCTAAAAACTGCTTGTAGCGATCTAAAAACAGCTTGCTAGTAAGTCTTTTTCTTGGTTTATTCACTTGTGGGTCTGCAAATGTAACCCATATTTCTGCTACTTCTCCTTGAGAGAAAAGAGATGTGATAAATTCTATCCTTGTGCGAAGAAAGGCAACATTTAGAAGATTATTTTCGTGGGCAAATTTTGAGCCTTTCCAAAGCCTAGCTCCTTTGATGTCTACTCCTATAAAGTTCATGTTAGGGTATTTCTGCGCTAACGCAATAGTATACTCGCCCTTTCCGCAGCCTAATTCAAGGACGATAGGATTAGAGTTTTTAAAAATACGCTCTCCCCACTTACCCTTTATCGGGTGATCAATATTTAAGACCTCAGCAGTAGTAGGTTGGATCAGACGTTCAAATGTTTCATTTTCTCTAAACTTACCTATTTTGTTTTTCCCGCTCATTTCTGTTCTTATTATTGTCGTTTCTATTCTTATTATTGTCGCTTTTATTTTTACTGTTGTCGTTTCTGCGCTTCTTATTTTTATTTGGCTTATTCTTCTTGCTAAACCTATCGATATTATCATCTCCAACCGACGATATAAAGTCCTGCTTTTGCTCGACCTTAGGTTCGTTCTTAAGAATGGTGTCAGGTTTCTGATTCTGACGGTTCATCTTAAGAATCTCCTTAACTTTCGAAGGAGTCAAAGCGATCATATTCGACATGCTATATTGGTCATAAGAGAAGTATAATAGTCCTCTAAGGATGTCTTTCTTAATCAAATATGCCTGGCCGTCCTTAAGTTCAAGCGGGCCATTAAAGTGAGGAAACTTGGATTGTGCGTCTATGTAGACAGGAGCCTCATAGTTAATACAGCACTTTAACTTTCCACACTGTCCTGCTAGTTTTTGAGGGTTAAGTGATAATTCCTGGCATCTAGCTGAAGCTGTAGTTATCGAGTGGAACGTAGATATGTGGTTAGAACAGCACAGTGCCCTTCCACAAATACCAAGGCCTCCTATAAGGCCAGCTTCTTGTCTAACACCGATTTGCTTCATTTCTATCCTGATAGCAAACTTCTCAGCAAAGACTTTGATAAGCTGTCTAAAGTCAACCCTTTTATCTGCTATGTAGTAGAAAATAGCTTTTGTTCCATCTCCTTGATATTCAATATCTCCGATCTTCATATCTAGACCTAGCTCTTGAGAGATCTGCCTAGAGCGTATCATTGTATTATGCTCTAAGGCGATAGCCTCTTGCCATCTTTCTATATCAAGAGGTTTGGCCTTTCGATAAATCTTCCTAAATTCGTAAGTTTCAGCTTTGATTCCTAGTTTTTGAATCTGTTTAGAGCACATCGCACCATCTAGTGTGATAATGCCCACATCGTGCCCTGAGGTAGCTTCGACTACTACGATGTCTCCAATAGATAACAACTGGCCTGAAGCATTTTTAAAAAAAGCTTTTCTTGTATTTTTAAAGCGAACCTCATAATAGTTATTTTTATCATTATAAACGGCTCCCTTAAGCCACGAAAAGGTTCCCCTTTTGCAGCACGATTGTTGGTACTCGCATAATAATTCACCTGTGGATACTCTTTCAGTAGAGCATCCACGGGTACAATCATTAATATATTCTCTTTCTTTCATTAAATTCTATCTATTTTTTCTCCTTGTCGATTTGCTTTAGAAGTTCTTCCACAGCTTTTTCTAATTGCTCATCTGTTCCTTTTACTACTTTTTCTGCAGTATTCTCCACTTTAAAATCAGGCTCAAGTTGACTATTTTCTAGATACTCACCTTCAGCAGTTCGATAACCTATAACAGGTATTCCAAAATATATACTAGGATCCTGTAGTGTCTCCCAATTTACGCTTGTCATAGTTCCTGGCACTGGCATACCTACTATGCTACCCATCCCCTTATGTTTGTAAACCCAAGGTGTACCGTGTGCATTTGAATAGTTCGCCTCGCAAGTAATCATAATAGAAGGCTTGTTGTATCTACGAGAAGGCATCTCGCAGGAAACAGTTCCTCTAACTACTTGCTCTAAGTATTTTTCACCACTAAATAATATCTCGATATCTTCGTGAAGACGACCACCTCCATTATATCTTGTATCAATTATGATACCCTCACAGTGATTATATCTTCCTAAAATCTCTGAATATACATTTCTGTAACTATTATCATCCATACTTCTGATATGAACATAGCCTAGTCTTCCATCCGATAACCTAAGAGTCTCTTCTGCTCTAGTCTCTATCCACCTTTCATAAAGAAGCTGATCGATATAGCCATAACTAGTAAGCTTGATTACCTCTTCTGTTTCTTCCTTAGAGTCAGGAGTAGTAAATGAGACAAGTACTTTATCTCCTACTTTTCCATTTAGAAGAGGGAAGAAGTCCTGGTCAGCTTTAATTTCTATCCCGTCTATTTTTGTGATAATACTTCCTTTAGCCATCTTTGATGCAGCCTTGTCAAAAGGACCGCCCTCTACTACATAGTCTACTTTTAGTCCATCTGCTTCGTAGTTTAGGTCGAACAATAGTCCCATATTTCCAGTAGAGAAATTATTGGAAGACGCCTTTCTATAGCCAGAGCCAGTATGAGAAACATTCAGCTCTCCAAGATATTCACTTAGGAAATCAGCAAAATCGTAGTTATTGTTAATACCATCAAGCATAGGAAGGTAGTCTTCTTTAAGCTTTTCTAAATCGATTCCGTGATAGTCAGTCTTATAGAATTTCTTTAGCTGTTGTCTTACCACGTGTTCGAACATATATTCTCTCTCTGCTGTATGATTTAGCATCATTTCTGCATTCACAGCAACATTACTTACTGATCCTCCAGGAAGAGATACTTTCTTTATGCCTCCACCTACAACGAAAAGAGTCTTGCCATCTTTAGTCATATCCATTCCTCCATAGCCGATACCCTTACGAAGTATCTTGGATGAACGGTCTTCTATATTAGTCTCCCAAAGGTCAAAAGAACCTTCAAAGCGAGCGATAAAGTATAATTTCTTTCCGTCTTTAGATAGCATAGCGTCAGTTAGACTACTAGACATAGGGGTTAATCTAACGATTCTATCCTCTAATTTGTCAAGTTCGATATCGATAAGATCTTCTTTTTTATCCTTATCTTCCGCTTTCTTGTCATCTTTCTTATCTTTTTTGTCCTTTTTCTCTTCTTTTGCTTTAGCTGCTTTTTCAGCCTCTTCCTTTAGCTTCTTTCTTTCCTTCTCTAATTCCTTCTCCTCCTTACTCATATAGAAATCGTCATAAGCCTTTTGATTTAGAAAAGCGATAAACACATCGTCTTGACTTCCCCATGATGCATGAGAACGCATACCTAAGCGGTTAGATACGTATACTATCGCATTTCCATCTAAAGCCCAGCGAGGATTTACATCTATATACGCAGAGTTTGTGATATTATGGTATTTCCCGTCACCAGAGGCAGAAACTATAGCGATATCAGCATAGGGTTCTCTTCTATTTGAAATAATATCCATCACAAACCACTTACTATCAGGAGACCATTGGTAATATAGTCCTTGGTAGTTATTATGATACTGTTTAGAGCCATCAGTTATCTCACGAACTTTCTTAGACTCTATATTGTAAACCATTAGTTTTTGACCATCCTCGATAAATGCGATCTCCTTACCATCAGGAGAAAACTGAGGTGCAGTTCTTTCATTTGAGGCATTCTTAAATAAAAGTTCCTCCTCTATTAGTGTAGCATTAGCAAAATAAATATCTTCCTCCCTGCTAAGTTTTGCAGTAAATAATTCCCACTTTCCATTTCTGTCTGATGAATATACAACAGTCTTACCATCAGGAGAAATACTTACTCCATATTCAGCCTCAGGAGTTTTACTAATCTGCTTGGTTGTAGAGTAGCTGTCAGTAGTAGCGAAAACCTCACCTCTAGTAGTATAGACGATTTGCTTTCCATCAGGAGTCATAGCGAAGTTATTAACCGAACTAAATCGTCTAGAAGCTATCTGATCTATAGGACTATCATTTGTTACTTGAATATTAACCTTCTTAGCCTTCTGACCTTCTAACATAGTGTAAATTTCACCTTGGTAACCAAAGCAAATAATACCATTGTCAGAAACTGAGAGGAAGCGGATAGGGTGTTTCTTGAAAGAGGTTAGCCTCTTCGCTGCTCCAAGATTGTTCTTATCTCCCTTGTAGATGTTAAATGAATCACCATCTCTTTCGCTTAAGAAAATAACCTGAGAGTCAGGAGCGATTCTAGGGTTTCGATCCTCTCCAATATTGTCAGTTAATTTAGTGTGAGTGCCGCTGGCAATATCATAGTAATACAGGTCTCTAGCAACACTTGATGTGTGGTGCTTTCTCCATTCGTTCTCACTTCCCGTTCTATTCTCATAGATATAAGACCCGTCAGTACCAATAAAGTCAAGGTTCATAACAGGAGTAGCAACAACTTGCTTAGGTCTACCGCCATCGACAGAAACCTTATATAACTCAGTAATCCATCCTGAAGGGAACTGTACACTAGCTGCAGGCTTTTGAATGCGAGCAGAATAATAAACCTCTTTTCCATCTTGAGAGAATCCTAAAGGTCTCTCAGGGTTAGAATGACTAGTTAATTTTTTAGAAACTCCACCCTCAACTGAAGATATGTATACATCAAATCCCCCATCTCTATCACTCGCAAAAGCGATACTTTTACTATCTGGTGACCAAACAGGCATGTATTCATAAGAATCTAAAGTAGTGATTTGTTTAGCGTTACCACCGTCGCTATCCACAACATAAATATCTCCTTTATAAGAGAAGGTTATTAGTTTTCCGTTAGGTGAAATATTGTTGTACCTCATCCACTGAGGGCTATTCGCAGATGCCATTACAGACACAGCTAGCCCTATAATTGATAAAAATATACGAATCATTTTCTATGTGTTTTAGTTATAATCTACAAAGATAGTCAAAACTTTCAGTCCTAACTATTAATATGCAGAATATTCAAAAGATTTTGGAAGGCGATTTTAGCATTGACATTCCCTTCAATATCCTTTCTGGTTTTGTCGAAATTAAGAAACGCTCTTTCAAAAAAAACGGGAGATATTTTAGGAATAAGTGGCGTAAGTATTTCCCTTTCATTTCCAGTGAGATACGCTATATTTTCGGCTCCGATACGGGTCATATACATCTTTCGAATAAGCCCCATAGCATATAAACAAAAATTCTTCTGACCCTCTCTTCCTAACGAAGATAAATCCTCGTTTAATTTAATTAGAGAGAGTAAATCTTTCGTTATGCAGGATTTTAGAATATTTGCAAATAAACTACAGTAGGGAGACTGTTCGCTCTGTTGCTGGACAAGCCTTAGAGCTGCTCCATAATTTCCACCACTACCACGTGCGTAAGAAAGGGCTTCCTCGGAATTTAGAGAGAACTCCTTCATTAGTATTGGAGCAAGATTATCAGCCTCAAGAGGCATTAAATGAATCCTTAGGCAACGAGAGCGGATAGTAGAGATAATCTTCTGCTCAGCGTGTGTAATCAGAAAAAAATATGTGTCGTCAAAAGGCTCTTCAACTAACTTTAGTAATCTATTTGAAGCCTCTACATTCATTTTCTCAGGCAAGTAAATAATCATATATTTATTGCCACCTTCGTAGGAATGAAAATTCATTTTCCTAAAAATAGACTTAGCCTCTTCAGTATTAATAATTCCTACCTTATTTTCTATACCAAGTTTCTGACTTAGATCGTCCTCTAGGAAATATGGATTCTCCAAAACAAGTTCATTCCACTGCTTGAGAAAGTGGTCAGAAATAGGCTTAATAGAACTAGAAGTCTTAGAATTAGTATTAACTGGAAAAGAAAAATGAACATCAGGATGAACCAATCTTGAAACTTTCGGACTCTTAGACATATATTCAATCATCGCAAGAGCAAGAGCAAGAGCACCCTGCCCGTCCTTTTCTACAAATAGCATCGCATGGCTGACACGAGATTCGTCCACCATCGATACTAACTTAGAACAAAGTTGCTGGTCACCTTTAAAATCCGAAAAATTCATACACAAAGATAAGAAAAACTATGCTTCTCTCACTACCATTTCACAGTTTTTACAGTCGAAACTAAGAAGAAAACGCTTATTATTGTTTGCCAGAAATAAGGGTTGAGAAAATGAGGACTTGTTTTTTGATTTAACCAAACAAGAATCAAGCTCCTTTAAAATGCAATATTTTGTGCGCATAAGCTCCATATTTTCAGTTTGCTCCAATTCAAACGCTGGTTCAGGATTAAGTCCTATGTCAGCATAAAGTTTCCTTGAAAGGGCATTAGAGCAGTTCAGTTTATTTACCTGGCCAGGTAGAGCTAGCGCAATATCACTTCCTAGCTTCGGATCATAGAGCTTAGAGCCTGCCTTAGAGTCGTTCAAACCTGCAATGCTGTTATTCCTTAGTCCCTGAGCAAGGTCCCTTCTTATGTTATTTAGAGTTGAAAGAGGAACAAAAGGTACAAAGTTGTCTTGCTCACTCACATTGAACTCTCTCACAGAGAATTCATATTCAAGAGCAGACTTCGAAAGTTGGCGTTTGAAATTGCCAAGAGCTAGCTCAATATTTTGTGCGGCAGAGAAGCTCTCATTTGAATGAAATTCGCTCCTCGCTCCATTCGCTCCGTGGGCTTCAATATGTATTGCGTTAGCATCAATACGTATATCTAGTAATGCCGGGATTAAACGGATAGGCTGGTTATTTAGTTCTCGACTAAAAGCTATATTAGAGTTTCGATAAACCTTAGAAGAATTACTTAGTCGAGGGATGGGCTTAGACAGTACCGTATTTTTGTCCTTTAATACGTCTATTCGGCAGCCAATAAGTTCTGTGTCGCAAATGATACAAAGACCATCTCCATTCGCTAGTTCGATATCAGGTTTATTGAAATTGATGCTATAAATACACTGCTCCCGATCATTTTTATGAATCTTACTTACCCTCCCAATATATTCGCCTAGTGATTTTCCAGAATAAGGAGAATGTAGTTTTTTTGAGTCAGAAGCTATAAAATAATCAGTATAGCCCCTATTAAAAGTAGCCTCTATTTTTGGTTTAAAACCTTTAGTAATATTTCCATAAGATCTACGACTGAGGTCACTTCTACAACTGATAATCTCATCAAGGAGTCTACGATAGTGAAGAGTCGTATTTTTTACATAGTCTTCCCCTTTGAGTCGCCCTTCTATCTTAAATGAACTGACACCAGCGTTAATTAGGTCTTCAAGGTGAGAACTTAGATTCATATCCTTAAGTGATAGTATAGGCTCATCTTTAAGAAGTATCTTACCATCATTATCAATTAGGTCATAATTAGATCTACAAGCCTGAATACAAGCACCTCTATTTGCAGAGCGATTACATAGATATTCGCTCAAGTAGCATTGTCCGCTGTAAGATACACATAGTGCTCCGTGAATAAAGGTTTCTATTTCGCAGTTTACCCCGTCTGCTATCTCCTTTATTTGTTCAAGGGAAAGTTCTCGAGCAAGAATTAATTTCGTAAATCCAAGCCCTTCAAGAAACTGTGCTTGTTTGAGGCTGCGAATATTAGTCTGGGTAGAAGCATATAGCTCAATAGGAGGAAGCTCCATCTTAAGAATACCTAGATCCTGAATTATAACTGCGTCGCATCCAGCCTCATAAGCGGAGTGGATATAGGTTTTAGCTTGGTCTAATTCGTTGTCATACAATATAGTATTTAATACCATATATATACGAACGCCAAAGCGATGCGCATAATCACAAAGTTCCTTTATGTCTTCAAAGGAGTTTGCCGCAGCCTCCCTTGCTCCAAAAGCAGGGCCTGCAATATATACAGCATCGGCACCACAATCTATTGCTGCGATGCCGATGTCTTTATTTCTTGCTGGAGCTAGGAGCTCTAGTTGCATTTTAATTCTTGCTTAACTTTATGAGTTGCGTATTGACCTAATGCAGGGTCATTCATAATCTGCTTGTAATATCCACAAGCCTTAGCCTTATTATTTAGTGCTTCGTAAGAAACAGCTAACTGATAGATAGTTTGCTTAGAATCTTTAGCATTAGGTTCTGCTGCAAGGTAGGCCTCAAGAGATGATATTGCAGCGCTATATTTGTTTTCTGAGAAAAGAGCTTTACCGCAAATATTATGAGCCTGAGCATTATCACCATAAGCTAGTGATTTAGTAGCATATTCGTTAGCTAAAGTATACTTCTTAGCTTTTAGGTTACTGTTAGCAAGTAATAAATAGAATCTCGCTAATTCTTTATCGGCGTTTTTCTTTTGTCCAAGTTCGCTAGCCTTAAGCATCGCTGCTAAAGTATTAGCTTCATCTTCAATACGTGAGTAAGCCATTCCTAGTCTAAGGTAGGTCATACCATTATTAGGATTAAACTCTATAGATTTAGAGTAGTTCTCGATAGCCTGAGTATATTCCTTTTTAGTTAAATTCGCATTTCCTAGCATCATATAGACTTTGCCTGATAGATCAAGAGCTTCTTCAGCGACTTCAAATTGACCATATATTTCAGCTTGTTTAGCTGTAAGTTCTAATGCTGGAATAGCATTAGTGTAGTCTTTCGCAGCTGTTAATTCCTTAGCATTTGCTAAATATAGTGAACTTAAAATGCTTTGACAGTCTACGATAATCTCTTCAGCATCAGGTCCTACTTGTTCAGCCTGAGTTAGAGCTTCCTTAAATAATTCAATAGCAGTGTTTTTGTCGCCGTCATTTAGAGCAGCTGCTGCGTCGTTGTAAAGTTGTGTTACGCCAGCTAGATCTTGAGCAAAACCAAAGTTGCTTAATAATGCAGCTAAAACAAGGGATAATAGAATACGCTTCATTGTAATATCTTATATGTTTTTATTAGTGAACGGCAAAAATATGAATTATTTTAAATTTATAACTAAAATAGTTCTGTTTTTTTGCATATTTTTGTCACATCAAATTGAAATGAAAAAGATGGGAAGAATTTATTTTATAGTAATTTATGTGCTTTTCTGGCTACTGGGGAGCCTGGGTACGCTATTTGCTCAGGATGCAAGTACCTTGGAAGATGATGCAAATATTTTGAGGGGAACTTTGTCGAATGGTCTGACTTATTACATAATTCATAATAATTCCTTGGATGCATCGGCAGATTTTTACTTGGTTCAAAAGACAGGAATATTATCAGATGGATATCGAAATAAGGGTTATTCAGAACTAATATCACAGCTGGCCCTTGAAAGCACATATAATTTCAACGAGATTACTCCCAGAGAATATCTTTATGCTCTAGGTCTAGATTTGTCTGTAAATCTAAAAGTGGATGTAGGACTAGAGAGTACTACCTATAGAATAAGTGACATACCTCTAACATCGAAGAATGTGGTAGATTCTACACTAATGCTTCTATACAATTGGGCTGATAGGGTAGAGTTTGAAGGAGAAAATCTAAATAACATAAAGCAGTACCTAGCAAACTCTCACTTAAAAGAGATGGATCTGGAAAATAGAGAGTGGCTTAATTCACACGAGCACCTCCTAGTTCCTATGGGATATCCTCAGCTGCATATATCAAGTTACGATGATTATTTGTCATTAGCTTCTATTACTGATATTGAAGATTATTACGATCGATTATATATTCCTGAAAATCAAGCTATAATAGTTGTAGGAGATGTAGATGTAGATGATGTTCTAGCAAAGATTGAAACCTTATTTCTGACTATTCCAAAGGGGGAGATGGACACGGTGCATAATATTTATCTAAGCGAACCAGAGGATATTCTTGTAAATAAATATGAGGACGTAGATAGTAAGGAGGTAAAGATCGACTTTTACTATACGACAGATATTCTACCTGAGAAATATAGATTAAGTGCAGTTCCTTATGTAATGGATTTTCTAAACTTTACGATGACAGAGCTGATAGAGAATAGAATAATTCTTCAAGCTAGGCAAGTGGGCTTATATCTGGACGATGTGAGTGTAAGCTTCGGGAGATACCTAGGTGTTTCTCAAATGGATGCATTGAATATAGAAATCCTTTGTCAAACCATAGACGCTAGAGAAGTTTATCGTTTTGCAATAGATGAGATAGAGAAGATTCGCCGTTTTGGATTCAGTATTGAAGAAGGGGACCATATAGCTGAAAATTATATAGTTGAGGCAGTAGAGTATTCGACAGATAGTGCACAAGTTCCGAACTTCGTTTTTGCAGATAGATGCGTGTCGCATTATTTAGATGGTTATAATCAAGCATCGCTTTCGCAGAGACAGAATTATCTATTAAAGGCAAAAGAGAAAATTTCTATTTATGATGTAAACACCTTCACAAGGGCGCACTTGAAAACAGGTGCTAGTACTGTTACTTCATACTCCTATGCCCCTGATTCTTTAATAAATTTCACAGAACAAGATGTGAAACAGTGGATAGTGGAATCTCAGTACTCAGACTTATCAAGATTTGAGCTATTTGAAGAGAATATGTTCAGAGAGCAGCCTTCTAGACTAGGCAAGCAAGCAGTAGACAGTGAAAAGGATAAAGATGAGAATATAGTAGAGTTTAAAAATTCTAGTACTAATACTATATTCTGGGTAGCGAAGAATGGAATGAAGGTTATCTATAAGCAGATGGAGACTTATGACGGAAGGATAGTGTTCGAGGCTTTATCAGATGACCCTTTTACTGAAGACTTATATTACGATATTCCAAATGCTCTCAAGACAGAGATGAAGTCAAGAGGTGTAGAACTAGAATTTTGCGAGTATGACTCTCATCTAAGTATAAGGGGAAGCAGTTCACAGAGACAGGTTGAATTCTTTATGCAGGTTCTTGAGCGTTATTCTATAAATCCTTCGAATTTTAGCATATTAATAATGGGCTCTATGGCCAAAGATGACATCAAGGAATTAGTAGAAGTTTATCTAGCTTCAGTCCCAGAAGCAAAGGATAGGAGTCCTCGTGCGGGAAATATAAATAAGGCTAAGGAAGATGCAAAACAATCAGAAGTAGTTTATGTTGAGATGGAGGAGCCATCGACAAGTTATAATTATCAGATTGACGGTGAGCTGGCCTTTAATTTAGAGAATTACTTGAAAGTAGAACTCTTAAATCAGTATATTAATGTGTATACTCGAGAAGTGATGAAAGACTTAGGTGTGGAGATAGATATTAAAGATGTAGTGTATGCCTATCCTTATGATGGACTTAGTTTGTCGATAACATGGCAAATGAGGGACTACGATCCTCAGCTGATTGAAAATCAGCATCTTTACTGGGACCGCTTAGCTCAGGAAGGTATAACTCAGCACGAGTTTGAGCTGGTAAAAAAAATAGTTGCCCGACAGTATGATGTTAAAGAAGCGACCTCAAGAGAGTTTTGGAGAGAGATGCTTAGGATTAGATTTGTATATGGGAAGGACTATTTTACAAATTATGAAAAAGAATTAGAGAGTATAACTTTAGATGATTTTAATATGACTCTAAGGACTTACCTATCTGAGGGTGCTAAGTATTCAACTATCCAAACATATAAAAATTAAGAAAGTAAAAAGATAAAAAATGCAAAGAACAGCTATGACCATATTCCAAATAGATGATATTTTAGTGTCGTCTGAAATTTTTTCTGAATATTTCGCTTGTGATTATCAAAAGTGCAAGGGGGTATGTTGCGTAATAGGGGATAGTGGAGCTCCTTTAGAAGAAGTAGAAGTCGAGGCGATAGAGTCGAATTATAAGTATTTTTCAGATTTGATGGATGATCAAAAGAGAGCAGTAGTGGCAAAGGATGGTTACTCTACGATAGATGAAGATGGAGATTTGGTTACCCCTATCTTGCACGGGTGTGATGACTGTGTTTATACCTTGTTTGATGATCAGGAGAATTGTTTCTGTGCTATCGAAAGGGCTTATTTAGCTGGTAAGACAAATTTTAAAAAGCCTATCTCGTGTTGGCTTTACCCTATACGTGTTTCTACATTATCAAATGGTCAATTAGCTCTGAATTTACATCGTTGGGAGATTTGCAAGGATGCTTTTATTAAAGGGAAAAAAGAGGGGCTCCTTGTTTTTCAATTTTTGAAGGAGCCCCTAATACATCGTTTTGGGGAAGATTTTTATTCGGCACTAGAAGAAGCGTATTCTGAATTTTCTAGAATGGAAACGGCTTCATCGTAGTAAAGATCATCGACTACTAGATTAATAGTTAGTAAATCACTGTTTGCTACTCCTGTGATAATTCCTAGATTATCATTAAGGACTGACGCTTGTATTCCTGCACTCTCTAGTATCCCTTTTGCAAGGTTTGCAGAAAAGCTGTCTTGGAAACGTTTAACAATCTTCATAATATTTATTTTTTATTCTTCTTTTTCTCTGCAAATATATGATATACTACTTGCTAGTCTGTATACATCTTTACGCATGCCGTCTATTACTAGCGGAGATTCTAGCTTTGTTATGCTAACCTCGTCTTCAAAGTAACGCATAAGTCTTACAAGCCCACTGCTTTTACGATAATATACCTTTTCATTGTCTTCAGATACTTTTATATAACCTTGTTTCTCAAAAACCTGGTGAATTTCTGCAGCATTCTCTGCATATCCTCCACTTACAAATGTGTCTTTTTTAACAAAAGAGAACATCGGATAAACAGAAGCTACTAGTATAAGGAAAGCTAGCATCTTGATTAGATTGTTATCTCTGAATAGGCCAACTTCTGGGTCTAGATATGCTTCTTGTAGCGTTAATCCATTGTCTGAGAATGTTAGCATTAAAGCGGTCAATACCACTAAATATAATGCAAAAGAGAAAAAAGTCTTTACTGAGCGAATTAAGTATTTCATAAACTATGTTTTGATTTTGTTATTTATTTTGCAAATATATAAGTAATTTATCTATTTTTGTGTATTAAATAGAATAAAATATGTCGGAAGAAATTTACGAAAAGACATCAAATCCTTTCAAGGTAGGATTTATTATTGCGCTAGTCATAGTACTTGGATTAGCAGGATTCTTAGTATATGTTACTATGGATAGAGCAGAAATGATAGAGCAGTTGACTATCGAAAAAGCCATGATTACTAGGGATATGGAGGAGTTAAAGCAAGACTACTCAGATTTGTCAACAGATAATGATAGCCTGAATCTTCAGATAACAAAGGAAAGAGAAAAGGTGGATCAGCTAATAGAGAGAATGAAGACTACTGAAGCTAAGAATAGGACTCAGATAGTAAAGTATCAGAACGAAATGAAGACTTTAAGAAATATTATGAAGTCGTATATCGCTCAGATCGATTCTTTAAATACTCTAAACGCAGAGTTAAAGGCAGATGCGCTTAGAGCACGTGAGGAAGCTCAAAGAACTCAAGAGAGACTTGAGAAGGTTAGTAGAGAAGCAGATCAGTATGCGCAGCAAGTAGAGATAGGTTCTGTACTTAAGAGTAGAAATATTGAGGTCTTAGCTATAAATAAGTCCGATAAAGAGACTACACGTAGTAGCCGTGCTGTAAAGCTAGTATCTACTATTACTATAATAGAAAATAGTATCGCCGAACTAGGCCCAAGAGATATTTATTTAAGAGTTTTAGACCCAGACGGTATTCTTATAACAGATGATTTAAACCAGACCTTTACTTTAGCATCAGAGCAATTAATATATTCTGCTGTTAGGGAACTTGACTATCAAGGTGAAGAGATAGAGATTACTATCTACTTTGCAGCTCCTGAATTTGTAAAAGGAATATATACAGTTGAGGCATATACTACAGATGGTATGCTTGCAACTGGAGAAATTCTTCTTAAATAGTAAGAAGAGAGCGCTTTGTGGCAGGAGTTTACATACATATACCATTGTGTCGATCATTTTGTGTTTATTGTGATTTCTACTCAGAGCGATTAGATATATCGTTCCACAGGTCAGTCTATGTAGATGCTCTTATTCGCGAGATCGAGGAGAAGAGAGTATGCTTTAAAGGAGTTCCCCCAAATACGATTTATTTCGGTGGGGGAACTCCTTCTCTATTATCTATTGAGGATTTATCTAGAATACTAGATTCTCTTAGATTTAATTTTTATAAAGAAGTAGATTTCAGCCCAGAAGAAATCACTATAGAGGTAAATCCAGATGATATAACTCCAGAATATGCTAAGGGTTTGCGCTCTATAGGTTTTAATAGAATAAGTATGGGAGTACAGAGTTTCGATGATCGTAGCTTAAAATGGATGGGGCGTCGTTATGAATCAAAACAGATTTATAATGCGTTTGAATCATTAAGAGCAGCCGGATTTGAGAATATATCTCTAGATATAATTTTTGGATATGATTCTGGTCACGGGATGTCTTACTTGAAGAGAGATATCCGTAAATTAATTGCATTATCGCCAGAGCACATCTCGTGTTATCAGCTCACATTGGAAGAAGGGACAGAACTGGATAGGATGAACTATCAGGACTTAGATCAGGATATCTGTAGGGAGCAGTACGAGTTTGTTGCTCAGTCTCTTCGCGATGCCGGCTATGAGCATTATGAGATATCGAATTTTGCAAAAAAAGGGCTTCACTCAAAGCATAACTCTTCGTACTGGACTCACGAAGATTATATTGGTCTAGGAGCTTCTGCTCATTCTTATAGAAGTGATATTGCCCCTTATGGGGCCAGAGCATGGAATCCTTCTAATCTTAAAGATTATTTGGCAAGGCCAGAGGCTTGCGATCAGCAAGAGGTGCTAAGCAAAGAAAATTATATTGACGAGAAGATTATGTTGGGTTTAAGGACAGCAAAGGGTGTTAATGTTGAGGGGATTTTGTCTGAATCCGTCCTTGATAGCTTGTTGACAGATGAGGCTTTTATTTATGATAAGCCTAATTTAAGATTAAAGCCTCAGTATTATTTTGTCTCAGATTACTATATCGCAAAGGTCGTAAATATGCTCGACTAGGTCATAAATTTGCGAGACTTGTTAAGCTCTTGAAGATTTAAAGAACTCTTAAAAGTTTGTGTTTAGTACCTTGAGAATAAATGCTTATTATTTCAAAATGCGATGGATAATCAAAGGTGTAGGTCTTGCTCAAATCAATATTTTGCTCACTTTTAAATAATTCACTCCACATTTGTATTCCCTGTGCTGAAAATTGAGATACTCTGTAAACATTCTCCTGATCAGTGTTTTCGATATCATACCAAACCCCGTATCCGATACCTCCTAACCATTGCCAGCTTGCTGCACCTTTATTCTTTGTTGGAAGTAGTGAGCCTTCATAGGTGTCGACTACGTGCTCATATCCTTTTCCCCAGTCAATGAGTATTTCACGTTGAACCTTATTTATTCTTTTAGTTGAGGTGTAAACTGAATCTTTAGTCGCTACCCAGTAGTAGTCGTAGGAGTTAGCAGCTCCAACATTGGCTAAGACTGAGGGTGTTATATTATAGGTCTTCTTAACCCTTTTTTGGATCTTCTTATCTGTGATTCCATTAGTCATAGCGTCAGTCACAAAACGTGAGCAGTTTGTTCCGTTTTTAGCAAATGGGCCATATTCAATCATCCCTTCACCTTGAATTAAATCAATGTATTTTTTTACACTTTCATAGTTCACACTCGTACAAACTGAGGCATATAAGTCTCCATATCCTCGTGTTTTTTCTGGGTGTTCATACAGCCAAGTAAGGAGTTCTGGTAAATTAGATATTTCTCCATCTTCCCATATAGCTTTTACATCTACAGTTGTTTCGGGGTCAGTGTTTGCTCCGCGTGCACGAGCATATCCTTCAGATGAGATATAACGTCCGAAATCGTAGTATTCAAATGTATCACTACCATTTTTTATTATTATCATACATGCGTGCCCAGCTTTGATAAATCCTTGCTTTCCGATACCAACAATAGGAAGTAGCTTAGAATAAAAAGCTTCGGTGGTACGAACGACTTCTTGGGGATAGGCCATAACAATGAGTGTAGCGTCGCTGTTTTTTTGCTCTACATTTTCTACTATAACCTTGCGAGTAGTACAAGAGGCTAGAACTAGTGATATGCTAAAAAAAGTTAAAAGTGCTCTTATATTTCTCATGATTAGATATTAATATGTGTTAATTCAAGTATACAAAGATAGAAAACTATTTTTAAACATAAGCTCTTTTGACTTAATGATATCGTCTCAGATATGCGAAATGCTTTGAAAGAAGGGGGGAAAGGGTTAGGGGGGAAAGGGTTAAGGGTACAGGGTACAGGGTGAAGGGTACAGGGTTAAGGGTTAAAGGGGAAAGGGGGAAGGGGGTAAAGTAGTGAGTGGTAAGGAAATCCTTACTCAGATTTTTTGGTAGGGCCAGTTGGTGTAGCTAATTTTACGGGTATAAATAGAATAGGTGTGAGAAATTAGTTAATGCTACGATAGTCACTATATTTAAAGAGATAGTAGTAGCAGAAGAAAATTATTAAATAATATAAAGTATGAAAGCAGTAAGAAAATTAAGCGTGATGTTGATGATCCTAACGATGTTGGGACTTACATTATTTTTATCCTGTGAAAAGGAACCAGATCCTATCGCGGTGTCAAGTGTAACTTTTGCAGAGACAGGAACTATTGAACTAGAAGAAGAAGGAACCTTCAAACTAGAAGCTACAGTATTACCAAAAGATGCAGATGATAAGAAACTTGATTGGACTTCAAGTAATTCAGATGTAGCGATGGTAGTAAATGGTCTAATCACTGCACTTGAGGTGGGAGAGACTACTATCACTGCAGAGTCGCATAACGGAAAGACAGCGACTATAAAAGTAATGGTTAAAGCTAAGACTATTCCTGTTTCAGAGGTAAGTCTAAATAAGCTTAGCCTTGCACTAATCATCGGAGAAAGTGAAACCCTAAAAGAGACAGTTCTGCCAGAAAATGCCTCAGATAGAAGTGTTGAATGGAAATCTAGCTCACCTAAAATAGCAAGTGTAGACGAAGATGGAAATGTAAAAGCGTTAGAGGAAGGAAGTGCTACTATTACAGTAACTACCACAGATGGAGCAAAAACTGCAGAATGTCAAGTAGTAGTATCAAAGGCTCCTATTGCTCTAGACTGGATAGAGGTAAATCCTACTTCATTATCCTTTGTAGAAGGTAGTACAGAGTCGCAGAAACTAACAGTTATATTTCATCCAGGTGATGCTTCGGATAAAAAAGTTACGTGGAAGAGTCAGTACTCAAATGTAATTAAGGTCGATAGCGAAGGAAATGTTTCTCTAGCAGAAGGAGCAGGTGATGGACAATATTCAACCATAACTGTAACATCTAATGATGGTTCTCACGAGGCTAGTTGCTTTGTTTCAGTAGTAGCAGCTACCGTTTCGGTAAAGAGTGTAAGTCTAAATATCGAGACTCTAGACTTAAATAAAGGTGATGCACAAAATCTTAAAGCAACTATAAATCCAGGAGATGCAACAAATCAAAACATAAGCTGGGAAAGTAGTAATGAAAAGGTGGCTATCGTAGATAAGAATGGTCGTGTGGAGGCTATAGGTGATGGAACAGCAACTATAACAGTTACAACAGAGGATGGTGGAAAGACAGCAAGCTGTGAAGTAAATGTAACAACAGCAGTAATGGGAATCACTTTAAATAAAGAAAAACTGGATATGTTTAGGGGTGAAAGTGAGAAATTAATCGCGACACTAGATCCAACAGATGCTACAGAGGACGGTATAATATGGACATCTGAAGACGATCTGATAGTAGAAGTAGATGAGACTGGAAAGTTAACAGCTATGAAAGAAGGTTCTGCAAGGATAACAGCTACTACAGTAGATGGAGGATATCGTGCGACTTGTGATGTTACAGTTACTGTAGAAGTGCTTGGAATAACTATTACACCATCAGAGGACTTCGAACTAGATGTTAATTCTGCTAAAAAACTAACAGCAACAGTAGAGCCTGCAGACGCTGGTGTAGTTGTTTGGTCAAGTGATGATTCGTTAATAGCTGAAGTAAATCAGAGTGGTTCAGTGGTAGGTCGTAAGCCGGGAAGTACTGCTATCAGAGCCTCTGTCGGTGAATTTAGTGCCTCTGTGAATGTTACAGTAGTCGCACCTGAAGCAACAGCTATAGCTTTTGTGCCTGCAGATGATTTTGAAATAGGTACAGGGACATCAAAAACCTTAGAGATAGAGGCAACACCTTATTCAGCATCGCTTGAAGGGCTAGAATGGGAAAGTAGTGATCCTAGTATAATTTCAGTAAATAATGGTGTTATTACTGCAGAATCAAATGGTTCGGTAGTTATAACAGCTAAGCTAAGAGAGTTAAGGGCTACTATAGGAGTGACAGCTGTAAAAGAATGGAAATTAGCGGATTATTCAGAAAGTAGCTATCCTACTGAAGATACTTGGGTTATTAATAATGCTGCCGATGAAAATCTACAACGGGATGATTTTAGAGGAATCTTAGCAGCTATACAAGATGTTTACGCCAAGAGACCAGATGCTACTATTTCCTTGGTTATCCCTCACTTGACAAGTATGTATGCGCAGTTTATTCCATCGTGGTATGACGATATACCTAAATTTAAGGTCCTTGCTCCAGAACTTCGTAACCTAGGCACCCTAGTCTTTAATAGTCCTTCTCTAATTTCACTAAATGCTCCTAAGTTGGACTTTTTGTCTCAAAACCCATTTTATAAATGTACGAGTTTAAAACCTGAGGATTTGGTAATAAATACTAGCGTCTTTGAAATAGAAGATGGTGTGATCTATAATTTAGATAAGACAGTGCTGATTAGTTATCTGCCAATTAATACAGCTACCTCTTTTGTCTCTCCAAATAGTGTAGAAGAAGTAGGTATAATGGCATTTACTCAGAATGAGACTCTTCTTTCTTTGGAACTTCCAGAAGCAAGAATTCTTAGACGTGGAGCAGTTCAGGGAATGCCTAACATAACAAA
>CAYJFD010000022.1:0-37505 GCA_964369605.1 uncultured Muribaculaceae bacterium | reverse complement strand
GCTACCTTAGGACCGTTATAGTTACGGCCGCCGTTTACTGGGGCTTCAATTCAGCGCTTCGGTTACCCTAACGCCCCCTCTTAACCTTCCAGCACCGGGCAGGTGTCAGGCCATATTCGTCATCTTGCGATTTTGCATAGCCATGTGTTTTTGATAAACAGTCGCCTGGGCCATTTCTCTGCGCCCTACTCACGTAGGGACCCCTTCTCCCGAAGTTACGGGGTTATTTTGCCGAATTCCTTAGCCATGATTCACTCGAGCACCTTAGGATTCTCTCCTCACCCACCTGTGTCGGTTTACGGTACTGGCTGTATATAAATATGCGCCGAAGATTTTCTTGGAAGTCTGATTACCGCAACTATCTGATTGCACGAATGCGCTCAGTACTGTCTATCGTCAGCATCAATAGCTCTTAACAAATTGATATACCTAAGATATTCAACCAACAATTCCGTCTGTTGGCGTGCGTGTCACTACTCCGTCTCTCCTTAACTCTATATACAGGTAATGGAATATTAACCATTTGTCCATCGACTTCTCCTTTCGGATGCGCCTTAGGTCCCGACTTACCCTGAGCCGATTAGCGTTGCTCAGGAAACCTTGGGTTTTCGGTGTGCGGGTTTCTCGCCCGCATTATCGTTACTTATGCCTACATTTTCTTTTCTAGACGCTCCAGAAAATCTCACGATCTTCCTTCGGCGCTGACTAGAATGCTCCCCTACCACTTATATTTAAGTCCATAGCTTCGGCAGTATGTTTGATGCCCGTTTATCCTCCACGCAGTGTCGCTCGACTAGTGAGCTGTTACGCACTCTTTAAATGAATAGCTGCTTCCAAGCTAACATCCTAGCTGTCTATGCGTCACCACATCGTTATTTCAACTTAACATACATTTGGGGGCCTTAGCTGTTGGTCTGGGCTCTTTCCCTCTCGCCACCGGACATTAGCACCCAGTGACTCACTCCCATAAAACATTTACTGGCATTCGGAGTTTGTCAAGAATTGATAGGCGGTGAAGCCCTCGCATCTTATCAGTCGCTCTACCTCCAGTAAACTATTATGAGGCTGTTCCTAAAAACATTTCGGGGAGTACGAGCTATCTCCTAGTTTGATTAGCCTTTCACCCCTACCCTCAGCTCATCCAAAGACTTTTCAACGTCAACTGGTTCGGTCCTCCAATGCCTGTTACGGCATCTTCAACCTGGCCAAGGGTAGATCACTAGGTTTCGCGTCTGTTCATACTAACTATACGCCCTTGTCAGACTCGCTTTCGCTACGGCTTACGTACCTGAAGTACTTAACCTTGCTAATATGAAACAACTCGTAGGCTCATTATGCAAAAGGCACGCCGTCGCTCCTTAATGAAGCTCCGACCGCTTGTAGACGAACGGTTTCAGGGTCTATTGCACTCCGCTATTCGCGGTTCTTTTCACCTTTCCTTCACAGTACTGGTTCACTATCGGTCTTCTGATCGTATTTAGCCTTACGGGATGGGCCCCGTAGATTCAGACAGGATTCCTCGTGTCCCGCCTTACTCAGGTAGTTATCAAAATCAACAACTTTTACGTGTACGGGACTATCACCCTGTGCCGTTTAACTTTCCAGTTAATTCCACTTGTTTTGCTGATTCGTAAGATAACCCCTACAACCCCAATCTTGCCGAAACAATATTGGTTTGGGCTATTTCCGTTTCGCTCGCCACTACTCGGGAAATCGATATTTCTTTCTTTTCCTGCAGGTACTTAGATGTTTCAGTTCCCTGCGTTGGCTCTCTTATAGAGTACATGATCTTCAATCATGTGGGTTTCCCCATTCGGATACTAGCGGATCAAATCCTGTTTGCAAATCCCCGCTAATTTTCGCAGCTTACCGCGTCCTTCTTCGCCGTCAGAAGCCTAGGCATCCTCCGTTCGCCCTTTGTAACTTCTCATAACATAGATGTTTATTCTATATTTTCTTCGTAAATTCGGTTTAATCTTTGCAGATTATGCTCTTATTTATTTTGAAATTGTAGTCCCTAATTATAAAAATTTTTCTAAAATTACAGACTATCGTAAATTAATTTTTTACCTCGTTATCTCTCTCAATAAGTCAATGAACTGTGCCGTTTTTCTCAAACGGGATGCAAAGGTAGGGATTATTTTTAAACTTGCAAATATTTCTGCAAAAAAAATCAAAAAAAAATCATTTTTTTGCATTTTTGAGGTAAAAAGGGGCTTATCGGCAGGCGATTTTTATATCTTTGTAGCTTATACAACAAAAAAATACTACTATATATATGGAAAAAATATTAGATAAATTCTTAAGATATGTATCAGTTGATACACAAGCTGACCCAGAATCTCTTAGTCAACCAAGCACTAGAAAGCAGTTTATTTTACTAGAAATGCTCGTTAAAGAGCTCAAAGAGATGGGAATAGACAACGCATCAGTGGATGAATATGGCTATGTCATGGCAACTATACCTTCTAATATAGATAATAAAGATGTGCCGGCTATTGGTTTTATAGCCCACGTAGATACTGCACCAGACGCTTCTGGAGCCGATGTTAAGCCGCAAATTATAGAAAATTATGACGGAAAGGATATTTGCCTTAATGCAGAACAGAATATTTTTTCAAAAGTTGTAGATTTTCCAGAGCTTGCGCAATACCAAGGACAAACTCTTATAACAACAGATGGTACGACATTACTAGGTGCAGATGATAAAGCAGGTATTGCAGAAATAATGTGCGCTGCAGAATATATTATGGAGCATCCAGAATTTAAGCATGGAGAAATTAAGATTGGTTTTACACCTGATGAAGAAATAGGAAGAGGAGTAGACCATTTTGATGTTGCTCGCTTCGGAGCTAAATATGCATACACTATGGATGGAGGAGAGATCGGAGAGCTAGAATATGAAAACTTCAATGCAGCAGGCGCAAAAATATCTATCACTGGTAGGAATGTACACCCTGGCTACGCTAAAGACAAAATGATTAACTCTATTCTATTAGCTTCTGAATTAAATGAGCTACTTCCGATTAACCAAAGACCAGAATATACACAGGATTATGAAGGCTTCTTCTTAAATATATCTTTCAAAGGTAGTGTTGAAAATACAGAAGTTCAGTATATTATTCGCGATCACGATATGGAGAAGTTTGAGGAAAAGAAGGCTCTAATGACAAAATGCGTAGAGTTTATGCAAACGAAATATCCAGCAGCGACTTTCAACCTTGAGATGAAAGACCAATACTATAATATGAGAAAGGAAGTAGAACCTCACTATCATATAGTAGAAATAGCGATCAAAGCTATGGAAGAGGCAGGTATTACAGCTAAAGTAAAGCCTATCAGAGGTGGTACTGATGGCTCGAGACTATCATATATGAACCTTCCTTGCCCTAATATTTTTGCTGGAGGACATAATTTTCACGGGAAACACGAATTTTTACCACTTGAAAGTATGGAAAAAGCTAAAGATGTTATCCTAAATATCATCAGGATATACGCCCAAGCATAAATTAGCAACAAATATTAATCAAGAAAAGACAATTAATGGAGCTAAATGCACACAATAAGCAGGAATACCGCCCAGCACATACAGCTGAGCACATCCTAAATCAAACTATGGTTCGATTCTTTGGATGTCCTCGCTCTAATAATGCTCACGTAGAGAGAAAAAAGAGCAAATGCGACTACCTATTAAATTCTGCTCCATCTCAGGAACAGATTACTTCTATTGAGGAGAAGGTGAACGAGATAATTAATTCTCATTGTGATGTCACGATTGAATTTATGCAAAAAGAGCAAGCTGCTCAATATGTAGATCTAAGTAAACTTCCAGAAAATGCCTCAGAAACACTTAGAATAGTAAAAATAGGAGATTATGATGTATGCGCTTGCATAGGTGCACACGTTGACAATACTTCCGAAATAGGTAAATTCACGATCATTTCTGATGAATTCACTCCAGCGCAAAATCCTCAAGAAGCAGGAAGATGGAGACTAAGATGGAAAATTATCGAGACTAAATAACGCGAACACTTATAATATATAAAGAAGGGGGTGACTAAAGTAATAATTTAGTCACTCCCTTCCTTATATACAGAATGTATAGATTTCATTCTGCCATTAGTTAGTCAAGCCTTATTTATATAGGTAATATCTTGATGAAAATTTCCTGAAAGTTGCCTCGTCCCTCATCCATCTCTCTCTTATCGCATCAAAATCATACTCCTTGAAAAAGTTTTCGCGGAAATAGTTTGAACCTGTGACTTTGTCAAACATTTCAAATCTATCCGGATTCAATGGTTCGCTCTTTACTAACTCAGGATAAAGATCATTCATCACCTCAACAGCCAGAAATTGAATATCTGTTAATCTAGCTTTGTGAAAATCTGTGAAATACACTTGTACTCCTCCGACTAGAAGTCCTTTGCTATTGCCGTAAAACGGCTTATAGTAAATAGGTCTAAACGTGACGCCTTCCAGCTCCAGATTATTCATAGCACGAGAAAAGTCCTCTGCCGAGACTCCAACCATTCCTAGTGTTTGGAAGGGCAAAGTATAGCCAACTCCTATGGAGAAATGCCCCAACTCTCCCATTATACCAGTTATAGGATAAGCATAAGCTGATTCAACAGTTGGAATATGCGGAGAAGTCATTACCCAAGGTAGGCCAGTATCCTCATATAACATATTTCTTTTCCACCCCTTCATAGCGACTACATCTAGTTTACATTTCAAGGAATCACGTAGCATACCCTCTTCATTTATCAGAATCGCTAACTCCCCACAAGTCAGACCATATATATAAGGTATTCTGAATTGACTTACAAAGGAATAATACCCATCTTCAACTAAAGAGCCCTCAACCTTCTTACCACCTAAGGGATTAGGTCTGTCTAAAACTATAAACTCTAAATCATGCTCAGCTGCGACTGCCATAGTTCGTCCCATAGTACTTATATAGGTATAAGAGCGACATCCTATATCCTGAATATCATAGACTATCGCATCAAGATTACTTAACATTTCGGCTACAGGCTGTTTTATAGAACCATACAAAGAATAAATTGGTAGGCCAGTCACTGGATCGACTCCACCGTCTACCTTATCACCTGCATACATCTCTCCTCTAACTCCATGTTCTGGGCCAAAGAGTGCTAATAACTCTATCTGATCACTCTCGTGTAAGATATCGATTGTTGAACGAAGCTTACTATTAACACCAGTAGGATTTGTTAATAAGCCTATTTTTTTTCCCTTTAACTGTGAAAAATTCGTAGTCTCCAAGACATCTATTCCAGTTTGGACCTTTTGCTTCTGAGCAAATAAGATAGAAGGGACTAAAAATAAGCCTATATATACCAAGGCTAATACATATTTACTTTTTACCATAACTTGAATCTATTTTTATAAAAGCAGTAACCACTAAAGTTACTACACAACATAACATTATCCACCAAAAGAAGTTAACATAGCCGAGCTTTTCTTGTATCCACCCAGCTGCCATACCAGGGAACATCATCCCCATAGCCATAAATCCAGTACATATTGCGTAGTGGGATGTTTGATGTAAGCCCCTACTAATGTACATCATATATAACATAAAGGCTACAAAACCAAAACCATATCCGAATGATTCAAAAAAGACACAGACGTTAATAATTACCATATTTAAACTTAACGCTGGATCAGGCTGAGCCATACTTAAGTAACAATATACTGCACAAGGAAGAGTCAAACTCAAGGCCATCGGCCACAGCCATTTTTTCAAACCTCCATAAGAGACCAGCACTCCACCTAATATACCACCTAATAATAAAGCTATTACACCTATAGTACCATAAACAAAGCCTGCTTGTAGAGTCGTCATTCCTAATCCACCTAACTCTCTAGCATCTAATAGAAAAGGATTAATCATCTTTGTTAACTGAGCCTCAGGTAAGCGATAAAATAGGATAAATAATATAGCTACTCCTATTCCTTTTATCTTAAAAAAAGAGGTAAAAGCATTTATAAACGATTTAAAGAGCGTAAAAACGTCTAAATCCTCTTGATTAATGCTCCTATCAACTTGAGGCCTAGGTAGAACAAGAATATGATAGAAACTTACAAGCAGAAAGAACGTTGATAATATGGCAAAGGTTATACCCCATGCCTTAGGTACATCGCCTAGAGTTGTCTCCAAAACCCCCGCTATCATTACTAAGACACCCTGTCCGAAGACCATTGCACAGCGATAAAACGTACTCCTTATCCCGACAAACATTGACTGCTTAGATTCGTTTAAGGCTTTCATATAAAAGCCGTCTGCGGCAATATCGTGAGTTGCGGATGCCAAGCCTAAGATCCAAAATACTGCCAGTAAGCACTTGGTAGTAGCCTGAAAAGGCAATAAGAGCGCCAAGGCGCAGAAACACAGTCCGATAAATAACTGCATTGCGACTGTCCACCATCTTTTCGTCCTTATTATATCAACAAAAGGAGCCCAAAATGGTTTGACAACCCAAGGTAGATATAATAAGCCTGTATAATAGGCAAGATCTGTATTAGACATTCCAAGATTCTTGAACATTATCACAGATAAAATATTAACTGCAATATACGGTAGGCCTTGTACAAAATACAGTGAGGGCACCCAAAACCATGGATTATTTAACTTTGATCTCATATCGCAAAAATACAATAAAAAGGTTCATAAAGAAATTATATCTACCTTTGCACCAAGAAAAGTGTAAATAATGGATATTAGACTAAATAAATACATCTGTGACTCTGGCTACTGCTCAAGACGTCAAGCTGATAAATTCATAGAAAGTGGTAATGTTAAGGTTGATGGCAAGGTAGCGAAGGTGGGAGCTGTCATAAGTTCAAAATCTGTAGTTATGGTAAATGGTAACACACTGGAGCCAAGGGAAGAGGATGTTTACATAATTCTAAATAAACCTACAGGTGTAACTTGTACTACTGATACTTCTGATCCTACAAATATTGTAGACTTTGTAAACTATCCCACTAGAATATTTAACATCGGAAGATTAGACAAAGACTCTGAGGGTCTAATTATGCTTACAAATAATGGAGATATTGTAAATAAGATTCTTCGCGCTGGTAACGATCACGACAAAGAATATGAAGTAACAGTAGATAGGAGTATCGATGATACCTTCATAAAAAGGATGTCCTCTGGTATTCCGATACTAGGAACAGTAACAAAAAAATGTAAAGTTATTAAAGAGGGAGATAAATCTTTTCGTATAATACTTACACAGGGGCTTAATAGACAGATTCGCAGAATGTGCGAATTCTTAGGTTACAATGTTGTAAAGCTTCGCCGAGTACGTATGATGAATATAAAGCTCGATAAACTTGCGCTTGGAAACTGGAGAGAGTTAAATTCATCAGAAACAAATGAACTTTTATCGCTAATTAGTAAATCCGACAATAGTGAGGCCGCATCGAAAGGTGCAGGAGCTGGCAAGGCTACACCTAGATCATTTTCGGGGCAGAAAAGTAGAGCTGAAAAGACAGCTAGAGGTGATAGATTTGAGAGAGGGAATAAACCTGGAAGAAGTGATAGACCTGCAAAGAGCGAGAGGCCAGGAAGAAGTGAGAAATCAGCTAGAAATGACAAGCCTACAAGCAGTGGAAGATCAAGTAATAGCGGAAGGCCTAGCAATAGTGCAAGGCAGAGTACTAACGGAAGACCTAGCAGTAGTACGAGAGCTAGTAGCAAAGGAAAATCAACTAGCGTTAGTAAATCGAATACAAGACAGAAAGTGAGATCAAAAGGAAGGTCTTAATTAATAGACCTTAATTACCTTTGTTCCTTGATAGTAATGCGCTAGTATTTGACTGCTAGTATATCCACTTTGCCCCATCATCGCAGCTCCTATCTGACATAAGCCTACTCCATGTCCCCACCCTGCTCCATGGAAAATAAACTCATCACCCTCTTTTTGCACATAAAACGCAGAACTAAGTAGGTGGGAGTCTGAGAGAACACGTCTTATTTCTAACTCTTTACCAACTATTAGCCTTCTCTTTTCACCTACGATCTCTAGCTCTATTAGACGACCCGAAGGCGCTCTTAATATAGGGTTTAATTCTAATACCAATCCGAAATCAAGTCCTAGTTTTTGCAATAATAATTTTGACAGCTGCTCCGCTGTTACCCTGTGCTTCCATCTAAAAAACTGAGTTGTTTCACAGTCATAATTATTCAAGAAAGAAGATAATAATTCAGATTCCTTTATATTACAAAAAGAATGTGGCCTTCCTGTGACCCATTTGATAAATGTTATCTCATCAGCGAGAGAAGCACTTTTTATCAAACCTATTTCATACTCAACGTTACTATCTACGATTGGGGTTAAATAAGGATAATCCCTATCTTCCCAGCAGCTAGAATATCTTTCTGTAAGCCCACCACAGCACTTAGAAAAACGGGCATCACATATCTTATCCTCGAAACTCAATACTTCCCCCCACGTTGAGAAGATTACCTCTTCTAATTCTTTTGATGTATTTTCTTGCACTCCTTGATATCGTTGACAATGATCGTCTGCGCAGACATCAAAATAATCATGATCTTCGTGGTCATACCACATCACATATCTATCATCTGTAGGTTTAGGAGCAATATGGCACTTGCCCCCTATACTTTCACTTCTATTCTCCAAGATATACATCAGCCACGAACGCGATATTATAGCGTGTGCCTTCAAAAATTCTAAAGGAGCAGAATTACGCATTTCAGAAGATATTACACTTAGTAAATAATCCTCTATTCCTATATCATTTACGACTTCAATAGTCCCTTTTCTAGGACTTAGTACGACATTTCCTTTATATCTAAGATTTTTAGTTCTTTGCCAGTGGAAGTCAACTCCTATCGGAACATTCTCCACTTCGAAAGTAGAGAAGCGCGAACCTGCATTTATCTCTATAGTATTAAAAGATAGTCCCCTCCACTCTATTTTATCATTCCTAAATCTAAAAACTTCAAAACTTTCACATTTCTCCCATCCTATGTAGTAATCTCCATCATTGAAATTAATTCTTACAAATGTATTACACATTAAGCCTACATTGACACTTTGCTGCTTTCTATGAAAGAGTTGCCTCATCTGATCTACTTGAGACTGCACTTTTTGATCATCTATACATACCTCTGATACAACGGCCTCTAAATCAGTATGAGTAATCCTATCAAAATCTGGTTTCAGTGGGAGAATAAATACACCTCCTAAATCCACACTTCCTGGACTAATAAGTAAACGATCCAGCCCTTCAGCGCTATAGCAAGAAGGTCTATGTGCGTTTCTTTGAATTATTAAACAAGTATATTTAATATCATCTTTCCACATTATTACATTTACCTTGTCTGTGTTAGAATTTGCTATATTCTGCATAATCGTATTATATGCTTCACAAAGTTCACTCTCAGAGTCGCTTGTAATAGAATATGTTCCTTTGAAAAATTTCTTATATATCTTTATTCTAAGCGTATCTGTATCTGCGAGCGTATGAGCGTCTACCGAGTCTAACTGCTGCTCTATAGGTAAGAATCCTCTTTCGCCTAACTGAAAATGAAAGTGATCTGGTGCGCTTGCCCCACTTTTTGCCCCGTTAAAGAAAATCAGGTAATCATTTCCTATTTCTGACACTATCTCAACCATATCACTGAATCTATTTTCAAGACTCTGTGCTAGATGATCTACAGAAGGAACTGTGAAGTGCCTATTAAATATAGGAAAAGGATTAACAAGAAAAATATACTTATTTCCTTGCTTTGAAATAAAGTCTACACCTCTTTGCTTTGAGGGTCTATAATCTGAACATAAAAAACAGTGTCTCTCTTTAATTGATTTTGTATCTATCTTAGAAGATGTCGACAATATCCTAGCAGGGTTATATTGTATCCTAGCCCTAACTCCATCTACTACTACATCTCTAACCTCGACCTTTGTGAGTAAAGCATAGTTATTTGCAGCTTGTGGCCATTCTTTAATCTGCTTTTCAAACAGAGTGTTGATACTTTCCTTTATGTTCATTTCTAAATGTATTATTATGCAAATTTATAAAAAAAAACTGCTCAAAGTTAATTGAGCAGTTTTATTTATATAAGAATGTTCTTTACTTAGCGATTTTGTCTAACCACTTAACCATACCGAACATAATACACATCGATAATGCACAAGCTCCTGCGAAGAATGCCCAAGCATAAGAAAGTTCCCAATTCATATAGAAGTAAGCTCCTAAGAATAAGATCATATTTCCAATACCTGTCGCTGCTAACCACATACCTTGCATAATACCTTGAAGGTGTGGAGGTGCTACCTTAGAAACGAATGATAGTCCTAGAGGTGAGATAAATAACTCAGCGATAGTAAGGATAAGGTAAGTGATGATAAGAACCCAAGGAGAAACCTTAGAAGCTACATCAAGAGCTCCCATAGCTACAACTTCACTCTTTGTAGGAAGACCTATAGACATTAGAGATACGAATACATAAGCAGAAGCTGCAATAGCCATACCTATAGCGATCTTCTTAGAAGTAGTAAGGGCTCTATTTCTTCTAGCTAAAGCATCAAAGATGAAGATTACTAGTGGAGTAAGACACACTACGAATAATGGGTTAAGAGATTGGAAGATCTCAGCACCTTCTAATTTCACAAACTCTCCTAGAGGTACAGAAATCATACTTAGATCCACATAGTCACGTGCAAAATAAGAAAGAGTTAGACCATTTTGGTGGAAAGAGAACCAGAAGAAAATTACGATTCCAAACACTGCAAATAGTGCATAAAGTCTCTTCTTGATTTCGTCAGTTGACATCTTAACTTCTTCAGCTGCTGGAGCACCACTATCAGAAACAACCTTCTTAGCTGCTGGATCTGGTAACTTCTTCATATTAACAAGGTAAATTACTAACGAGATAGCCATAGCTCCGATAGCTGTAGCAAAAGCATAGTGTAGACCTGTAGAGAAGTGATTAATATAGTTACCAGCGAATGCTGTAAGATCTGTAACTGTAGAACCATCTAACATAGCACCATTAGCTGCTGTTTGTAAAGCATTAGTTGCTTCTGGAGTAATAGTTCCATTTAGTAAAGCATGACACATCTCAGGAAGAGTAGCATCATAAGCAAAACCTTTAGTAGATAACCACCAGTTACGTACATAGATAGCTAAAAGTGGAGCAAAAATAGCACCAACGTTAATAAACATATAGAAAATAGCGAAACCTGTATCTCTAAACTTGCTATACTTAGGATCGTCATACATTTGACCTACTACTGCTTGTAAGTTTCCTTTGAAAAGACCATTACCAAAAGCGATAACTAGTAGACCTGCACAAGATATTGCTAAGTAAGTAGCTACATTACCCTTTAATATTTCATCTGTAGGAGTAGGGATAGCCATTAGTAAATAACCAACAGCCATAATCACTAGACCCATGAAGATAGTTGATTTGTACTTCTTAGTTTTATCTGCAATAATACCTCCTACTAATGCTAGGAAATATATAGATGCATAAAAAATTGAATAGATAGTACCAGCTTGAGTCTCAGATAGACCGAACTTTGCTGATAAGAATAATACTAGAATTGCCATCATGGTATAGAAACCAAAACGCTCGCCCATATTTGCTAGCGCTGCTGATAACAATCCTTTAGGATGTGATTTAAACATATTATTGATTTTATTGATTAGTTTTTAATTTCTAGTAGATGCAAAGATATAAAAAAAAATATTCTAGGCAACTACTATATTCTTATTTTACAGCGATTACGTCTACCTCCGCTAAGGCAGCTTTTGGAAGTGCTGCTACTGCATAAGCTACTCTTGCTGGGAAAGGCTCAGTATAATATTGAGCATAGATTTCATTCATTACTGCGAAATCTGCCATATTTGTAAGATAAACTGTTGTCTTAACTACGTTTCCAAAAGAATATCCTGCTTCTTCTAATATATACTGAAGATTCTTAAATATTTGCACTAATTGCTCTTTTACTCCACCCTCTACGAATTCACCAGTGTTAGCATCTATTGGTAGCTGACCTGATACGTAAAGTGTTCCATTTGCCTCGATTGCTTGGCTGTAAGGTCCTACTGCTGCTGGAGCAAGTGGACTAGCGATTACTCTTTTTGTCATATTATTTATATATTTTTAATTAATAAGTATCATATCTTGATTTATTCTTTTGATACTTTAGTAGATCTGCAAGTGCAGCTGCCTTTGCGGCAATACTAAAGTTCCAACTCTCATACTTACCCATAGGGATCCAAGAGACAGATATTATAAAACAGTGTAGATCATAGGTAGCAGTCATCTCTGTGGAAGTCATCTCAAATGTTGAGAAATCAAAACCTGACCTAAGATTTATATTTAAGGCATTAGTCAAACGAATAGCGAATGTTCCGCTCATAGTCTGAGTATGCTGGTTCTCCACAAGAAGCTTTTCATTCGCATAACTATAATTTCTATTAAAATTATATGAGTAGCTTAAGCTTAATGACCAAGGCACTTGAGGATTCATATAATATAACCATCCTCCTGGTATATACTCTCCCGTTACTGGGTGATAAAATGTGCTATTATATGTCGATGTCGTCGTACCAGATGATGAGCCAACATCTCCTCCTCCTGCTCCTCCACCTGAACCTTGTCCCCCGTCATTGCCAAATGTTTGGCCCTTTCCTTCTAATCTATAAGAAAGGGAAGCGTTTGCCCTTGTAAGTCTTACTAGATTTAAACCTCCTTCCTTAACTATATTAAACGTGTTAATTCTTTTTGCGTCATCACTAATAGCATAAGGGTCAAGTGTCATCCCCCCACTTAAAGTTACTTTCTCGAAGATGGTTGTACTAGAACTTACAGCTATCGTGGATAACTTCATAGAGTCTGCTAAAAAGTTATATGATCCTGAAAAATTAAGTTGATCCAATATTTTTATCTTCTTAGTTCCAACGCCTGAGGTATCTTTATCGTCTCTTACTTTTGCTTCTATGTTATTTCCAAGTGAAAATGATAGTCCCGCAGTTCTTCCTGAGCCTGGGGGAGAATATAGTCCTCCTGAATATTTATTATATTCTAGTGTCTGTTGCTCTCCTTTAACATCGGTATAATTATATACTACTTGACCATTTATTGGCACTGCTAGTTCTGGTTTATAATTAAAACTTACACTTGGAGTAACCATGTGACGAATAGCCATTAACTTAGAACTTCCCTTAAATGTATACATACCATAGATACGTGTACTCATAGACATACTGGCTGAAAAATCTTGAGATATTCCAAAATCACTGAATAAATCTGAGGTAAGAGTCTCTACATTACCTTCTTCTGGGTCATAATACCTATCCTGGGTTTGAAAATACATATTCATCCCATAGCTTACAGAAGGTGAAAAATTAAAGTATTTTAATAAGGTGAACTGCGGAAGACCTATGGAAAACTTATGCGTCATCCCGGCTTTGAATTTCTCTATAAAATTAGGCTCACCTAAGTCCTTTGACTGAAAATTAATCTTATTTTGGAAGGTTGTATTATAGCTCAATGATATTTGTTCATATAATTGTTCCTTGCCAACCTTTGTTTTTTTCTTAAATGGATAGAATCTATTTACGTTTAACGTAACATTAGGAAGAGTTAGCGCATAGGAGCTATCTCTTGAATTTTGGCTATGTAGTAAGTTCATAGAAAGGTTCATCTTGCTCCATGTACGAGAATAGGATATACTCGAGCTGCTCGAACTTTCCAATGCCTGATCTAATCCATTATTATTAAATTGATTGTTTGATGGGCTAGAAAAGTTCACGGACGCAGAGAAACTTGTTCCCGGCCTAGCTTTAGGATCTTGAGAGTGAGTCCAGTTTACATCGAAGTTAGAAGATTCACTATAATCTGGTGTGTCTTTTTCTCCAAAAATATCCTTTGAATATGTAAGTCCCAAATTTCCTGAGAATTTATACATCAGCTTATACCTTGAATTAAAATCAACTGCCCAAGAACCCTTCGTGTAATAGTCCATAGTTAAGGCTATATCAAAAAAGTCCCCTACTGTTATATAAAAACCTCCATCTTTAATAAAGAATCCCCTTGCTGCTTCCTCTCCATATTTAGGAAAAAGTATACCAGTTTTTCTTTCTGGATTACTTGGCACGAAGCCAAAAGGTATCATTAGAGGGTAAATTGGTACATCTCCTACAACGAGATAAGCTGGACCAAAAACAGTTCTTTGTTTTGGCTGGGTTACGACCTTAGCTGTTGTCATGTTTAGATAGTAATGTGGATGATCGTGGTCACACACTGTGTATTTTCCACCCTTGATGTTTATTGACTTATCTGGCATCATCTTCAGATTATTTCCGTGAAGGATTCCATCTTCCTCTTCGGTAATCATATCTTTAATCTTAGACTTTCTTGACTCAAAGTTATAATATACATCGAACATTCGATAAGACTTTCCGTTATCTATCATCTCTGGTTTTCCTATCCACGTTCCTGTACTATCTTCTATTCCCGAAGCATATACAGTCTTTGTATCTATATTATAAGCCATAAACTCTGACTTAATTTCCATATTACCATAGGTTACCTTTACATCTCCATAATAATATATCATATCGTCTTTACCTGTAAAGTCTTCTACACTTGAATCTCGGGCTACAGAAAAGACAGGGATGTCGATAGCAGATGGTGGACGTCTTTTAAATGCTGAGGTGTCTCCATTTACTCCCGTCAACATACTATCAAGTCCAGTGGCTGATGTATCATTTAGACCTTGAATTCTACGATCAAGCGAATCAAGTGAAGTTCTTAAGGAATCCAAATGTGACTCAAGGTGCCTATCTAGAGTGTCAACTTTTGATATATCTAACGAATCTACTATGTTCTGTAGAGAGTCTAGCTGCTGCTCTGATGCGTTAACTGTTGACTGTATGGTATCTGGTAATTTTTCATAAACCTCCTTAACTACATTATTTTTAGGAGAGTATAGACCACAAGCGGCTACCATTAAAAATAGTAAGATGGCAACAATATATATTTGAAAAGTAGGTCTGTGCATTTATAAAAAAATTATTACTTTTGCGCTTACATAAAATGCGCGTGCAAATTTAACATTATTATTAAAACTTTTAACTTTATTATGGTAAGAAATTTAACAAATATCATATTCTTTGTACTTTTTATGATATTTTCATCATATAACTCTCTTGCTTCCAGTAATAAAACGAATGCTAACCCTAATAAAATTAAAACTATAGTTATCGACCCTGGACATGGAGGGAAACACCCTGGCACTATTCGAAACGGTGTAGAGGAGAAAGATATAACCCTAAAAGTCGCATTGAAAGTTGGAGAACTCATACAAAAGAATCACAAAGATGTAAAAGTTATATATACAAGAAAAAACGATAAATTCATAGGGCTAAGTGAAAGAGCCGACATAGCGAATAAGAATTCTGCAGACCTTTTTATTTCTATACACGTAAATTCAATCAACGGCTCGGCAGCAAATGGTGTTGAGACTTTCGTAATGGGTATGGATAAAAGTGCATCAAATATGGCTGTGTGTCAGTTAGAGAATTCAGTTATCACGCTTGAGGACGACTACACATCTAGCTACTCAGGATTTGATCCAAATAATCCTGAGTCTTATATTATCTTCTCATTACTTCAGAATTCTCATCTAGAACAAAGCCTCCTTCTAGCTGAACACGTACAAAGAGAATTAGTGAGAGGTCCTATAAAAAAGAATAGAGGAGTAAAACAAGCTCCATTTCTTGTTTTATGGAAATGTACTATGCCATCTATTCTTATAGAACTTGGATTTCTATCTAACTATAGCGACTTTAAACATCTAACTAGTACTAACTCTTTAAACCAAATGGCGCAAAGAATTTCTAGTGCCTTTACTAACTATAAGCGAGCATACGACAAAAACTTAAATCTTCCCACTGCTGAATCTAACTCTAGAGCGAGTAACGAAACAATTAAGGATAATAAAGGGCATACAAACAATCATAACAAAGAGTATAGAATACAAATATTTGCTACGAGCAAGGTCCTAGCTTCAAATTCTAAGGAATTCAAAGGGCATAAGTGTGAGTATATTAAATCTGGAAAATTTTATAAATACACTGTCGGAAGATATGGCTCAAGAGAAGAAGCGAATAGAAACTTAGCAAAGATCAAGAAAGATTTTCCTAGTGCATATATTATTGAAGTAAAATGAAAAACAATAAAACATTTATAATTGGCTTATTTCTCATACTAGTAAGCACATCATCAATTCTACTTATAAACTATCTTAATGGAAAGGATATTTTCAAAAAGAGTCACTCATATCATAGTACTTTTGACGATGTAGCTGGCTTATCTTCGTCAACACCTGTATATATTAAGGGCTTTAGAGTAGGAAACGTAAAAGAAATAAACTATGGCCAGCTTAATGGAAAACTTACAGTAACATACGATATAGAAAGTGATTATAAGCTCCCAAATGACACTAAATGTGAGATCTATAGTTCAGACCTCCTTGGCAGTAAATCACTAAGACTTCTACTTGGAGACTCTAATGAATATTTCCACGATGGAGATACTATCCCCTCACAAATTGAACTTGATTTAATTAGCTCATTAACTTCTCAGCTTATGCCTATGCTTGATAACGTTAATTCACTTAGTAAGTCCTTAGGCTCACTTGCAGAAAAACTAGATACTAGTCTTGATCAAGAAACACTACTATCACTACAAAGAAGTCTTCGAGAGTTTGAGTACATAACTAAGGATCTTAGTTCATTTAGCTCGAGTATTAATCCTGAAAATCCAACTATGAGCAGAATATTTACAAATATTGACTCATTAAGTATAAAACTGAACTCTACCGTTGACGAACTAACTCTTGGAGTGCAACACCTAGAAAGTGTAGGCAGCGAATTGAGTGAAGCAAAATTAAAAGAGACTATTCTTTCTTTCAATGCGCTTCTTACCGAGCTAAGAAATCCAAACGGCAGCTTTGGTCAGTTCGTAACAAATGATACGATCCACAACTCTATAAATTCGTTAATCCTTGAAATAGATACGCTTATAAAAAACATAGATGAGGATCCGAAAAAATACCTTAAATTTTCCGTTTTTTAATAAAGAAAAATTTTCAAAATTTATTCTTTCTGAATATTAAACACTTATAAATTTATTACGTTTTTTTTAAGAAAAGCATTTGCTTTTTTTAATTCTTTTTAAGACCTTTGTCAGGAGATGATTCTAGGATCTTACGCCTAAACTTAATCACATTATGACAGTACTAAATCACGTAAATATCTGGAGCGAATGCTTATCAGTGCTTAGGGAAGTGACCTCTTCCGCTGAGTATAGGACGTGGTTTGCACCTATTCAATCTATTGATTTTCAAGAAAATACATTAACGATAGAGGTTCCGTCAGATTACTTTAGAGAGAGACTAGAGCGTGAATTTTTACCTGTCCTTAGAGACACTTTAAGGAGCATTATTGGTCCAAAAGCAAAACTAGTATACAAGGTAAGAATCTCTAACAATACCTCAGTGAGCTACCCTTCTCAGGGCACAAAAAACATCACAAATCCTGATCTAAATTTCAACCCTGAATCAAAGAAGAATTTTGACTTATCAATAGTAGATAACCAGGCTCACCATGTTAATATAAATCCTAATTTAAAAAGCCATTATTGCTTCGAGAATTTGATTGTTGGTAACTGTAATAAGCTTGCAGCAACAGCTGGTCTAGCGATCTCTGAGAAGCCTGGAAATACTCCTTTCAATCCTCTGCTTTTATACGGAGGGCCAGGACTTGGAAAGACCCACCTATCTCAAAGTATCGGCATAAAAATTAAGGAATTATTTCCTGATAAGGTCGTTCTTTATGTCAGTGCATACAGATTCCAGACTCAATATATGGATGCGGTAACTGTAAAGAATAAATTAACTGATTTTATTAATTTTTATCAGTCTATAGACGTACTTATAGTTGATGATGTTCACGAATTCGCGGATAAAAAAGGTACACAAAATGCTTTTTTCCAAATTTTCAACCATCTTCACCAGTCGGGAAAACAGCTTATACTTACTTGCGATAAAGCGCCTGCTGAATTAAAGGATCTTGATAATAGATTATTATCGCGTTTCAAATGGGGGCTTTCGACCGAACTGAGTGTCCCAGATTTCAACACTAGAGTAAGCATCTTAAAGGATAAGAGTTTTAAAGAAGGTATTGAACTTCCAGAAGAAGTAATAGAATATATTGCACATAATGTAAATAGCAATATTAGAGAAATAGAAGGAACTCTAGTGTCGCTTATCGCTAATGCGACATTAAACAACTCTCCTATTACATTAGATCTAACACGCGATTTAATTAAGAAGATAGTAACAGTTAAGAATAATGAACTGTCTGTTAACAAGATCACAGAAACAGTATCTAACTATTTCCAAATCGACAGTGAACTTCTTCTTTCTAACACTAGAAAAAGAGAAATCGTACAAGCTAGGCAGATAGCTATGTATCTTTGCAGATCACTTATCAACTTATCTCTTGACAATATTGGCAAGGAAATGGGTGGAAAAAATCATGCAACTGTACTCTACGCTTACAACGCCGTATCGGATTTATTAAAAGTAGATCAAAGTTTCAAAAATTCAGTAAACGACCTAGAGAAAATACTCAGGAATAATTAGTATATTTGCATCATAAATATATTAATAAATCATTATGACTAAAGATATCATTCTCGGATATTTTGAAGAGATTACACGTATACCTCGCGAATCAGGTCACGAGGAACATATTATTGCCTATTTACAAAAATTCGCAGCGGATCATAATTTAGACTGCCGTACAGATGAGGTAGGAAATGTACTTATCACTAAATCAGCGACTAAAGGAAGGGAAAACTCTCCTATTATCATTCTTCAGAGCCACTCTGATATGGTATGTGAAAAGAATAATGGAGTAGAGCACGACTTTGCAAAAGATCCTATCAAAACTATTATTGAAAATGGTTGGCTAATAGCCCCTGATACGACTCTAGGAGCGGATTGCGGTATAGGTATCGCAGCTCAATTAGCTGTCCTTGCAGATACAGAAATAGAGCACGGCCCACTTGAATGCCTATTCACTTCTTCAGAGGAAACAGGTATGGACGGAGCTTTTGGCATAAGTGGGGATTTCCTGAAGGGCTCGATTCTTATTAATTTAGACTCAGAGGATGAGGGCGAGCTATTTATCGGATGCGCTGGAGGCATAGATACTACTGCAAAATTTTCATATACAACTCACACTATCGACTCTAAATTAGCTATCTATAAAATAGGCTTTAACGGCGGCCTTGGCGGACATAGTGGAGATGATATAGATAAGGGCAGATCTAATGCTAATCAGTCACTTGGACGTTCTCTTTTCAATATTATGGAGGCTCACGATATAGAGCTTTGCTATATAGATGGAGGTAATAAGCGTAACGCAATATCACGCGAAGCCTACGCCATCATAGCTGTTAACCCACAAGAGGTGCAAGCGATTCAAAACATACACACTGAGTGCGCAAAGGCGATTCAAGGTGAATTTGAGATAACTGATCCAGGTATTGCTTCATATTTTGAAGCTAGTGAATGGACAGAGGGAGCTATCGATAAAGTTACAACAAAGAACCTTGTGAGAGCCCTTATTTCTACTCCTCACGGCGTACTTGCTATGAGTGCAGAGATGAAGGGACTAGTAGAAACCTCTACGAACCTTGCATCTGTAAAGGTACAAGAAGGAAATATTATCCGTATTGGCACCAGTCAAAGAAGTTCTATCGACACTGCACGTCGCTATGCAGCGCAAAGAGTCGAAGCTGCCCTTTTACTTGCAGGTGCAGACGTAACTCACGAATCAGAGTATCCAGGATGGAAACCAAAATTAAGTTCTCCTATACTAAAGATAACACAAGATTCTTATAGAGAATTATTTGGAGTAGAACCTATCGTTAGAGCTATACACGCAGGCCTAGAGTGTGGACTTTTCCTAGAGAAATATCCTAATCTAGATATGATCTCCTTCGGGCCAACTATCAGAGGTGTACACGCACCTGGCGAGCGCCTTGAGCTAGCAACCGTTGAAAAGTTTGCAGCACATTTAAAAGATGTACTAATTAAATGTAAATAATATGATAATAGCTCCTTCAATGCTTTCTGCGGACTTCGGACGCTTGGACGAGGCTTGCGAGATGGTTAATAAATCAAATGCAGGATGGTTTCATCTAGATGTTATGGACGGCTCTTTCGTTCCTAATATTTCTTACGGTTTTCCTGTAATCAAGGCTATGGCTAAAAAGGCTAAGAAGCCTCTAGACGCTCACCTAATGATAGTTAATCCAGACAAATACATCGATGCATTCGCCGAACTAGGTGTTGAATACCTAAGTGTTCATTACGAGGCTTGTACTCATCTACACAGAACACTTCAATACATTAGAAATGCGGGAATGAAGGCTGGGGTGGCTATTAACCCTCATACTCCTATCTCTGCACTAGAGTGTATAATCGAGTATTGCGATTATATACTTATAATGTCGGTTAATCCTGGATTTGGAGGACAGACTTTCATTGATAATGCCCTAAAAAAGGTCGCTGACTTAAAGAAAATTATTGTCGAGAGAAATCTTAGTACTTTAATTCAAGTTGACGGAGGTGTGACCACCTCCAATGCCAAAGACCTTGCAAAAGCTGGCGCAGATGTACTAGTAGCAGGCAGCTCTGTTTTTGGAGCAAAGGACCCTTATGAGGCGATCAATCTTATGCTTTCTCAAGAATAAGCAGTAGTAAAGAGTCAAGTAAACAAAATAAAAATCTGATTTGCATTTCCTAGACTAGGAGGAGCAAATCAGATTTTTTATAATATATATTAAGAACTTAGTCTCGACTAAATCCCAAATAATATAGCAAGGAAGCTATGGCAGATAAAGCTGCGACTAAATAAGTTCTTGCAGCCCACCTAAGTGCTGTCTTTGCTTGTGATAGACTTTCAGCATTTAGGGTTCTTGATGACTCTAGCCATACCAATGCCCTGTTGGAAGCATTATACTCCACTGGTAATGTAACAACACTAAATACCACTATCATCACAAACATTGCTATCCCTACATAAAATAGTGAAGGAAAACGATTCATGGTAAATAAACCGATAATTATTACGACTTGTGCCCACATAGAAGAAAAATTTACCACTGGTACTAATAATGAGCGTAATTGGAGAGGGGCATAACCCTCAGCATGTTGTATCGCATGTCCACATTCATGTGCTGCTACTGCAGCTGCAGAAACACTATTAGAGGCATATACTCCAGAACTTAAGTTAATAGTTTTTGTCTTTGGATTATAATGATCAGTTAATCTACCCTGAACACTTACAACCGACACATCTCTAATACCATGATCCCTTAGCATTTTTTCTGCTATTTCCTTTCCTGTTAGCCCTCCTGGCGAGAGCACTTTAGAGTATTTTTTAATTACAGAAGATAAACGAGCCTGAACTATCAAGCCCACTACTGCTACTACTATGATTAATAGAAAATTTGTATTCATCTTAAAATAGCTTAGATATTGGGATTAAAAACCACTTTTTAATCCTACTGTCTTATTAAAAATAAACTTATCCTCTGTGCTATCTTTATCCTTGATAAAATAACCATTTCTTTCAAACTGCACTGCGATTCCTGAATTATCCTCTAGTAAGTTCTTTTCGACCTTTGCAGAGCTGATAATTAGCGAGTTTGGATTAATATAATCCTTATAGTCCTTTCCTTCTTCTATCGTAGACATATCAGCCTCTGTAAATAGCCTATCGTACAGTCTAAGTTCTATATCCTTAGCCTCTTGAACAGCTACCCAATGTATAGTACCCTTGACTTTTCTCCACTCTCCTACTCCAGGTTTTGATTCAGGGTCATAAGTACAGTGTATTTCAATAATATTTCCTTCTTCGTCCTTAACGATGCTCTCGCACTTAATGATATAGGAATACTTTAAGCGCACTTCTCCACCAGGTCTAAGACGGAAGAACTTCTTAGGAGCTTCCTCCATAAAATCTTCTCTTTCTATATATAACTCTTTTCCAAAGGCTATAGTTCTTGTTCCTGCTTCTGGATCTTCTTGATTCTTAGGTGCAGTACAATAGTCTATTACTCCCTCTTCCCAGTTGTCAATCACAAGCTTAACTGGATCTAATACAGCCATATAACGATTAGCTCTCTTATTTAGATCCTCTCTTACGCACCATTCAACCAAAGAAAGATCAATAAGGTTATCTCTTTTTGCTACCCCTACCTTTTCAGCAAACAATCTAATACTCTCTGGGGTATAGCCTCTTCTTCTTATTCCGCTAATAGTTGGCATACGAGGGTCGTCCCATCCTTGTACAAAGTTATTCTTAACTAACTCTAGCAGACGTCTCTTACTCATTACTGTATAGGTAAGATTAAGACGAGCAAACTCGTATTGATGCGAAGGGAAAATATTTAACTTCTCTATGAACCAATCATACAAAGGTCTGTGGACATCAAATTCTAATGTGCATATTGAATGTGTGATACCTTCTATAGAATCTGACTGTCCGTGTGCATAGTCATACATAGGATAGATACACCATTTATCACCCGTTCTATGGTGGTGAGTATGTATAATTCTATATAGTAAAGGATCACGCATAAGCATATTTGGATGCGCCATATCAAGCTTTGCCCTTAGTACTTTTTCCCCGTCTGCATAAACACCTGCTCTCATCTCTCTAAATAACTTTAGATTTTCCTCCACACTTCTATCTCTATATGGACTATTTGTTCCAGGTACACTAACTGTTCCTCTAGTTTGTCTTATTTCTTCTTGGGTCTGGTCATCTACATAGGCAAGATCTGATTCTATCATCTTTTCTGCCCATTCATATAAGGTCTCAAAATAATCAGAGGCATATAACTCCTCTGCCCACTGAAATCCTAACCAGTTAATATCCTCTTTTATCGAATCGACATATTCTGTATCCTCCTTTACTGGATTTGTATCATCAAAACGCAGGTTAGTCTTTCCTCCATATTGTGCTGCTAATCCAAAGTTTAGACAAATACTCTTTGCATGTCCGATATGTAAATACCCATTTGGCTCTGGTGGGAAGCGGGTCAAGATACTCTTATGCTTACCTGAGGCTAAATCTGCCTCTATTATCTCTTCTAGAAAATTCTTAGACTTAGGCTCAACCACCTCATTATTAACCTTTTCCATCTTATTATTTATAATTTTTCGTTAAATTCATACAAAGTTAAGAAAAATCTTCAATTGTTTTGATTTTTATAGCCTCTCTAAAACTAATCTCATACAAAAATCGTGCGTTGTAATGTCATTTTCAGGCACGAGAGAATATCATTTGCTTTCATAGGGGGAGGCTGGAAATATAATGTACAAAATGAAAAATCTTCAATTGTTTTGCTTTTTTTGTACTTTTGTCAAAAATATATCGAATATGCTAAGATCAATGACAGGTTATGGGAGAGCGGAAGTAGCTAGCCCGAATGGGAAATTTATTATCGAAATAAAATCATTAAATGGTAAAAATTGTGATGTGAATATGAAGACATCCATCCTGCCTAGACACAAGGAGATGGAAGTTAGGAAGTTGCTTGCTGAGAGACTATACAGAGGAAGCATAGATCTATTTATTACTGAAGAAAGCTCTGGAGAGACTTCATCAAAAAGAATAAACTCGGAATTACTTAGCGCGTACTTTACGCAGTTGACAAATATATACGAAAATACATCGAATAAGGGTCTAAAAAAACTCATTGAAAATAGTCAAAATGAGCCTATTTTGCTAGAAACCCTTATGCGTCTTCCTGATATTATAGATAACAAGAAGGAAGAGATGAGTGAAGAAGCGTGTAATCAATTAATTGAAGGTATAAAACTAGCTATTCAAAGCATAGATGAATTTAGACTTCAAGAAGGCGAGGTGCTAAAGCAGGACATAAGTTCGCGTATAGCTAAGATTCTTGACTATATGGATAAGGTTGAAACTTATGAGGCTGAAAGAATAGACGCTGTAAAAGAGAGACTTAACTCTAAAATTCAGGATCTTGATATAAAGATTGACGAGAACAGACTTGAGCAGGAAATCATTTTCTACGTTGAGAAATTAGACATTAACGAAGAAAAAGTTAGGCTTCGCCAACACTGTAAATATTTTATAGAAATCCTTGAGAATGATCCTAACCCAGGAAAAAAACTAGGATTCGTAGGTCAGGAAATAGGTCGAGAAATTAATACTACAGGCTCAAAAGCAAATCACGCTGAGATACAAAAGCTAGTAGTAGGAATGAAGGAAGAACTAGAAAAAATTAAAGAGCAGAGCTTGAACATTCTTTAGCGCTTAATTATATAGCTTACCTCTTTGAAAGCATATTCTCTGATTTCGCCTGTTTTTAGCTCTAGCCTTAAACAGGCATTTTGAGAATTTACCCCTAATATCCTCGCCTCAAATAAATCTTCACTCTGTGTATCTTGATACAAGTGATACTCATTTAGCCTATAAAGTTCATTTTCAAATCTTTTATTAATTAATTCTTCATCGAATTTATTGTAAGATTCTGTAAATATCTGCATAAACTGCTCTAACTCCTCTCGTTTATCAAACTCTTTTATATTATCCACAGAATTTCCATTAAGTCTATTTATGTTTTTCGCCTCAAGAAGAAGAGATGTCGGATTTAAAGCTGATTCAGTAAAATTTTCCTGATTAAGGTTTATTCCTATTCCTATTATAGAATTTGATATCAAATCTCCACTTAACTTATTTTCAATCAAAATTCCAGTTATTTTTCTATCTCCCACATAGACATCGTTTGGCCATTTTACCTTTGCCCTTATCCCCTTCTCTGAAAGATAATCTACCACAGCTAGCGCAGTAAGCTTAGAAATAGAATATTGTTGGTACGCTTTCATCATCTTTGGTTTTAGCAAAATCGTAAATGTTAAATTTAATCCTTTTTCACTTTCCCATACATTATTTCTCTGCCCTCTGCCTGCTGTTTGAAACTCTGCAGCCCAAACAGTCAAATTGTCAGCATCCTTTATGCATCTTACTGCCTCACTGTTAGTTGAGTCTATAATTTCAAGCCAAAATACTCTATGTTTATCCATTTATTTCTTATTTACAATGCAAGGTACAAAATTTGTAGTATATTTGCATACATAAATTTTAGAAAAATGAAAGAAATAGAAGTTATCACTAGCGCAATGCTTGACAAAAAAGCACAAAATGTATGTTCACTAGACCTAAGAAGTATGGGAACAGCCATCACAGACTACTTTGTAATCTGTAATGCAGACTCTGGTGTTCAAGTAAATGCAATTTGTAGCCACGTAGAGGATATGATGGAGAAGGAGTGCAAGACTAGCGTAAAGAGAGCACAGGGAAAGGAAAATGGTTTTTGGGTAATATTAGACTATGTTAATGTAGTTGTTCATATATTCATGACAGAATACAGAGAATTCTACCGTCTAGAAGATCTTTGGAAAGAGGCTGAACTTAAGGAGTACAACTAAGGTATGATAAACAACACTGACAATAAGGCTCCCAAACCAAACCAGAACAAGGGCAAGAAGGCCAAATTCAACCTAGTATGGATCTATCCGATAATCATACTAGGACTTATATTTGCATATAGTAATTATTCTAAGGGTGATCCTGTAAAAACAAGCTGGACAACTGCAAGAGAGGAAATAATTCCAACTGGCGATGTTGAGAAAATCACATTTGTTTCAAATGAATATATTGCTCAAATACACATCAAGACTGATAGCCTTAAACGTTATACAAATAAATACTTTAAGGGTAGGACACCGAAAGTAGGGCCACACTTTTTCTTTAGTGTGTCACAGGAGTTTGATCCTGAAGCGACATTTGAGAAGGCAAGACTTACACTGCCTGCTGACAATAGATTTGACATAGAGATAAAGACTAGTGATAATTACTTAATTAAGATATTAGACTGGGTACTTTTCCCTATAATTATTTTTGGTCTTCTATGGTTTATTATGTTTAGACCTATGCAAAAGGGTATGGGTGGACAAGGAGGTGCAAATGGTATCTTTAATGTAGGCAAATCCAAAGCTAAGCTTTACGAAAAAGATAATAATGTAAAGATTACATTTAAAGATGTAGCAGGTCTTGAAGAGGCCAAAGTAGAGATAATGGAAATCGTTGATTTCTTAAGAAATCCTAAAAAATACACTGATCTAGGCGGTAAAATACCTAAGGGGGCTCTTTTAGTAGGCCCTCCAGGAACCGGTAAAACATTACTAGCTAAAGCTGTTGCAGGTGAAGCTGAAGTACCTTTTTTCTCCCTATCAGGTTCTGATTTTGTAGAAATGTTCGTAGGAGTGGGTGCCTCAAGGGTTAGAGATTTATTCCGTCAAGCAAAAGAAAAATCACCTTGTATCGTATTTATTGATGAGATCGATGCTATAGGTAGAGCTAGGAGTAAAAACGTTGGCTACTCTTCTAACGACGAAAGAGAAAACACTTTAAATCAACTTCTAACTGAGATGGATGGATTTGGCACTAACTCTGGCGTTATTATCATAGCAGCTACAAACCGTGTGGACATCCTAGATAAGGCCCTTCTTAGAGCTGGTCGCTTTGACCGTCAGATAACCGTAGATCTTCCTGAGCTAGGTGAAAGATCTGAAATTTTCAAGGTTCACCTTCGCAAGATTAAGTTAGAAGAAGGCTTTGATGTTGAATTCTTAGCAAAACAAACTCCCGGATTTTCAGGAGCCGATATTGCGAATGTTTGTAATGAGGCTGCACTTATAGCTGCCAGAAGAGATAAGAAATTTGTAGAAAAACAGGACTTCCTTGATTCTATTGACCGTATAGTAGGAGGGCTTGAGCGTAGGAGCAAGCTTATTAAGCCTGAAGAAAAGCGCACTATCGCCTATCACGAGGCTGGTCACGCAACTGTCAGCTGGTTACTTCCGAATGCGCACCCTCTTTTAAAGGTAACTATTATACCTAGAGGTAAAGCACTAGGAGCTGCCTGGTATCTTCCTGAAGAAAGACAAATCGTAAATAAGGATCAGATGCTAGAGGAATTAGCGGCAACACTAGGTGGTAGAGCTGCAGAAGAAATTATCAACAACAAGATTTCTACTGGTGCGCTTAACGACTTAGAAAAAGTAACAAAACAAGCATACGCTATGGTATCTTACTATGGTATGAGTGATAAAATAGGTAATATCTCATTCTTTGATTCATCAGGCGGAGGTTACAACCTTTCTAAGCCATACAGTGAGAAAACATCTGAACTTATCGATGCTGAGGCAAAGAAGCTAATAGATGATGCTCATAACAAGGCGCTTGAGGTTCTGAATAAGAATAAGGAAGGATTTATAGCCGTTGCGGAGCTTCTTCTTGAGAAAGAAGTCTTATTTAGTGACGACCTTGTTAATATATTTGGAGAAAGAAATACGACAAAATAAACAATAATGAAAAATTTTCTACTTAGAAGCATATCGGGTATCGGATTTGGGGTGGTTATCTTAACTGCTCTACTCTGGTGTAAAGAGGGTTTTCTAATGACTTTCTCAACAATGATTGCTATTCTGATGTTCGAATTTTTCAGAATCACTCTAGATGGAAAGGCTAAAATTGAACGCATATATAGTGTAATACTAGGTCTAGGACTATTTTTAATACCTTTCTACATAGTATATTATGGCCTTGATAACAAATATTTATTATGGCTACTAGTACCTGTTTCACTTATCTTCATAAGGAATGTATACAATCCAAAAGAAGATTTTAACACTTGTGCCATTTTGTTAAGTGCTCCTATCTACATAGCTCTTCCTTTCGCTCTTTCTAATTTAGTTGTATTCAGCGAAGGAGGTTTTGATGGTAGAATTTTCCTAGCATTTATCTTCATTCTTTGGTCATGCGACGTTGGAGCATATACTGTAGGAATGATATTTGGTCAAAAGAAGAACTCAAAAAAACTTTTCCCATCCATTTCTCCTAAGAAATCTTGGGCTGGCTATATTGGAGGACTAGTTACAGCAACATGTACTGGCTACATTATCTATCACTATAAACTGGTGGATTTCGAACTAGTACATACAATCATTTTATCAATAATAATTAATGTATTTAGTACACTTGGCGATCTATTTGAATCCAAACTTAAACGCAACTATAGTATCAAGGATTCTGGAAATATCCTGCCAGGGCATGGTGGATTATTAGATCGTTTTGATGGGGCACTATTAGCCCTTCCAGCTACTGTACTTTACATTCTAATATTCATTTAATATGAAAGTTCATAAAGAAGGCATACCATCGGTTTTATTTGTACTTATAAGTGCACTTACTATCTCTGGCTTATGTCTATATTTCAGCAAATTCTCAATATGGTCTATAGCTCTAAGCATCTTACTCTTTGGATTTGCTCTCTTTGTCGTTAGTTTTTTTAGGGCACCTTCAAGACCTGCAAATGGCAGTGCGACTCAAGTAGTAGCACCTGCAGATGGTAAGGTCATTATTATTGAAGAAGTAGAAGAGCCCGAGTATTTTAAAGATAAAAGACTTAAGGTCTCTATTTTTATGTCCTTCTTTAATGTTCATATGAACTGGATTCCGATTACTGGTCAGATATCCTACTACAAATATCACCCAGGCCTTTATCTTGCAGCTTGGCATCCTAAGTCATCTACAAAAAATGAACGTAGCACCATCGTAGTAAAGAATGAAAATGGCACTGAGGTTCTTTGCAGACAGATAGCAGGTTTAGTTGCCCGCAGGGTAGTTAGCTATGTGAATGAAGGTCAAAACTTCAAAGCAAGTGATGAAATGGGATTTATTAAATTCGGATCAAGAGCTGACCTATACTTCCCTATCGGAACAAAGCTAAATGTTGAACTAGGAGATAAAGTAAAGGGCTCAACTAGTATAATCGCAGAACTAAATAAATAAAATATGAAAAGATACATCGTAGAGCACCAAGATAGATTCCTAGAAGAATTATTTGAACTACTAAGAGTTCCATCTATTAGTTCCTCTTCAGAGAATAAAGAGGATATGTACAAATGCGCTGATTTATTAACAAAGCAGCTACTAGCAGCTGGTGCAGATACAGCAAAAGTATATGATACCACTGGCCATCCTGTTGTCTTTGGAGAGAAGATCATTGATAGCTCTCTTCCGACTGTTCTAATTTATGGTCACTACGACGTTCAGCCTATAGATCCTATCGAACTATGGAAGTCAGCACCATTTGAACCTGAAATCAGGGACGGTGCTATTTATGCACGTGGAGCAAATGACGACAAGGGTCAATTATTTATGCACCTTAAAGTATTTGAATTCTTAGTAAGCAAACAGCTTCTATCACATAATATTAAATTCTTACTAGAGGGAGAAGAAGAGATAGGATCACCTAGTCTAGCAGCGTGGGCAAAGGAGAACAAAGAGATGCTTAGCTGTGATATTATGCTTGTGTCAGACACTACTATGCTAGACGAAAAGATTCCTTCTATCAATTGTGGAATGAGAGGTTTAGCTTATCTTGAAATAAAAGTAACTGGGCCGAATAAAGATTTACACTCTGGTCACTATGGAGGTGCTATCTATAATCCTCTAAATGCTCTTTGTGATATGCTTCACCAGCTAGTAGATAAAGATGGTAGAATCACTATTGACGGCTTCTACGACGATGTTGTAGAACTAAACGAGCAGGAAAGAGCGATGTTGGCACGTGCCCCATATAATGAAACAGAGTATAAAGAATTCCTTGATATCGATGAGGTAAAAGGAGAAAAAGGCTATTCAACACTAGAAAGAGTTGGAATTAGACCTTGTCTTGATATAAATGGCATCTGGGGAGGCTATACAGGAGAAGGAGCAAAGACTGTTCTTCCTTCAGTAGCGCACGCAAAGGTTTCTATGCGTTTAGTTCCGAATCAAAACTGCGAAAAAATAGCAGAACTATTCCAAAAGCATATTGCTAAAATAGCACCTAAGGGTGTTAAGGTAGAAGTCACTCCTCACCATGGTGGCAACGGCTTTTTAATTCCTATTTCGTCACCAGCTTACAAAGCAGCAGCTAAAGCTATCGGAGAAGTTTGGGGAGTTGAACCTGTTCCTAGTAGAGGTGGCGGTTCTATTCCTATCCTAGCTGACTTACAGCAAATTTTATCCGTAGATCCTCTTCTTATGGGCTTTGGTTTAGAAAGAGATACGATACATTCACCTAACGAGAGCTTCCTACTCACTCAACTTTACAAGGGTATGGAATCTATCGCTTTATTCTATAAATATTTCTAATATGACATATCAAGAATTATATCAACAAATCCAGAAAAAAGGCACTTTTCTATGTGTTGGACTAGACTCAGATCCTGAAAAATTCCCAGAACACATTAAGTCTTTGGAATATCCTATTTTCGAATTTAATAAAGCCATAGTAGATGCTACAGCACAATATTGCGTAGCTTACAAACCAAATATCGCTTTTTACGAGGCTGAGGGCCTATCAGGATGGAAGCAGCTAGAAATGACTGTTAGTTACATCAGAGAGAACTATCCTGAAATATTTCTAATAGCTGATGCAAAGCGTGGCGATATTGGAAATACAGCTGAAAGATACGCTAAGGCCTTCTTTGAGGTTATGAACTTCGATGCAGTAACCCTAGCTCCATATATGGGAATGGACTCTATAGCTCCTTTCTTAAAATACGAAGGAAAATGGGCCATCGTTCTAGCTCTTACTTCAAACAAGACAGCAGAGCAGTTCGAAACTCTTAAGGTATGTAGTGACTCTGAACAGACTAGCTTCCTTTACGAGAGAATTATTAAGGACACTATTAAATACACAGATGAACTGACAAACGGCGATAGCATAAATAAATTAATGTTCGTTGTTGGTGCTACTCGTCCAGAAAAATTAACAGAAATTCGCGATATCTGTCCAGACCATTTTTTACTTGTTCCAGGTGTTGGTGCGCAAGGTGGCGCAATGTCAGAAGTAGCACAGTTCGGTTTAAACAAAAACTGCGGCTTGCTTGTTAACTCCTCAAGGGGTGTAATTTTTGCGAGCTCAGGCGAAGACTTTGCTGAGGTCGCAGCCATCGAGGCAAAAAAGCTAGCTTACAGCCTAGACTAAGCTAAGCTAAAACACATATATTAAAGGGCTTTAAACACTTTAACAACTGATGTTAAAAATGTTTAAAGCCTTTTTTTATGATTTCTATCTCACTTTCTCCTCTATAACAGCGTATTTGTCCTACTTCATCTCCTCCTTCTATTTGTCCTATCTTAGTTAGACTAAATCCAAATTTCTCACTAAAACCTTGACTAACTTTATTATAATTACCAGGAGAAATAGTAAGCAAAAGTTCATAATCTTCTCCTCCTATATATGCTAATTCTTGAGCATTCCACCCTCTTTCTAATGCCAACTTCTGTAAATTACTAGACAGGGGCAAATTATCTATTTCTATGCTAGCATTTACGTTTGAAGCGTTCAAGATATGTCTTAGATCTGAGTCTAGGCCGTCTGATAGATCCATCATTGCGCTAGCACCACTAAGAGCGAGATACTCTCCTGCCTCTATTCTTGGCGTCGGAAAATAGTGTTTCTGAACTAAGTTCATTTCTATTTCTGATAATTCTTTCGCGCCCTGTTGTCCCTGCCTTTCCAAAACAATATTAAGTCCAGCCAAAGAATCTCCGATATTTGAGGTAACGCATATATAGTCACCTACCTTAGCACCTGAGCGTGTTATATAACTATTTCGCGCTACGACGCCTAGTACTGTAACATTTATAGAAAGGCCATTTAGCGACTTAGTAGTATCTCCTCCCATCAAAGGTGTAGAAAAGTGCTTGCTTGCTTTAGAGTATTCTTCGATATACTCTTTTACATATTCATAAGGTATATCTTTCGGCAAACCTAGTGATAAAAACGTAGCTCTTGGCCTTCCACCCATAGCTGCTATATCACTTAAGTTTACAACCAATGACTTGTAGGCCAAAGCTTTGGGGGAAATATGCTCGTATAAAAAATGAACTCCATCATTTAACATATCTGTACTGACTAAAAGCTGATGAGTCTCAGGTATATTTAACACGGCAGCATCATCCCCTATCCCTAAATCGCCTGCTTGTATCATTCCCTCAAATTCACTTTTGATTCTTTCGATTAATCCAAATTCACCCAGCGACTCTAAACTTTTTATATTATTATCCATATTCTATTTCTTCATTTCCAGAGACAAATATATGAATTTACACAAATTTTATTTATACTTTAAGTTTGATTTTGTACTTTTGCAGAACATTTCTATGTCTAATGAAAATAACACAAGCATTATTTACAAGTAGCGGGCAGCGCATAAGTGACTTGCCTAAGCGTCAAGCCCCCGAATTTGCCTTCATAGGAAGATCAAATGTCGGTAAGTCTTCATTAATTAATATGTTGACAGGTCAAAAAAAATTAGCTCACACATCTTCCAAACCTGGAAAGACTCAGTTAATTAATCACTTTATTATCAATGATAGTTGGTACATTGTGGACCTACCAGGCTACGGCTATGCAAAAGTCTCTAAAACACAGTTAGAGAAACTAAGTAAGGTTATTCGAGATTATATTAATCTATCTCCTAATATGACTCTACTATTTGTGTTATTGGATTCAAGACTTGATATTCAGCAAATCGACCTAGACTTCCTTTTTGAATTAGGAGAGGCAAATATTCCTTTCTCGATAATATTTACAAAGAGTGATAAGCTAGGAGTAAATGCGCTTAATTCACAAATTGAAAAAAATAAGAAAAAATTACTAGAATATTGGGAAGAACTTCCTCCTATCTTTATTAGTTCATCTGAAACAAGAAAAGGAAAGGAAGAGATCCTAGAACATATAGATCAAGTACTCAAGTCAATAAAATAATAAATCGTATGGATAAATATAATCATCACACTTTTAAGATTTTCAGTTGCCGTGGCTCTGAATACCTTGCAGAACTTATTGCTAAATCACTAAATTTAGAACTAGGTAAAAGTACTGTCACTACATTTAGCGACGGAGAGTTTCAGCCTTGTTTTGATGAGACAGTTAGGGGAGCAACAGTATTTATAGTACAATCAACATTTCCACCACTAGATAATTTATTTGAATTACTATTAATGATAGATGCCGCTCGTAGAGCTTCAGCTTATAAAGTAATCGCAGTGATGCCATATTTTGGATGGGCTAGACAAGATAGAAAGGATAAGCCAAGGGTAGCTATCGGAGCAAAACTAGTAGCTAACTTACTTCAAGCTGCTGGTTGTGATCGTATTATGACTACAGATCTTCACGCTGATCAAATCCAAGGATTTTTCGATATCCCTGTAGATCATATCTATGCTAGCTCTATATTTATTCCATATATTGAGAGTCAAAACATTGAAAACTTAGCTATCGCTGCTCCAGATATGGGAGGAGCTAAAAGAGCTCACGCCTACTCTAAGCACCTAGATTGCTCACTTATCATTTGCCATAAATCGAGAGAAAGAGCAAATGTAGTAGGTACGATGACAGCTATCGGCGATGTAGAAGGAAAAAATATCATTATTGTTGATGATATGATAGATACTGGTGGAACATTAGCAAAAGCAGCAGAAATGCTTATGGAAAAAGGCGCAAACAGTGTAAGGGCTCTTGCAACTCACCCTGTTCTTTCTGGTCCTGCTTATCAAAAGCTATCTGAGTCAGCATTAAAAGAAATAATTGTATCTAACACTATTCCATTAAGAAATAAAGAGGGTGAAGATATATCTAAGATTAAGGTATTATCTGTAGCAGAAACTTTCGCTGATGTAATAGAGAAGGTATTTATGTTTAAGTCAATTAGCGATAGCTTTATATTCTAAGATGAGTTACAAATCTAAGCCAACGGAAGTTGTTTACAACTTACTAGTCGAATCAATTCGTCTATTTTTCAAGCAGTCAGGACACAAAAAAGCACTGCTTGGGCTCTCTGGTGGCATAGATTCAGCTGTTGTTGCAGCGCTAGCTGTAAAAGCACTTGGAGCTGAAAATGTTCACGGGGTACTTATGCCATCTCAGTTCTCTACTCTTCACTCGATTAATGATGCAGTAGAACTAGCGAATAACCTTAAAATGAGCTATGATATCGTATATATAGAGAAGATATACAACAAATTCATAAAGGAACTTAATTCTCTTTTCAAGGACAATAAATGGGATACGACCCAAGAAAATATTCAGGCTCGCGTAAGAGGTACCATCCTTATGGCCTATTCAAATAGGACTTCAGCTTTGGTACTTAACACATCAAACAAAAGTGAAGTTTGCGCAGGATATGGTACGCTTTATGGAGACTTAGCAGGATCACTAATGGTTCTTGCCGATGTGTACAAAATGCAGGTCTACGAGTTAGCTAATTATATTAATATAGACGAAGTTCTTATACCTTTATCTACTATTAATAAACCACCTAGTGCCGAACTAAGACATGAACAAAAGGACTCTGATTCATTACCTGATTATAGTATACTTGACAGTATTCTGTTCTCACTAATAGAGCTAGGTAAGAGTCCCGAAAATATAATTGAAGAAGGAGCAGATCCAGCCCTAGTAAACAGGATACTATCTTTAAGAAAGGCATCCAGTTTTAAAAAGCACCAGTTAGCTCCACTAATAAAAATCAGTGACCATCCTGTCTTAGGGGCAGATAAATGCGTTACGACACAAGACGATGCTTAAGTTAATCCTAATAAGCATAGCCTTTGTAGGCCTAGCAGCCTTTCTACTAAGTTTCAATATAATATTTAGAAAGGATAAGGGCTTCCCTAAAGGAGAAATCGGGCAGAACAAGGAACTCAAGAAGAAGGGATTACAATGTTCAAGAGGGGAAGAACTAAGACTATGGAAAAAGAAGGATAATAAAATAAGACATGAATGTGGGGGAGAATGTGAGGAGATAACAAATAATTTACACACTAAGTAGAATACAGTATGAGTTTAGTAGCAATAGTAGGAAGGCCAAATGTAGGAAAGTCCACATTATTTAATCGCCTTGTAGGAATGAGACAAGCAATAGTCGACGAGACTGCTGGTGTTACTCGTGATCGCCATTATGGCAGATGCGAGTGGTGCGGAAAGGAATTTTCGGTAGTAGACACAGGAGGATACTGTACAAACACTGATGATATTTTCGAAGGTGAGATTAGAAAGCAAGTTTCACTTGCAATAGAGGAAGCAGACCTAATTCTATTTCTTGTAGAAGTAGAAACTGGGATCACTGATTTCGACGAAGATATTGCAAATATTCTACGCTGCACTAAGAAGCCTGTTCTTTTAGTTGTAAATAAGGTTGATACAGGAGACAAGCAATATGGCTCTTACCAGTTCTACTCACTAGGACTAGGAGATCCATTCAGTATAGCAGCAGCTAGTGGTGGTGGTACTGGCGATTTACTTGATAAAATCGTTGAGACACTTGGAGATATTAACAAAAATATCGAAGTAGTGGAAGAAGAGCGAACTATTCCTAGGATGACTATTATAGGCAAGCCTAACGTAGGAAAATCGTCTCTTACTAACGCCCTACTTGGTGAAGATAGAAATATAGTCACACCTATAGCAGGAACTACTCGTGATTCAATAGAATCACACTATAATAAATTTGGTCATAACTTTATCCTTGTGGATACAGCTGGACTTAGAAAGAAAAATAAAGTTAATGAAGACCTAGAGTTCTACTCTGTGATGCGCTCAATTCGAGCTATCGAACACTCTGATGTATGTATACTAATGGTAGATGCACAAACAGGAATAGAGTCTCAAGATATGGCTATCTTTAACCTTATCATAAGAAATAACAAGGCTGTAGTAGTAGTAGTAAACAAGTGGGATACTATAGAGAAAGGAAGCAACACTATGAAGGAGTTCGAAGATACGATTAAATCAAAACTCGCTCCTTTCGTAGACCTACCGATTGTATTTACATCAGTTATCAACAAACAAAGAATTATGGATGTCCTTGATGCTGCTCAGAAGGTTTATGAAAACTATTCTAATAGAATTAGTACATCATTACTTAATGAGATAATGCTTGAAGAGATCCAAAATTATCCACCTCCAGCGATCAAAGGTAAATACATTAAAATCAAATATATCACCCAGTTACCTACCCCATTCCCATCATTTGCATTTTTCTGTAACCTACCTCAGTATATCAAGGATCCATATAAGCGCTATCTTGAAAACAAACTAAGATCTCACTTTGACTTCAAAGGTTGTCCAATCAAGATATATATGAGACAAAAATAAACACGAGATAAAAATTCACAGCCAGAGATATTTCTCTGGCTGTTTTTATATGCGATTTCTGGTTCATCGGGCTAGCGCCATATCTTAGATAGACAAGGTAGGAAGTTTGAAATAAAAAAAGCTGTCTAAAACTATGTTTTTGGACAGCTTCTTATATATATATGTGTTCCAGTTGGACAGTTTATTCTCTGCTACATCTCAGCTAGTGCTTACTCTACTACAGGAACTCTTATTCTTCTGATTTTAACCTTTGAGGATTCCATGTCTATAACTAGCTTTATTATTAGTTCAAAAACACTTCCTCCAGATGCTAATTCTCCCATTAGATAGAAGGACGTGCTATCTAGGTCACACTTATGCACAATTTTAAAAGAAGTAGGATTATGTTGCTTGAAGAAATTTTCAATTATCTTCTTTGCTTGATAGTCGCTATAGTTATCTTTCTTTCCAAGTATGTCCATCTCGACTTGAGATGCAAAGGAATTAGATAAAGTATTGATATCACCAGCAGCAACAGCATCTACAATATATTGATAATTTGGAACATCTTCATTAATCTCAGCCTTTACTTGTAATGAAAATATTCCTAGGAAAAAACTTATTATTAACAGGTACTTACTCATATTAAAATTTTGGATTCATCTTATAGCATCCAAAAATCAAGCCATAAACTCAATTCCTGAAAATATTTTTTAAAATTTCGCTAAAATTCTCTTAAATACTGAATATTAGAGCCAACAAAACTATTTAGTTACTGAAAATTTGTCAAAGGGCTAGATTTTATATTTTTAATTACTTACTTTTGTAGTATAAATTCTCATTTCTAGATGAAATGTGCGCTGAAAATAATAATTATGCAAGTAACTCTACTATCTGTTGGAAAAACAAACCTTCCCTTCGTTAAAGAGGGAATAACTCTATATGAAAATAGATTGAAACACTATATATCATTTAATAGAGTAGAGATACCAGATATTAAGAATACAAAGTCACTATCACCTAATGAAATAAAGGATAAAGAGGCGGATTTATTTATCAAACATATCAAATCAGGAGATAAAATCATCCTTCTAGATCCAAAAGGAAAAAATTTCAA
>CAYJFD010000021.1:0-37812 GCA_964369605.1 uncultured Muribaculaceae bacterium | reverse complement strand
AACTGTACACACCAACCGCCCCCATAGACACTTCTATGGCACATCACCGTGTACTGCTCAACGAAAGAAACTCCTCGACTCCAAACTCGACCCGAAACTCGACCCGAAGAATGAACTAAACCTAAACCTGAAGCTAAAGCTAATCTAAACCGAGGCTAAACCTAAAACTAAACTAGAATTTCGAAGGGCTTTGAATCAAATCTCTGAACAAAGCTCAAAATCGATCTGCTTCTGTTCCATAGATGCGCGCATAACCCTAATCTTCAAAGGATCGCCTAGAGAAAATACCTTTTTAGTGGCCTTTCCCCTAGTAAGATAAGACTCAGGATCGAACTCGAAATAATCACCCTTAATAGACCTAAGAGGTACCATTCCTTCCACCTTCGTATCCACTAACTCCACATAAATTCCCCATTCAGTCAAACCAGAGATTGTACCATCAAACACCTGACCTAATTTATCCTGCATAAACTCACACAACTTATACTTCGTAGAAGCCCTCTCTGCCTCCATCGCCAACTGCTCCCTAGCAGAACAATGCTGACAAAACTCCTCATACATAAGCTTATTTTGACTCTCGCTACCCTCATCATACATAGCCAAAAGCCTATGAATCATCATATCAGGATAACGTCTAATAGGAGAAGTAAAATGAGAATAATGCTTAAAAGCAAGACCATAATGACCAAGATTATCCGTTGAATAGCGCGCTCTTGACATAGAGCGCAATGCCATAATCGATATAGCACCCTCCTCCGGCTTACCCTTCACCTTGCCAAGTAACTTATTTATCTCCTTTGAAGTCGAAGAAGCATTCTCACAAGAGGCCATCTTATGCCCAAACATACCAGCAAACTTTGTTAAAAACTCCACCTTCTCAGGACTAGGCTCCTCGTGAACCCTAAATACAAAAGTTTTCAAAAGCTTCTTAGCCACCTTTGCTATATGCTCAGAAACACTACGATTAGCCAAAAGCATAAACTCCTCGATTAACCAGTTCGCCTCCTTACTTATCTTCTGTTCAACGGCGATAGGCTTACCCTGCTCATCGACCTTAACCTTCATCTCTGCCCTTTCAAACGCCATTGCGCCAGCCTTAAACCTTTGATTCCTTAAAATAGTAGCTAAATCGTGAAGATGAAGTACCTCCTTAGCAAAAACGCCCTCTCCACTCTCGATTACCTCCTGAGCCTGAGCATAATCAAAACGATGATCAGAATTAATAACAGTCCTTCCTATCCATCTCGACACAACCTTGGCCTTCTTATCCATCTCAAAAACCACAGAATAACATAACTTCTCCTCATTTGGCCTCAACGAACATAACTTATTAGATAACTTCTCTGGCAACATCGGCACCGTCCTATCCACAAGATAAACAGAAGTAGCCCTATTATAAGCCTCCTTCTCCAAAGCACTGCCAGGAAGAACATAATGAGTAACATCGGCAATATGAACACCGACCTCAACATTTCCATTCTCCAACACCCTATAAGACAAAGCATCATCAAAATCCTTAGCATCTGCAGGGTCTATCGTGAAAGTAGTAATACCCCTAAAATCCCTACGTTTAGCTATCTCCTTAGCATCTATCTTCTCAGATATCTCATCCGCTTCCTTCTCCACCTCTGGATCAAAACGATAAGGCAGACCATACTCCACCAAAATAGAATGCATCTCAGTATCATTAGCCCCAGCCTCACCCAAGACATCAATTATCCTACCCACAGGAGCAGGTGAACTTCTAGGCCAAGAAACTACCTCAACAGCAGCCTTTAAACCATTAATATCCGATGCAAACCACTCATTATCCTTAGTAAACCACTTATCTATTTCCTCCAAAGGAAGCTGAATATCATAAGGCATAGTACGACTCTCCACAATCAACCAAGCCTCTCCCCTAGACAACTGAAGCATTCCCAAAATAGGAAGCCCTGAACGCTCTATAATATTAATTACCTCGCCCTCAATACGCCTAGGTCCTCCACCCTCTCTTCTTCCCTTCTCCTTCTTAGTTACGACATTAACCCTGTCCTTATGTAAAGCACCCCTTAACTTATACTGTGGCACAAAAATATCCACTTCCTGCCCTTCTACCTCCACAAAACCATAGCCCTCACGCGTCATACATACGACCCCCTCAAATTCTTGTTTCACATACGCAGGTTTCTGCCCACTCTTATCAGCTTTATTTCTATATTTTCTCTTACTCATTGTGTATTTTTGTATAACTTTGCGCCACATTATTCGGTGGCAAATATACTCTAATTAAATGAAACCGAGTGAAAACTAAGAATAAATAAAATATAAGATATGAATAAGAAAGTATTATTAATGATATTGGACGGATGGGGCGAAGGAACTCAAGACAAATCCAATGCCATATTCACACAAGGAGCACCCTATATCGAAGGACTAAAAACACGCTACCCACACTCACTTCTAAAAGCCTCTGGCGAGGACGTAGGACTACCAGAAGGACAAATGGGTAATTCGGAGGTGGGCCACCTCAATATCGGAGCAGGAAGAATAGTATTTCAGGATCTTGTAAAGATCAATATCGCTTGTCGTGAGCACCGCCTACTAGAGAACCAAGAGATCGCTAGAGCCTACGCACACGTAAAGCAGACAGGAAAAAAACTACACTTTATGGGCCTTTGCTCACAAGGAGGAGTACACAGCTCACTAGAACACCTATACGAATTTTTAGATTGCGCAGCAGCAGAAGGACTAGAGAAAGTCTTCGTGCACTGCTTTATGGACGGACGCGACTGCGACCCTAAAAGTGGCGCTGGCTTCATAGAAGAATTAGACAGACATTGCGCTAGCACTGGAGCAAAAATAGCAAGCATCATAGGACGCTTCTACGCGATGGACAGAGACAACAGATGGGAAAGAGTCAAACTAGCTTACGACCTACTAGTCAAGGGAGAAGGAGAAAAATTCACAAGCGCTACAGAAGTCGTAAAAAACTCATACGAGCAAGGCTTAACAGACGAATTTATGCTTCCACACTGCGCAGTTGATTCAGAAAATAAGGCCTTCGGCAATATCGAAGATGGCGACGCCGTTATCTTCTTTAACTTCCGCAATGATAGGGCTCGTGAGCTAACATCAGTGCTAACACAAGAGGCAAAAGAAGAATTTGATATGCAGCCACTTAAGCTACATTTCTGCAGTTTAACTCCTTATGATGACAAATTCAAAGACGTACACATACTATTCGATAAGGAAAATGTAAAAGACTCACTTGGTGAAGTAGTAGCAAAGGCAGGTATGCGCCAACTTAGAATAGCTGAGACAGAAAAATACGCTCACGTGACCTTCTTCTTCTCGGGAGGTAGAGAAACAGTATTCGAAAATGAAAATCGTATACTAATTAACTCCCCTAAAGTAGCAACATACGACCTTCAACCAGAGATGTCGGCTGAACTAATAGCGCAAAACCTAATAGATGAGATATCGAAAAATGATTACGAGCTTATCATCCTAAATTTTGCAAATGGCGATATGGTTGGACATACAGGAATCTATGATGCTATCTGCAAAGCTATCCAAACAGTAGATCAATGCTCGTCAAAAGTAATAGAAGCAGCTAAAGAACTAGGATACACCATCTTAGTAACAGCAGATCACGGTAATGCTGATTTCGCCATCAATGCGGACGGATCTCCAAACACTGCACACACAGTAAACCCTGTTCCACTTATCGTGGTAGACGAAAATATAAAAGAAATAAAAGATGGGAAATTAGCAGATATTGCCCCAACCATCCTTTCAATTCTTGATATTCCTATCCCTGAACAGATGAATGGAAAATCTCTAATCTAAGTCGGATTTTTCCTATTTTTTTATTATCTTTGCAACTATGTACTAGCTTTTCATAGGCTGGTATATAGTTCAGAGGTATGAAAAACACTAAACTCGAACACATTACAACATATTTAACTTATTAACTATCAACGGAATACACACTTATTCCTAGCAAGCATTACAGCCTTTTGCGAAAACTATGATTATAGAAATAGAAGAAAATAAACAGTGGTACGTCCTAGAGGCAAGGCATAACGGAGCACTAAAAGCTCAAAAACTATTCGGAGACCTACAAATAAAAAGCTATGTCCCGATGGAATCTAAAGCCTTGAAAACAAAAGGTGGAAAAGTCACCACAAAATTCGTCCCTATCTTCTATAACCTAATATTTGCTCAAACTTCCTTTACGCGTCTAAACGAAATCAAAGCCCTAAATCCCTACCTATGGTACAAGACTGACGGGCCGACAGGAAACAGTAAGCCTATGACTGTAAACGATGAAAAAATGCAAATATTCATCGACTTCATAGATGGAAACTTCGATAAAATAAACTATATAGACCCAAGTAGTTTCGACCTAAAGGCCGGAGAAAGGGTTCGAATAACAGATGGTCCATTCAAAGGCAAGGAAGGCACCTTTGTTAAAGTTAAAGGACAGCGTAAACTTCAGATCGTTGTAGCTATAGACAACCTACTAGCAGTAACTATCGCACACAACAACCCTTGCCACATTATCGAGAGAATATAAAACACAAAATACATAATGAAAAATTTTGCATTAATAGGAGCTGGTGGGTACATCGCCCCTAGGCATCTTAAAGCTATCAAGGACACTGGAAACAGACTTGTAGCTGCTTACGACAAATTTGACAGTGTAGGTATTATGGATAGCTACTTCCCTGACTGTTCATTCTTTACAGAGCACGAACAGTTTGATAGGTATTGTTCTAAAGTAAAAGGTAAAGAAAACAATATTGATTGGTTTTCTGTTTGTTCACCTAACCACACCCACGATGCATTTATTCGTTATGGACTTCGTATGGGAGCAAATATTATCTGCGAGAAACCTGTTGTACTAAACCCATATAATATCGATGCTCTAATGAAGATTGAAGATGAAACTGGATGCAAGGCATACAACATCCTTCAGTTACGTCTTCACGACTCCATTATAGCTCTAAAGAAAAAAATAGAAGAAGGACCTAAAGATAAGGTTTACGATATAGATCTAACATATATTACCTCTCGTGGAAAATGGTACTATACATCCTGGAAGGGAGATGTGCACAAGAGTGGAGGCGTAGCATCAAATATCGGAGTTCACTTTTACGATATGCTCACTTGGATATTCGGTGATGTAAAACAAAACATCGTTCACGTCATGTCTCACGACAGAGTTTCAGGATATTTAGAGCTAGAGAGAGCTAGAGTAAGATACTTTTTAAGTATTAACTCTGAACACCTACCAGCAAATGCTGTACAAGGAGAAAAAAAGACCTATCGCACCATTATGATTAATGGAGAAGAATTTGAATTTAGTGAGGGATTCACAGAGCTTCATACTAAGAGCTATCAGCACGTACTTGAAGGTGAAGGTTTTAGAATCTCAGAAGCAAAAAAATGCATACAGATAGTATCAGATATTAGAAACTCCTGCCCAGTAGGATTAACAGGGGACTACCACCCCCTAGCTAAATTTCCCCTAAGTGCTCACCCTTTTGGCTGGTAAATAAAAACACTACTAAGAATAAATGAATTTAGATAGTCTCAGGATACAAATAGTTGGTGAGGTATATGACGACACCGTTCACAAAACTATTTACTCAACTGACGCTTCTGCATACAAAGAAAGTCCACTAGGCGTGGTATTCCCTAAGGATGAGAAAGATATCAAAAAGATTATCTCGTTCGCTCAGGAAAATAAAATATCGCTTATCCCCAGAACGGCTGGCACTTCACTTGCTGGACAAGTAGTCGGAAAGGGTCTTGTAGTAGATACCTCTAGACATCTAAATCAAATAATAGAAATAAACCCTGAAGAAAAATGGATAAGGGTACAGCCAGGCGTAGTTCTAGACGAACTCAACATCTTCTGTAAACCCTACGGCCTTTTCTTCGCCCCCGAGACTTCTACATCGAATAGATGCTGTGTGGGAGGAATGGTAGGGAATAATTCCTGCGGCTCACACTCCTTAGTTTACGGAAGTACACGAGAGCACCTACTTGAAGCCAAGGTCGTATTAAGTGATGGGTCGTCAGCCCACCTTCGTCCACTAAGCGATCAAGAGCTGAGACAAAAGACTAAGGAAAACTCATTAGAGGGAAGAATATATCAAGGAATAGTCGACATGCTTTCTGACGATGACAGTAGAAATGCTATCGTAGAGAACTATCCAGATCCTAGCCTAACAAGGCGCAATACTGGATATGCATTAGACGAACTCCTATTCAATGCCTCGTTCGATAACACACGTGAAGAAAAATTTAATCTATGTAAGCTTTTAGCGGGATCCGAAGGCACACTTTGTATTATCACGGAACTCGTGCTAAACCTAGAGCCCCTCCCGCCAAAAGAAAAAGCAGTCATAGCGCTTCACTGCTCATCACTAGAAGAATCATTTCGTGCTAACCTTGTAGCCCTAGAACACAAACCTGTGGCTATCGAGCTAATAGATGGAAAGATTCTTGAACTGAGCAAACAAAATATAAGTCAAAATAAAAATAGATTTTTTATAGAGGGAGAACCTCAGGCTGTACTTATCATAGAACTAGCAGAGGAGAGTATCGAACTGCTCACGGCCAAGGCAAATGCTATCATAGCAGATCTAAAACTAAGATCTATGGGCTACCACTACCCTATTATCTTTGGTAGCGACATAGCTAGAGTATGGGAGCTTCGCAAGGCAGGACTAGGGCTACTCTCAGGAATGGTGGGCGATGCCAAGCCAGTTTCTGTAGTTGAAGATACGGCAGTACTTCCTAGCCGACTTCCAGCATATATGGCCGACTTCACAGCTATGATGGAAGGCTACGGACTTAGCTGCGTTTACCACGCGCATATTGCGACAGGGGAGCTCCATCTTAGACCCATCTTAAATTTAAAAAAAGAAAAGGATAGGGAATTATTTCGTGAAGTGGCAAAACAGTGCGCCCTTCTTGTTCGAAAACATCGAGGTAGTCTAAGTGGAGAGCACGGAGATGGTAGACTTAGAGGAGAATTTATCCCCCTTTTATTCGGGGAAAAGGTTTTTGGATTAATTAGATACGTAAAAAAACTTTGGGACGAGCACAATATTTTCAACGAGGAGAAAATAGTTGACTCGCCCCCTATTAATACTCATTTACGCTATGTTGAAAATAGCCTGGATTTTCAAACTTTCTTTGACTATTCAGCACAAGGGGGTTACCTAAGAGCTATCGAGCAGTGTAATGGATCAGGGGACTGCCGAAAGTCTGAACTATTCTCAGGTGTGATGTGCCCAACATATAGGGCTACCAAGGACGAACGCTTCGTGACGCGAGCGAGGGCTAATATTTTAAGAGAAGGACTTTTAAACTCCGATAGCAAGAGTATTTTTAATGATAAAGATATATTAAGCCTTCTAGATAGCTGTATTAGCTGCAAGGGCTGTAAAAGTGAATGTCCTTCAAATGTGGATATGACTCGCTACAAGGCGGAATACATGCAGCAGCATTACCACATTAAGCGTATGAGCTTAAGAACATTTCTAGTGGCTAATATCACTAATATTCACGCGGCATTTTCAAAGATTCCTCAAATATTTAATCTAGTAGCAAAAAATAAAATACTCTCATCCATACTTAAATCTGTTATAGGTTTTGCAAAAGAGCGCCCACTACCTACCCTCGCAAAGAGGAGTTTAAGGTATTGGCATAAGCATAACTCGATACTCATCTCTAAGCCAAAGGGAAGTTTTTATCTTTTTGCCGATGAGTTTACAAATTATATGGACGTAGAAGTAGGTAAGAGTTTTATTCGCCTATTTAATTCACTTGGCTATAGAGTAATTATTCCAAAACATACAGATAGTGGAAGGGCGCAACTATCTAAGGGGCTATTAAAAATAGCAAAAAAGAAGGCTAACGCTAATATAGATTATTTAAAGGACCTTATTAGCGAACAAACACCACTTGTAGGCATAGAGCCCTCTAGCCTACTATCTTTTCGAGATGAATATCCAGATCTGGCTAAGCCAGAGAACAAAGATGCGGCAAAGAAACTAGCACAGAACTCTTTTCTATACGATGAATTCTTTATGAGGGAAGTAGAAAAAGGCAATATATCGAGTAATGACTTCTGCGACGACAAAGCAGAAATTAAATTACACGGACACTGTCACCAAAAGTCTCTTGCCTCTGTTGAGAATTCAAAAAAAATGCTATCTTTGCCTACCAATTACATAATCAATACAGTTGATACAGGATGTTGCGGCATGGCAGGGTCATTTGGTTATGAAAAAGAACACTATGAACTATCTCTTCAAATAGGAGAAACAAGCCTATTCCCAGAGATTAGATCTACAAATAACGATATAATTATCTCTGCTCCGGGCACTAGCTGTCGCCATCAAATAAAAGATGGTACAGGCAGAGTAGCATATCATCCTGTCGAGCTTATATACTCGGCATTAAAAATAAAAGACCAAACCAAACAACTAATAAAATAAAATGAAAGAGCTATTATTAAAGAAGATCGCTGATAAAGAAATAATCGTTGGAGTAGTGGGATTAGGATATGTCGGACTCCCTCTAGCTGTTGAAAAAGCTAAAGTAGGATATAAGACGATAGGATTCGATGTTCAAGAAGAGAAAGTTAAACTTGTAAATCAAGGGAAGAATTACATCGGAGATGTAGTAGATAGTGACCTTACTCTTATGATAGAAAACGGTCTTCTCTCAGCTACAACTGACTTTTCATTTATTAAGGATGTAGACTTTGTAGCTATCTGCGTACCGACTCCTTTGGACGCTCATCAGCAGCCAGATATTAGCTACGTAGAAAATTCTGCCAAGGAGATAGCTAAATATATTAAAAAGGGAACTATGGTAGTTCTTGAATCTACTACCTACCCTGGTACCACTGAGGAACTACTCAAGCCTATACTTGAACAAGGTTCTGGACTAGTCTGCGGAGAAGATTTTTACCTAGGTTTCTCTCCAGAAAGAGTGGATCCGGGTAATGCTGTATACAAGACTAAAAACACTCCTAAAGTAGTAGGAGCCATAGGTGACGATGCAAGAGAAGTGATAGCAGCTATGTACGCAGCAGTACTAGAAGACTGTGTTCACGTGGTATCATCTCCAGCTGTAGCAGAGATGACAAAGATTCTTGAAAACACCTACCGCAATATTAATATAGGGCTTATTAACGAGCTAGCCATACTATGTAATAAAATGGGTATTAACCTTTGGGAAGTTATCGAAGCTGCCAAGACTAAGCCTTTTGGATTCACACCATTCTACCCAGGCCCAGGTCTAGGTGGTCACTGTATTCCACTTGACCCTTATTATCTTAGCTGGAAGGCAAGAGAGTATGGTTTCCATACATCTATGATCGAATCTTCTATGATGGTTAACGATAAGATGCCTGAATACACTATAGAAAGAGCGACATCCATACTTAATAATTTTAAGAAATCGCTTAACGGAGCTGAGGTACTAGCACTAGGAGTAGCCTACAAGCAAGATATCGACGATTACAGAGAATCACCTGCACTTAGAGTAATAGAGCTACTTATAGAGAAAGGAGCTAATGTTAAATTCTATGATCCATACATCTCTAAATACAAATACAAAGGAGAATTCTTTAATGGAGAGGAGAAACTTGATACTGATCTAGTTAAAAATTCTGATCTAGTTATAGTTCTAACAGCACATACAAATGTTGACTATAACTTCGTACAGCAAAATGCTAAAGCCATCTTTGACACAAAGAATGCTATGGCTAATATTAGCGATAGAGAAAACATCGAACTACTTTAATAACTACTTAGACATGGAATATTTTGTTCACGAATCATCTTATGTAGATGACAATGTTAGCATAGGCAAGGGAACTAAAATTTGGCACTTTTCTCACGTTCAGAGTGGAAGCACACTAGGAGAAAGATGTTCTCTAGGACAGAATGTAAATGTAGGGAACAATGTTAAAATCGGAAATAACGTTAGGATTCAAAATAATGTATCCATCTACGAGGGTGTAGAATTAGAGGATAATGTTTTTTGTGGTCCTTCCTGTGTTTTTACAAATGTAACTACACCTCGTTCTCACTTCCCTGTTGGAGGGGTCTACGCCAAGACTCTAGTAAAAGAAGGAGCATCACTTGGAGCGAACTGCACCATAGTATGCGGTCATAATGTAGGTAGATCTGCCCTTATCGCTGCTGGAGCAGTCGTAACTAAAGATGTAAAAGACTACGCACTTATGGCAGGAGTTCCAGCGAGACAGATAGGATGGGTATGTGAATGTGGAGAAAGACTTCCTGAGACATTAAACTGCGTATGCGAGCGAAAATATTCGCTTAAGGGTGAGATATTAGAACAAATAAACGCTTAAAATATAAGACTATGGAATTCAGAGACCTAAAAAAACAGTACCAAGTCTTAAAAAAAGACATGGATGCAGCACTGATAGAAGTGGCTAACTCTGGCACCTATATTGGTGGCAAGCACGTTAGTGAGCTAGAAAAAGAATTAGCAGACTATGTCGGAGTTAAGCACTGTATTAGCTGTGCTAATGGAACAGATGCCCTATCCCTAGCTCTTATGGCCTGGGATGTTAAGGCTACGGATGCTATATTTGTTCCGGACTTTACATTTTTCGCTTCTGCAGAGGTAGTCTCTTTTGAAGGAGCCACACCCATCTTTGTCGATGTAGATAAGGATAGTTTCAATATATCCCCAGACTCACTTATAGCTGCGATAGAAAACGTTATCGCAGAGGGTCGACTAAAACCTAAGGCCATCATAGCTGTTGACCTTTTTGGTCTTCCTGCAGATTACTCTACGATTAGAGAGATCGCTAACAAATATAAACTACTTATTCTTGAAGATGGTGCTCAAGGTTTTGGTGGAGCTATAGATGGCAAGAGAGCTTGTAGCTTTGGAGACATATCCACTACATCCTTCTTCCCAGCAAAACCACTTGGCTGCTACGGAGACGGAGGGGCGGTCTTTACAGATAACGACCAGTGGGCTGAGTTAATCCAGTCTTTTAAGGTTCACGGCAAGGGCAGTTTCAAATATGACAATGTACGAATCGGAGTAAACTCTCGCCTAGATTCTATGCAAGCAGCTGTTTTGAAAGTTAAATTCAAGGCATTTAAAGAATATGAACTAGATTCGATTAATAAGGCTGCCTCAAAATATACTGAATTACTAAGAGACTATGTTAAGACTCCTACTATAGCCCAAGGCTACTACTCTAGCTGGGCACAGTATACTATTCAGCTTCCTAGTAAAGATTTAAGAGATGGACTTCAGACCAGATTAAAAGATGCGGGTATCCCATCTATGGTCTACTATCCTAAATCGATGCACCAGCAAAGCGCCTTCGCATCCTTAGGCCTGGCTGAAGATACTAATCCTATCTCAAGTACCTTATGTGACACTGTCTTATCACTTCCTATTCACCCGTATATAGAGGAAGAAGATATTAAGCGTGTCGTAGATATAGTTATTAATGGATAACAAAATAAGTGGACATAGAAGAAGAGGAGCAGCTATAATAATCCTAGATTTACTGATAGCCCTATTCTCATTTTGGTTCTGTCGTTACTTCGGAGAACTTCCAAAATGGGAATGGCTTGTCCTATCTGCTATAGTTTGGGTTATAGTTAGTTCCATCACTCAAAAATTACATTTCAGCAAGTATCGTAAGCTTAAGTTCGCATACGGGGGTATATTTTTTATGAACCTTTTTATAGGTTACTTTTTATTCCTAATATATCGAAATTTTGTCCCTGGATATGAATATGACTATTCTATTCTTCTAGCTGTATGTATGATTAGTGTACTAGAGTTTATTCTTTATTATGTCATTAGCTACGCTGTCTATAGTAAGATTCCTTTCTTTTACGAAGATCCACTTATAGAAAGTAAGGTGGAGGAAATAAGAGAAAATAAGCAAGAAAAACTTATAGAGAACACTGATGTTAATACTATAATCCATAGAGTTGGAACCGAATCTAAAGAAGGTATAAGACTAGATGAACTTATAAATTCTGGTGACAGTGTCATCTTTGACACTAATGACCCGAGTGTAGTTCTTAAAAGAAAAGCACATAGGACTACACTAGTAGCTATCAATAGACCCCTTAATAATATTAGACATATTAATACGATGTTTGCGAATTCTAATACCATCCTTGAAGATGGAGGATTCTTAGTATGTAAATGTACTACTGCATCCATTCGTAAATCTAAATTTAGAAAGTTCGCTCCTGCTATTATTAGCGAAGTGGTCGTACTATTTGACTATATAATACATCGTGTCTGTCCGAAACTTCCTTATATTAAAAAGGCATATTACATCATCACTAGAGGGGTTCGAAGATCCATTACGAGAGTCGAAGTACTTGGACGTGCCTACAGAGCGGGATTTGAAGTAGTTAGCGAAGGTATAGTAGGTGGAGAATTTTATCTAGTAGCTAGGAAGGTCGCAGAACCGATTAGGGACGATAAACCTACGGGAGCGATTCTTATTAGGCTTAAAAGAACAGGAAAAGATGGAAAAACCATAGGTGTCTATAAATTTAGAACTATGCACTCCTACTCAGAATATCTTCAACCTTACTTATTCAAAACAGGAGGCCTAAGCGAAGGAGGAAAATTTGCAGATGACTTTAGAATTAGTACTGTTGGGCGTTTCCTTCGTAAGGTATGGCTCGACGAGCTCCCGATGTTCCTAAACTGGTTCAAGGGCGATATGAAAATAATAGGTGTTAGACCCCTTAGTAACCATTATTTTAGTCTCTACTCTAAAGAGACTCAAGAGCTACGAATGAAGGTAAAACCTGGACTACTTCCACCCTTCTATGCTGACATGCCTAAAACTCTTGAAGAAATACAAGAAAGCGAAATTCGCTATATTAAAGCCTATCTTGAAGCCCCCTATCGCACTGATTGGAAATATTTCTGGAAATGCGTAAAAAACATCGTGTTTAAGGGAAAGAGGAGTCAGTAAATATATTTGCTATCCCTAATGCAAAATAAAAGTAAACTCATAGCTAAAAATACTTTATTTATGTATGCTCGTATGCTAGTGATGTTAGTAGTATCACTATTTACGGCACGTATAGTATATAACACACTAGGAGTTGAGAACTACGGCACCTATCATTTGGTCGCTGGTGTTATCGTATTTTTCAGTTTTATAAATAATGCACTCTCAACTGCTACTCAGAGATTTATTACTGCCCAGATCGCACAAGGTAACGAGGAGAAGATACGAGATACATTCAACATAGCGATGGTGGCTCATCTTATAGTCGCCGCTACCGTATTGATTCTAGCTCAAACACTTGGCTTATGGATCGTAAATAATGTTCTGAACATACCACCTGAGCAAATTAAAGGAGCACAGTGGGCCTATCAGTTTGCAGTTATTATCGCAGTTCTAGGTATAGTCCAGTCTCCTTTCGGCTCACTTATGGTCGCTTATGAAAAATTAAATATCTATGCACTATTTAGCATAGTGGATGTAGTGTTAAAATTAGCTGTAATCTATGCTATCCAAGTACTTCCAGGAAATAAACTAATCGTTTATTCTGCCCTATTACTCGGCGTAAGTGTATTTAATATGATTATTTATAGAACCTATAGCTATCTAAAGATGCCTGTTTGTAGATTTAAAAGGGTTAGAGATAAAGTGGCTCTTAAAGAAATGTTCTCATTTACGGGTTGGAGCCTTTTTGGACAAGTAGCTGTAGCTGGCTCAAATCAAGGAGTTAATGTACTTATAAATTTATTTTTTAACGTGACGCTTAATGCGGCTATGGGTATTAGTAACACTATAACTAGCACTGTTAATGGTTTCGTACGTAATTTCCAAGTGGCATTTAACCCACAAATAATCAAGTCATTTAATAACGGAGAACACCAGTATCTTCAGAATTTGTTAATTAGATCCTCAAAACTTTCGAGCTACCTCGTTCTAATATTTCTTGTACCACTTGTTTTTGAGATGCCTAATGTTTTAACGCTTTGGCTAGGTACCTACCCTCCCTATACGGTTGAACTATGTATCCTCAGCCTGCTTTGTATTTATTTAGACTCTATCGCTGCCCCTTTTTGGATGCTTGTCTATGCTCAGTCAAATATTAAAAAATACCAAATAATTATATCTTCGGTTTATTCACTATGTTTCTTTGGTGCTTTGTTTATGCTATATATAGGCGCTGAACCCTATAGTGTAATAGGAGTAAGGGCAGCTATTTTTGTCTGCCTGCTGATAGTTAGAGTATACTTTACTAAGCATTTCTTTCCTCAGTTTAATATTAAAAACTGGCTATACCAGGTAGTATTTAAAGGAGTTATGATCATTCTTTTTTCTGCACTAGTTACAGGTGCAGCATCACAAATAGTCAAACTTTCTGTCTTTCCCCACATAGCAGTCGTTACGATTATCTCCTTAGCTTGTACTCTACCACTAATATATTTAGTTGGAATGAATAAAGGAGAACAAAAATTTATAAAAGAAACCGCAGGGAAAATTTTATCATTTACAAAGCTCACAGCCTAAATATGACACCACAGGAAAAAGTATTAGAACTTAGAAACATTCTTCGTGAAGCACTCACCCCTTTAATCGATGGTGATTATGTGTTATTAGATGTTCCGTATTATGATAACTTCGGGGATACATTAATTTGGGAAGGGACAAATATATTTCTAAAAACACTACCATATAAATGTTTGCACCAAACAGATGTACACGGCTATAGAGGGCGAATATTTTCAAAGGAAACTCTTATTTTATTACAAGGGGGTGGAAATTTTAATGATGTCTGTCTTTTTCGTAATAATTTTAGGAAATCTGTCATTAGTAAGCACCCCGAGAATAAGATTATCATCATGCCTCAGACTATTGATTACGAAGATAAGGAGAAACTAAAAAGCGATGCTGCCTTCTTCTCTAAATACCCAAATATCATTATATGCGCAAGAGACTCAGTTTCATACTCTCTTATTAAGAATAATTTTAAAAATAAGGTTTTACTTGTTCCTGATATGGCTTTCTTTATAGATGCGTCAAAATATAGTGGGGGTGAACAAAAGGGGAAAACTTTATTTCTGAGAAGACATGACAGCGAATTAAAGTCGCCAGAGATACCCTCGTATATTCCAGAGGATGCAGATATACTTGATTGGCCAAAGCCTAGATATACTCTCAAATATTTCTTATTCCGCTCTTTTACTAAACTGCTCGAGATTAGTGGTATTAACATTAGTCATTCGATACAGAGATTTATTGATTTTTACTGGAGAACCATACTAAAATACCATTTTATATCTATGGCTACTAGATTTCTTGATAAATATGATAAGGTTTACTCGACAAGACTACACACTGCGATATTAAGTGTAATGTTAGGAAAGGAGATAAATATTCTTGATAATAGCTATGGTAAAAACTCCTCTTTTTATAATACTTGGTTCAAGGGAGTAGACCGTATTAAATATATGGAGGATTAAGTTTATGAATATACTATTTATTCATACTGGGGTATTAGATCCTAATAATGGCGGCATAGAGAGAGTTTCAAACGTACTAGCCGACTACTTTGAGCGTAATGGTAGTAATATTTGGTACTTAACACTAAACAATAATACTGGGTTGACACCACATCCAGAGAGGCAGTTATTCTTTCCAAATAAAGAAAAATGGAATACTGAGGAAAATAAATCTTTTTTCAGTAACCTCATTAAAGATAAACAAATATCTATATGTATTAATCAGCAAGCATTTTATATAACAGAAGAGTATTTAGAATTTATACTAATTGCGAAAGCAAGTGGGTGCTCTATAGTTAGTGTTTATCATAATTCTTTAATTTATTCTATAAAACAATTTCATTTCACTCTAGCCGACAAAACTTCAAACTTAATATTCCGAAAATTAACAAAAGTTCTTACATTACCTATTATAAGGCATCTACTCTATATACTGTGGAGTCTCAGAAATAGTACTCGTAGGAAGCTACATAAAAAATTAGGTGAAGTTTGTGATAGTATAGTTCTATTATCTAAAGGATATTTACAAGAATACTTCTATTTGACTCTGAGTAGGAAGCTATTAAAAAAAATAAGTGCTATCGCAAATCCATGTCCATTCAAAGATAGTTTAACATCATTGACTTCAAGTAATAGTAAAGAAATTTTATATCTTGGAAGAATAAATAATAAGCAAAAACGCGTTGACCTTTTACTCCAAGTATGGGGTCTACTATGGAAAAGACACACAGATTGGAAACTCACATTAGTTGGCGATGGGCTAGATATGAAAAACTGTATGGAATATTCTAAAGAATTAGGACTTCAGAATATATATTTTGAAGGAAAACAAGATCCTATAAAGTATTATCAAAGAGCTAGTATTCTTTGTATGACATCTAGATTTGAGGGCTTCCCTATGGTCCTACCTGAAGCTATGCATTTTTCCGTAGTTCCTATAGTTTTCAATAGCTACCCTGCAGTGACTGATATTATTAGCGATCAAAAGGATGGATTACTAATAAAACCATTCAATATTAATGAGTATGCTAAAAAACTTGAGATGCTAATAGTGAATAAATCTTTAAGAGAACAACTCTCCGTAGCAGCAAAAGAGAAATCTAAACAATTTTCTACTGAAGAAATCTGTGCTCAATGGATGAGATTACTTAAAGACTTAGTAAAAAAACAGAAATTAGACTAATTTCAAAATGAATATTTCGGTAATTATTCCCGTATATAATGTAGAGCTATATATTGAACAGTGTCTACGATCACTCTTTACGCAGACCCTTACTGAAGGAGTGGAATTTATTATTATAAATGATGCCTCCCAAGATAAATCTATGGAGATAACATATAGTCTAATAAAAGAATTTCCGGAACTTAATATTCTAGTCCTTAATAATGAAGTAAACTTAGGTATAGGAACTACCCGAATGATAGGCATAAATAAAATTAAAGGGGAGTATTCTATTCAAATCGATGGAGATGACTATTGTGAGGCTACTATGCTTGAACAAATGTGGAATAAGGCTAAAGAAACTAATGCTGACATAGTAATTTGCGACTATTCTGATATCTATAGAAACGCATCTGTATATAAAACTCAAGAACTAAAAAGTGATAACATCGGAAATATTACAGCTCTTCTAAAAGGAGAACTATTTGGAGCGATGTGGAATAAATTAGTGAGGACATCACTATACAGAGATAATAACATTAACCATACTCCTGGAATAAATCATCAAGGAGACCTTGTATTATCTGTAAAATTATTCTACTTTGCTACAAATGTAACAAAACTATCACGGTCTTTGATTTGTTATAGACATAGAGAAGGTTCGATTATGAAAAGTAACTTTTCATACAAATCTAGCTCACTGATCACGAATATTAATGAGTTAGAAGCTTTCTGCAGGGAAAAGCAAATAAAAGAACAAGTAGAAATAGGTTTAATTGAGCAAAAGATAAATCTTAAATATAATTTTACGATAAATCTTAAAGGAAAGATCCGAAAGGAATATTTAAAAATGCACCCAGAGGTAAATCATTTAATAGAGAAAAGCCAACTCAGATGGGTATGTCGAACTATTTTACTAGCCGCAACAAATGGATATTATTCTATAGCAGATATACTAGTGGCATACAATAATATATATGTAGCGCTCAGGAAACTAGTAAAGAAAATGATACGAAGAAAGAACTATGAGTTATATTAAGTTATCGTTAATTATAACCACTATATTTATAACTATCGTATTTATTGTGGAACGAATATATGTGAACGTACTTATATAATTAACTTCTTGCAGCAATAATAAACAATAATGATTAGAATATTAAATAAGGTATATTGCTGTGGGTGCGAATCCTGCGTTCAAAAGTGCCCGACGAAATGCATTTCCTTTGATGAAGACAACGAAGGCTTTTGCTACCCAATAGTAGCTAAAGCAAAATGTATTAACTGCGGTCTGTGCGAAAAAGTTTGTCCAGTAATTCATCAATCAGAACCAAGAAGTCCTATCAGTATACATGCTGCTAAGAATTTAAATTTACAAACCAGAAAAATAAGTTCTTCAGGTGGGGTATTTACATTACTCGCAGAACAAATTTTACAAAAAGGAGGGGTAGTTTTTGGTGCAAAATTCAATAGTGACTGGGAAGTAGAGCATGGCTACACTGAGTCGCTAGAGGGATTAGCTGCATTTAGAGGTTCTAAATATATTCAAAGTAGGATAGGCAATAGTTTCAAACAAGTTGAACATTTCCTAAACGAAGGAAGAGAGGTATTATTTAGTGGTGTTTCGTGTCAAACAGCTGGCTTAAGGTCTTTCCTAGGAAAAGATTACAACAATCTGATATCGGTTGATATCTTATGTCATAGTGTTCCTAGCCCGAAAGTATGGAGAAGGTACTTAAACGAGATAATAAGTAGTAATAAAATATATGATAAATCATTAATTAGCTCTATTTCATTTAAAGATAAACGAATGGGATGGAAGAATCCAAGTTTCACACTAACTAGTAAGACTGGCGAGACGATTAGTGAAATCCACCGGGATAACTATTTTATGCGTGGTTTTTTAAACTCCCTCTATAATCGTCCATCATGTTGTATATGTCCTGCTAGATCTCTAAAAAATAAGAGTGATATAACCATCGCCGATTTCTGGGGGATTGAACGAATATTGCCAAAATTTGAGGATAATGAAGGAGTTAGTCTTATAATAATTAGTACTACAAAAGGTGTTAATTTCTATAGGAAATTAAATATAGACTCACAAGCATTAGACATAAATATGGCATTGAATTCACAAAGATCTATTAAAAATTCATTTAAACACCATATGAATAGAGTCAAGTTTTTCGAAGAATTTATATACGCAGATAATTTACGAGATTTAATACTTAATAATCTCAACTATACTCCTTTTTTTCACAGAATAAAGAAAATAATAAAAAGAATAGTAAATAAACTACTAAACAAATAATATTATAAAAATGATCTTATTAATATATGAGAAAGATAGGAATATTAACTGTTCATAGAGCCTGTAACTATGGGGCCGTACTGCAGTGTTATGCTTTACAGAATTATTTAATAGAACAAGGATATCAAGTAGAGATAATTGATTATAGGCCTAGTACTACGGAAAGGAGATATGCATTATTGAGATACTCCTTCTCTATAAGAGGGGCTTATCACCTACTTCGTCAGATTTTCAAGTTTCGTGTTATACATAAAAGATATCAACGAAAGAAAATTTTTAATGAATTCATTAAAAGCGACTTACGTTTATCAAAAAAACAATATAACAGGACAATTAAATCTGAAGGAAATTATGATTATTATATAATTGGAAGTGACCAACTATGGAACCCCGTAATCAATGGCATAAATAAGACTTTTTGGGGGGATTTTAAGACTAAAGAAAAAGCTAAGAAAATCACCTATGCAGTAAGTAGCGCTTATTACAGTTATAATTACGATCAACTTCAATATATCGAGAAACAATTAAATGCCTTTAGTTATATTAGTGTAAGGGAAAAACAACTCCGAGAATACTTACAAGATACACTTATGGTAAACTCACAAGTTGTTTGTGATCCTGTCCTTTTGATCAAGCGACAAACATGGGAAAAAATGGCCATTACACCTAAAGTCGATAGCTATGTACTAGCTTTCTTTCCGAAAGATTCAGTAATGAGTATCGCTAGTAAGATAGCAAGCTCAAAACAAATCAAGTTAAAAGCTATAGTTTCTGACTATAATAATGATATCTTAAAGAAAAATTGCGAGATATGCAGTGTGCATGAGTTCCTGGGTTTGTTTAAGCAGGCTAGTGTTATAGTAGCATCATCGTATCATGCCGTTCTATTTTCTATAATCTTTAATAGAGAATTTTATTATCTAAAATGGGATTCAAGATCTGACACTAGAGTGATATCAATACTAGAAAGTATCGGACTAGAGGATAGAGCAATTGAAAGTATTGATGATATCAAAGATATAGAATCTAAGATAGATTACTTATTAGTAGAACAAAAATTAGATTTACTACGTACCGACTCAAAAAACTTTCTAAATGAAGCCCTAAATTAGAATAAAGACATAACAAATATGCATATTTAATGTAAATATCAGTAATAATCCCTATATACAACGTTGAAAAATACATAGAGAGATATTTACACTCGCTTTTTACCCAAACACTTACTGATGGAGTAAAATTTATTCAATCGAAGATGATAATTATTAAGGACAATCATAAATCCAAAGTGTAACTTATGTTAATAAGATCACTAATATCAATAACTATATGTTCAAAATATGAGTTATATTAAATTTTCATAGGGAATGGATATAAACTTAAGACAAAAAACACTTAAGGGTACATTCTGGAGTTTCTTTGAGAATTTTTCAGTACAAGGGGTACAATTCTTATTTGGACTGATTATGGCTCGTCTCCTATCTCCTGAGGAATTCGGAATCATAGGAATGCTCGCCATATTTATGGCAGTAGCCCAGACTTTTGTGGATAGTGGATTCGGAGATGCATTAATTAGAAATAATAAGCGTACAGAAGTAGATTTTTCTACAGCCTTCTTTTTTAATATAGTCGTAGGCATAATAGCATATCTCATCCTTTTTGCCGCTTCACCATATATCGCCAGCTTTTACAATATGCCTATTCTCAAGGATTTAACCAAGGTTATTTGTTTGAATATTTTAATTAATTCGTTCGCTATGGTACAGCGCGCTAAGTTTACGATCGCTGTAGACTTTAAGCAACAAGCCAAAGCCACTGTGACATCCGTATTGATTTCTGGTACTCTTGGAATTTATTTAGCTTATACTGGTCTAGGTGTATGGGCCCTAGTAGTACAGTCAGTTTCGCGTAATTTTCTAAATGTAGTTTTTTTGTGGATACTATCTCGCTGGACGCCCAAACTACAGTTTTCATTTGCCTCATTTAAATCTATGTTTTATTATGGATATAAAGTACTTTTATCGGATCTTATTAATAATATTTATCGTAATGCTACTACCCTTGTCATAGGCAAAGTATTCTCAGCAGCAGATCTAGGAAACTACACCCGCGCTCGTCAATTTGCAGATTTCCCTTCCTCAAATATTACAGGGATACTAGGACGCGTAACCTTTCCTATCCTGAGTTCAATTCAAGATGATAACGCCCGCCTAGAACAAGTATATAGAAAATATCTACGCATGATGGCATTTATTATATTTCCTCTTATGATGGGACTTGCTGCGCTAAGTAAACCACTTATTTTAGTAGTACTCACAGATAAATGGTCTGCTTCGATTCCTTTTCTTCAGATTATGTGTTTTACTATGATGTGGTACCCTATACATTCAATCAACCTGAACTTACTGCAAGTGAAGGGTCGCTCCGATCTTTTCTTGAAGTTAGAGGTTATCAAAAAAATAATAGGAGTACTATTATTAATTATAGCCATCCCTTTTGGTTTAATATATCTAATAATTGGAGGTGTATTTTCCTCAGTATTATGCCTAGTGATTAATACGCATTATACAGGAAAGTTGCTTAATCTTGGTTTCTGGATACAAATGAAAGATTTAATACCTATACTATCACTCTCCCTTTTTATGGGAGGAATAGTGTGGAGTACAACTCTTTTACTTAAGGATATGCATTTATTACAACTTATTATTGGTGTATTTGTAGGAGCAATTACCTATCTGCTATTTGCATATTTGTTTAAGGTGCAAGAGATTAAAGAACTGTTACTATTAGTGAAATCAAAGAAAAAATTACCATTCCAAGCCACATAAGACTTATGTTAATAAAATCGCTAATTTCCATAGAAGATACCATACATTCTACAACCGAAATACTAGAATGGCTGAGACGACATAGTCAAAATGCTAATGCTTCTGTAGAGAGGATTTCATTAAAAGATCTAAAACTATGGAGATTTGATTCATCAGGAACCTTAGCACATAATACTGGGCGTTTCTTTTCCATTGAGGGTATAGAGGTTAGGACGGATTATGGACCAAAATATCTTTGGCACCAACCAATTATTAATCAGTCAGAAGTCGGGTATCTTGGAATACTAACCAAAGAGATAAATGGTATTCTATATTTTTTGATGCAAGCAAAAATAGAACCTGGAAATATTAACAGTGTACAGATATCACCTACCTTGCAAGCTACTAAAAGTAATTATTCTCAAGTTCACAGAGGTAACTCTCCAAATTATCTAAACTACTTCGTAAATGCCAAGAAAGAGGAGATCTTACTTGATCAACTGCAGTCTGAACAAGGGGCTCGCTTTTTACGAAAAAGGAATAGGAATATAATAATCAAGGTGGAGGGAGATGTCGAGGTCTTAGAGAATTTTAGATGGATGACACTTGGACAGATAAAACAATTAATGCAGTATGATAATCTTGTAAATATGGATACGAGAACTGTTATTTCTGGACTAAACATAAGTGAATGCATAACACCATTAACTGACTTAAGTAAATTTTCTCAGATAGGTAGAGATCTGATATTATCTTCGCTCAGTAACTATTCTCTATTCTCAGATAAAGATATATTATCTTGGTTAACACATCTAAAATCAAAATACGATCTAAGAGTCTTTTCTTATCCAATTAATAAGATGTCAGACTGGCTAGTAACAAACGATGAGATAGTGCATCACCAAGAAAAGTATTTTAAGGTGATAGGAGTAGATGTTAAAATAGCAAATAGAGAAGTAGTAAATTGGACACAACCACTTATCCAACCACAGCAAGAGGGTATTTGTGCCTTTTTAATTAAGAAAATAGATAACGTATATCATTTCCTTGTTCAAGCAAAACTAGAATGTGGAAATTTTGATATAATGGAACTAGCTCCTACAGTGCAGTGCTTAACAGGAAAAGTCCCAAACGATGCAAGGCACCCTGCTTTCTACGACATAGCATTAGATAATAACTATGGAGTGATTATTACTGATACGCTGCAGTCTGAAGAAGGAGGTCGTTTTTATCATGAACAAAATAGAAATATCGTAAAAGAAGTTGATTCTGATTTTCCTTTAGAGGTTCCTGAGAATTACAAATGGATGACTCTTCAGCAGATCCATCTGTTTTTAAGATTTAATAATTATTTAAATATACAGGCACGTAGCCTCTTATCTTTAATTAACTATGTCTAAAATATACACAGTAGGAATACTTGGATGCGCAAATATTGCTGTTCGGTCACTGATACCAGCCTTTGAAGAAAATGATAATTTTAATTTATCGGCCGTTGCGAGCAGAGATTTTGAAAAAGCCGAAAAGCTCTCAAATCAATATAATTGCAAAGCTTACGGTTCATACGAGGAGTTATTAGAAGATACAACTATAGAACTAGTATATATACCATTACCTACAGGTCTACACTATGAGTGGATAAAGAAAGCATTAGAGCATAATAAACACCTACTAGTGGAAAAAACTCTATGTTCAAGCCTGGAAGAAGTCGAGGAGGTGACTAAAATAGCCAAAAAACGAAATTTGCTCTTAGCTGAAAATTTCCAATTCCAGTTTCATTCTCAGCAAAAATATGTACTAGACCTGATAGACAGTGGCGAGATAGGTGAAATTAGATGTTTTAGAGCTTCGTTTGGTTTTCCTCCATTTCCAGATAGGAATAATATTAGGTACTCAAAGAGTTTGGGAGGTGGTGCCTTATTAGACGCTGGAGCATACACACTCAAAGCCCTCCAAGTAATTCTGCCTAAAATAGATTTTAATGTGAAGGCTGCTACACTTTTGACACCAGAACAGTCTGAAGTAGATTTATATGGTGGAATTTTCTTATCAAGCAGAGGAGGAGGAGTAACTGCACAACTAGCCTTTGGTTTTGATAATTTCTATCAGTGCAGTTATGAAATTTGGGGAAGTAAAGGAAAAATTAGTGTCCCCAGAGCATATACTGCCCCTAAAGACTTTAATCCAACTATTATAGTTGAAAAATGTGGAGAAAGAGAGGAAATCAGCTTACCTGCCGATGATCATTTCCAGAATATACTATCTCACCTAGCTGACTGTTTAAATAAGTCTGATTTTACTAAAGAGTATGATAAGAATATTCAACAAGCACAGTTTATTCAACAAGCTAAAACTCTAAGTGATGGGAAATAAAAATATCTATGTTACGATGCCTACCCTAGCCCCTCTAAACGAGGTCACAGAAATAATGCAAGGTATATGGGATAGCGGCGTTATGACGCATAATGGCCCTCTAGTTCAGAAGTTTGAAAAAGAGGTAGCAGCTCATCTTGATACCAAAAATATAGTTTCTTGTGTTAATGGAACTATCGCTATACAGATGGCTATTAAAGCACTTGAACTTAAGGGCGAGATTATAACTACGCCTTTTACATTTATTGCTACGCTGAGTGCTATTAAATGGGAAGGATGCACACCTGTATTTGTAGATATTGATCCAGATACGCTTAATATTGACCCTACGAAAATAGAGGATGCTATAACAGATAAAACAGTTGCTATTCTTCCTGTACATGTGTTTGGGAATACATGCGACACAGATGCTATTGACGAAATAGCAAAACGTCATAATCTAAAGGTTATTTATGATGCTGCTCACTCAGTAGGAGTAAGGCACAAAGGGAAATGTATCTTTGAATATGGCGATATATCAACTACGAGTTTTCACGCAACAAAAATGCTCAATACATCAGAAGGCGGAGGATGCTTTACTACAGATAAGGCTCTTCACGAAAAAATGAAACGAATACGTTTCTTCGGCTTCGATGATGCAAAAGAGGTAGTAGAAGATGGCACCAATGCAAAAATGACTGAAGTGAATGCAGCCATAGGTTTAGCCAATATAAAATATTTACAAGAGGCATTAGCCGATAGAAAAGAAAAATATGAACTTTACAAATCGCTTTTGTCTAAACGTGATGATTTATCTTTTCAGAAGATAACGGATAGTTGTAATTACAGTTATTTTCCTGTGATATTTGAAACTGAGGAGCAATTACTCCAAGTTGAAAAAGCCTTAGCTGAAGAGCATATCTTCGCACGCCGTTATTTTTATCCAGCTGTCAATACATTTACAGATATAGTTGACTATGTAGAGATGCCTTGTTCAGAAAGCATAGCATCTCGTATATTATGTTTGCCTCTATACTACAATCTAGAGATAAAAGATATTGAGCGGGTTGTAAAATTAATAATATGAAACTAGCTATAATGCAGCCATACTTTATGCCATATATTGGCTATTGGCAGCTAATCAAAGCTGTTGACAAATTCATCGTATACGATGATGTGAGTTATATGAATAAAGGGTGGATCAATCGTAATAATATACTCGTTGGTGGACAATCAAAGCTTTTTACTCTTAGTCTCGATGGTGCTTCTCAAAATAAACTTATTAATGAACTAGAGATAAAAGACGACTTTGTGAAGTTTAGAAAGATGCTCCATTTTAATTACAGTAAAGCACCGCATTTTAAACAAGTGAAGCTACTATTGGACTCCATATCTGAATATCCCGACAAAAACTTAGGTCGATTTCTATTCAATTCTATTCAACAAGTTTGTAGATATCTTGACATACAAACGAAAATATGCCTATCTTCTCAGATCCCAAAAGATACCCGATTAAAGGCTCAAGAAAAAATTATAGACATTTGCATAAGGCAGGATGCCACAGAGTACTATAATGTCATAGGTGGACAAGCATTATACGACAAAGGTACTTTTGATAAGAATAACATCGATTTGAGGTTTATCAAAACAGAATTAACACCATATTGTCAGTATAATAACGAATTTATTGGTGGCCTTTCAGTAATTGACGTGTTAATGTTTAACTCTCCAGCGGAGATTAACGTAATGTTGGACAATTATGAACTTATATAATATAGAAATACATAGATATCTTCATATAAATGTAAAACTATGAACAAAAAGAAGATAGCAATAATTGGTGCTTCAATAGGACAATTGAAATTATGCTTAAAAGCAAAAGAATTAGGTATTGAAACGGTGTGTTTTGCTTGGGGAAAAGGAGCAGTATGTAAAGATTACGTCGATAAATTTTATCCTATATCAATATTTGAAAAGGATTTGATTGTAAATATATGTCGCGAGGAGAATATAAGTGGAGTTGTTAGTAATGCATCAAACCTATGTGCTGAGATTGTAGCTTATATAGCGGAAAGATTGGGATTCTTAGGAAATCCATATGATCTTGTTTTGAAGATAAAGAATAAGGAATATATGCGAGAGGTTTCACAACGTATTCAAGGTTTGTCGAAGATCAAATTCAAGTCAATGAAAAATTTTGAACAACCACCATTTTACCCTTGCATCATTAAGCCGGTTATAGGAGAAGGGAAAAAGGGAGTATTTCTTGTCAGAAATGAACAAGAATACAACACTGCATATAAAATAGCGGTTGATAATCCTACCTCTAAGATATTAATTGAAGAATATATCGAGGGGATAGAATTCTCCGTTGAAACTATTTCCTTTGAGGGGAAACACTATATTTTACAAATAACAGAGAAGGAAAATAGTGGCCCCCCTAATTTTATTGAAATATCTCATCATCAGCCTGCAAATTTTTCTAATTCAATGAGAAATAGAATCGCAAACGTAATAATAAATCTTCTAAACTCAATCGGATTTATCAATGGAGCGGCACATACGGAATGTAAGATGGATGCTTCTGGTAATATATACCTAATTGAGTTAAATCCGCGAGGTGCTGGAGAGGAAATTTCGAATCATCTAGTTCACCTTAGTACTGGGTACGATTATCTCAAAGGGATAATCGATGCCTCTGTTGGCACATTTATCGAACCGAAAATAATAAATAATGCATATTCAGGAATCTACTATTTATGCGGTCAAACAATTGATAGATTACCCTTCTTTAATAGTTCCAATACTAAAGATTGGCTAGTAGAAAAAGTAATTACGGAGAATAATATTAAGATAGCTACTGGCAACCACGATCGTTCAGCATATTTAATCTATAAATATAACAGAAAGATTAATGATACAGATTAATAGTACCTACGAGAACAGAGATTCTATCAGGGATACATTACTGAAGCGATTATATTAATTCTTTCCACTGTATAGGAATTTAAAATTATTATAGTATTATAAAAGTATGAAAAAATATAGCATTTATTTAAGAGCGTTCAAGCAGGAAGATGCAGAATTAATCCATAAATGGAAAAATGATTTTGACCTTATGGGAATGGCTTTAGGTTTAAATCGTCCAACATCATACAATGAAACTTTAGATTGGGTACTTTCTAAAATGAAACACGACCCATATAATATCTTCTTCGCAATTTGCATCAATGATGGATCAGATAGAATGATAGGTTATACAAGTGTAAATGATATTCATTTTATTAATCGTTGTGCATCAGGAGGAGTTATCGTAATCGGCGAGAAAGATTGTCAAGATGGATCTTACTTGATTGATTCTAGAATGCTTGTTTGGCATTATGTGTTTATTTCTTTAGGGCTTAACCGCCTTGAAGGTACGTGTCTTGCAACTCATCCCTTTTCGCCGATTATGTTAGAGGCTACAGGTTTTAAGTTGGAGGGTATTAAACGCCAGGCGGTATATAAGGAAGGAGTCTTTCATGATTTGTGCGTGTATGCACTTATGAAAGAAGATTATTTGCAGCTTGTCGCAGACAATCAATATACACTTCAAGCTTTTGCTAAGCGTGTTGCAATGATTCGCAAAGCAAGAAAACTTAAAAAATAATTTAACATTGAAAGCATTTATATTTCCTGGTCAAGGATGCCAGAGAGAAGGTATGGGAAAAGATCTTTATGAGAATTTTCCAAAAGCAAAAGAGATGTTTGATTCTGCCGATAAGCTACTAGGTAGAAAGATAACTGATGTGATGTTTAATGGTAGTGAACTAGAGCTAATGGAAACAAAAAACACGCAACCTGCTGTTTTTCTCTATGAAACGATTTTAGCGCTTACACAAGAAGATGTTAAAGCAGACGTCGTTGCAGGGCATTCTTTGGGAGAATTTGCTGCATTAGTCGTGTGTGGTGCACTATCTTTCGAAGATGGACTCAATCTGACACTTAATCGTGCTTTGATAGCACAGAAGGTTTGCGAAAAATATGCTACAGCAATGGGTGCAGTCATCGGATTGTCAGATGAATATATAGAAAACAGAATAAAAGAATTATATGAAGAATCGGGCGAGCCTATTTATATGGCAAACTATAATGGTCCAGGGCAAGTTGTTATTACAGGATCAAAAAAAGGAGTTCGCCTCGCTTGTAAAACATTCAAGGCTGAGGGAGCTAAGCGTGCTGTTCCTCTTGCTATCAGTGGGTCTTTTCATTCACCTTATATGGAAGAAGCACGTGTTGAGTTGGGAGAAATAATCAAACAAACAACATTCAACGTGCCTACTATTCCTATTTATCAATGTGTAGATTCTATAGCTCACACCGATCCCGCTAAGATACAAGCAAATCTTATCGACCATATTACACACTCTGTGCATTGGACAAATATGGTGCATAATATGGTTGCTGATGGAATTGAATGTTTCTATGAAGTAGGCACTGACGACACCTTAGAAAAAATAGTGAGTCGCATGTATCCAAATAAAGAAGTAACTTCACTCCTTGATATTCAGACATATCAAGGAGTAATCAAAAACTATAAACAATAATAATTAAAATTTAAAATCATGGAATTAAGTAAATTTGTAGAATTATTTGCAGAACAGTTTGACGATACAGATGCGTCAGTTTTTACTGCAGAAACAAATTATTCAGAAATCGACGAATGGAGTTCATTGGTAGCTCTATCAGTTATCTCAATGATTGACGAAGAATTTGAAGTGCAGGTTACGGGTGCAGATCTTCGTAATACTGCGACAGTTGCAGATCTTTATAATTTAGTTCAAACAAAACTATGATTGTAGATGCTACTTATAATCCTTTTACCCTAAGGGGTAAGAGGGTATTAGTAACAGGAGCATCGTCTGGGATCGGAAAAGCAACGGCTATTGAATGTTCTAAGATGGGAGCAACTGTTATTATAACAGCTCGTAGTGAAGAACGTTTACAAGAAGCATATTCAGAGTTATATGGTGAGGGACATTCTATTATAGTTGGAGACTTATCTAACACAGAAACTCTTGACTTGATAGCTGAAACGGTGCCTAAATTAGATGGTGTTGTTAATAATGCAGGAATTTCCAAAAATTTACTCCTTCCATTTATTAATTCTAATGATTTGCATAATGTATTTGAATTAAATGTTTTTGCTCCGATGATGCTGACGCAGAAACTTTTGAAAAAAAAGAAAATAAATAAATTTGCATCTTTGGTATTTACATCTTCTATAGGAGGAAATTGCACTGTTGCAATAGGTCGTAGTATATACTCTTCTTCGAAAACTGCACTCACAGGTTTTATGAAAAATGCCGCTGTTGACTTAGGGTCAAAAGGAATTAGAAGTAATGCTGTTTTACCAGGATTTATTGAAACGGAACTAATGGCAGCAAGTGTGTTAGATAATGAAACAAACGAAGCTATAATCAAATCATGTCCTTTAAAAAGACATGGAAAACCAGAAGAAGTTGCACACGCAATAATATACTTTCTTTCTGACGCTTCAAGATTTGTAACAGGAACAACTTTAGTAATAGACGGAGGTAAAACATTGTAACGAAAGTAACAATTATGTCATTTCTAGATATAAAAAACGTAAAAATACGAGGTGTAGCAGCATGTGTGCCCGAGAGGTTAGTTGATAATATGGATTATGAATTATTATCAATCGCAGAAAGGGAGAAATATATAGAAACAACAGGTATTCGCTATCGACATTGCGCAGATTCTGACACTTGTACTTCTGATTTGTGTGCAAAAGCTGCAGAAAAACTAATTGAAGATCTTGCTTGGGATAAAAAAGAAATCGAAGCATTGATCTTTGTATCGCAAACACCCGATTACAAATTACCTTCAACGGCTTGCGTTTTACAAGAGAGATTAGGGCTTTCTAATACGTGTCTCACTTTCGATATCTCTATGGCATGTACAGCCTATTTGTATGGGTTATCTACTCTGGCAAGTATAATATCAGCTTCAAAAATAAAAAAAGCGCTCTTGTTAGTTGGTAATACGCAATCTAAGAATGTAAATTACAAAGATAAAAGTTCCTACTTATTATTCGGCGATGCTGGAACTGCGACAGCATTGGAATATAATGATGAAAATTATGATCAATTATTTTTTAATTTTGAAACTTTTGGTGCTGTTTATAATGAAGTGATAATTCCAGACGGAGGGTATCGCAATCCTATTTCAGAGACCTCTTTTATAGAAGCAGAAGATGAAGATGGAAATATAAGAACACCACAACAGCTGTATATGAATGGAACAACGGTGTTTTCAACAGCAATACGCCATATGCCTAAGAACTTTAAAGCACTCTGCACGCATTTAGACATCTCGAATGATGATTTGGATTTCTTTTTAGTCCATCAAGCAAATAAATTTCTTTGCGAAAAAGTAAGAAAAAAAATAGGAATCTCAACAGAAAAAACACCATATAATATTTCCAGATTTGGAAATACAAGCGGTTCAACTATACCACTGCTTATGATAACTGAACTATCTGATAAACTAAGACAAGACGAATTAACACTAGGTATGAATGCAATTAGTGCAGGAATCTCAGTGGCATCAGCAATAGTAAAAACAAAAGGCAATATTATTTGTCCCGAATTAATATATCTATGAAAGAATTAATAATAATTGGAGCAGGAAATCTTGGTAGGATCACTTACGAATATGCGTTATTATCAAAAGATTTCAATACGGAATGGAATCTTAAGGGCTTTATAGATAAAAGCACGAATATTGAGGATGACTTTTTTAATGTTATTTCTATTGTTGATGATTATATGCCAGAAGAAAACGATTTGTTCATTTGTGCACTTCCTTCTGTCTTAGAAAGAAAGTCTGCTATAGATTTGATTGAAAGCAAAGGCGGCAAGTTTATTAATATTATTCATCCAACGGCTAATATTTCTCCGTCTGTAACTCTTGGGTATGGTAACCTTATTGGAGCTTTCACGACAATCTCTATAAACTCACAAATTGGTAATCACGTGATAATCCAAGATCATTGTAATATAGGACACGACTCATCGATAGGCGATTTTTCCCACCTCTTTGTTGGAAATGTTATTAGTGGCTATAATCGTATAGCTAATTTGGTGACACTTTACACAAGATGTACATTATATCCAAAAGTCAAAATCGAAGCAGCTGCAGTTATTGGAGCAGCAAGTGTTGTAATGAGAACTGTTAAACAGGGAACAACCGTGATAGGAAACCCTGCAAAGAAAATAGAATAAACGCAGTATAAATCATAAATTTTGCGCTAAAATGCTTTAATTTGGGATGTTATGGGTTCTTCTCCCAAATTTCTAAGTAATAATAAATAATTGAAACCCTGCTAAAATAAATTTTAATTATGGCTTTTTTTTCTATAAATAAAGTGTCCCTTAAAGGGATTTCTGCATGTGTTCCTTCAACTATCATCAAATCAGAAGATATTGAAATTTTAGCAAATGATGATAATGTAGAAAAGTTTATTAGTTCTACCGGTATAAAAGAACGACGCTTTGTAAAAAGTGGACAATGCACATCAGATTTGTGCTTTAAATCAGCGAACGAGTTGCTAGACAAATTAGGTTGGGAAAGAGAAAGTGTTGATATACTCATTTTTGCATCATTGACTCCCGACTATCGTTCTCCAGCAACATCTTGTATTCTCCAAGATAGGTTAGGATTATCAAAATCCTGCTTTACACTTGATATTTCAGCGCCTTGTTCCGCTTTTTTACAATCTCTTTCAATCGTTGGGAGCATGCTGCAATCTGGTGTGCAAAAGAGAGCATTACTTCTTATAGGCGATACGCACTCAATGACATCATCCCCCAAAGATCAATCTAGATACCCGATCTTCGGAGATGCTGGAAGCGTTACCGCTTGGGAGTTTGATGAAAAAGCAGAACCTATATATTTGAACCTTTTGAGTGATGGCTCTAAGTATAAAAGTGTTTATCATCCTCACAGTGGTTACAGGAATCCAGTGTCACGCGAATCTTTTAAAGAAGTCCTTTGTGAAGATGGTTCTATGCGTGCTCCTATTCATGGCGTTATGGATGGATTGGAGGTATTCTCATTTGCAATAACTCAGTGCCCAAGAGCAGTAAAAGCTATGTGTGAGCATTTTGATATAGATTTACATAATGATATTGATTACTATATCTTCCATCAAGCTAATCTTAAATTGAATATGACAGTTGCAAAGAAGTTGAAATTGGATAAACAAAAAATACCAACTAATCTTGATCGTTTTGGAAATACTTGCTCCGCGTCTATTCCATTAACAATGGTAACAGAGATTAATCAAGAACTCTCCCAAAAGCCTTTAACTTTGTTGTTTTCTGCAATAGGTTCAGGATTTGTCTGGGGTGCTGCATATATCAAGACGCATAACGTGGTTACTACTGAACTGTTAGAGCTGTAAGCCAAATGCTACAAATATACTCCATATTAAATGCTCCAGTAGATTCGAATGCCTATATTTTTTTTGACAAAGAGCAAACGAATGATTGCATCGTGATAGATTGTGGTAGCAAAGAAATAAGTGCATTTGTGGATTTCTTTACGACAAATAGCTTAACGCCAAGTTATATCATTCTGACACATGAACATTTTGATCACGTTTGGAGTGCAAATTTGTTAAGAGAAAAATATGGAGCAAAGATAATCTGTTCAAAGCGATGTGCAGAGAAATTGGCTGTGCCGCAGAATTATTTCAATCTTCTCTATTTTCAAGATAAAACGAAATTTAGCATTGAGCATATTGATTACACTGCTGAGAGCTTGAACAATGTCTTTCATTGGCAGGGATATGATTTCTATTTTCATCATACGCCCGGACATACAGACGCTTCAATATGTATTGCTGAAGGAAATAGGCTATTCACAGGCGACACTATACTGAATAGTATAAAACCTGTTATCAAAAAAAGATACGGAGGGTCCTATGCTGATTTTAAGAAATCGTTGCAACATATTTTTAATATATTTCCAGCAAATACAACCATTTACCCTGGACACGGAGAACCATTTTCACTTGTGGAAGTCGATGGGTTTTATCGGGAGTACATACAGTAGGCTGAGTATGATACTATCGGATAAGTTGTTAAGGATGTAAGGCTATGTCAAACATATATAAATAGTAATATAGAAAATGACGATGAATAGAGAATATTTTATTGAATAAAATGAGAAAGATAATACATATAATCGCAGATGATAAATTCTTTGATAAACTTTTACCCTATTGGGAGCAGATAGATAATTATGAGAATATCTTCGTGTTTTTTACTGAGACGATAGATTATAAGTTTCACACTATAAAAAATATTGATAGATTGACAATAATTAAATCTATTTCTGATTTGAAATTAATGTTCTCTTCAAAAGATATTCATCTAATCTACTTTCATTCTTTAGATCCCCGTTTCTATCAGATGTTTGATTACATAGATAAAAAAACGATTGTCGCAGTATGGTTTTGGGGATTTGAACTCTATTTTCCAACATTAGGTGGTACGTTGATTGATCTTAAATTATTTAAACCCTTGACTAGAAGATATACATTATCCATCTATAAGCGTTTTAAATTCTGTATAAAACGCTTTCTATATCATAGAAAGTATCAGAATGAATTACATAGAATCTTCGGTCGATTCGATTACTGTAGAACTGTACTACCAATAGAATATGAATTACTTCAAAAATATGATTTCTTTAAAGCAAAGCCATTTATAGTACCTCGTTTAAGGGCTGATAATGTTGTGACGAGTAAAAAGAAAACAGGGCATATCTTTCTCGGAAATTCAGGAGCTCCAACTGGAAACCATCTAGATGTATTAAGGGTTTTAAATAAGATCAATCTTAATAAAGACCAAAATATAATTATTCCGCTAAGCTACGGCGATAAAAAGTATATCGATCTTGTTAAAAGAAAAGCAGTTTTTTTCTCTAAAATGAACATCGTGATAATCGACAAATTTATGCCTTTAGAAGAATACAGTAAACTACAAGACAGTAGTACACATGCTATTTTTGGAAATATACGACAACAAGCGATGGGCAATATATATTATTGCTTACAGAATGCGATAAAGGTGTTCTTGTATAAAAAAAGTATTGTCTATAAGCAGTTAAAAGAAATAGATAAGTATATTGTATATTCTATCGAAGACGATTTATCTGAAAGGTCCCTAACAGAAGTTTTATCACCCGAGGATGCTTCACACAATTTAAATATATTTAATCTTCGTAGCTATTCTAAAGCAGAATATGCAAAAGAATTACAAAACACTTTGGATTCTTTAAAAAAATAAAAAAATATAATTCTGTAAATTCATGACCATATCAGTAATTATACCCATATATAATGTAGAAAGCTATATCGAAAGATGTCTTCGCTCGCTTTTTACCCAAACCCTTACTGAAGGAGTAGAGTTTATCTTAGTTAATGATGCCACTCCTGATAATTCTATGGAGATAGTCGCTAATCTTATCCAGGATTTTCCAACGCTCACTATTACCGTCATAAATAAGACTGATAACGAAGGCCTAGCTGCAGCTCGGCACACTGGTACTCTTGCGGCTAAAGGAAAATACATTATTCATATAGATAGCGACGACTGGGTAGAGCCTCAGATGCTTGAGGAAATGTATAATAAGGCTCTAGAAGCAGATGCAGACATAGTTTGTGCAGACTTCTATATAAACACTTTAGAGTCTCAAAATTATATATCAAATAGACATAGCGCACTAGCTAAGGAAAATATCAGTTATATTCTCAATGGCAAGATCTCATCTTATCTTTGTATTAAACTAATAAAACGCTCGATTATCACAGATAATAAAATAGCTTTAAATCGACACTTTAATATATGGGAGGATCTAGCACTTAGTGTACAATTATTCTACTATGCAAAAAAAATAGTGTCTATAAAAAAATCTTACTATCACTATAGACAGAATGAGAACTCATTAACCAAGTCTCCGAATAATGAACGCGTATACGATCACTTTAATGCAATACTAGAAGTTAGCGACTTTCTATCCGACAAGGAAGTAAGCGAAGATATCATCTATGGTCTCCGCCAAAAGCAAGTTCAAGTAAAATATGTTATCTTAAGAAAATTAAAGGGTACTGAGCAGAAAAAACTCTTAGAATACTTTCCTGAAGCTAACAAATTTGTACTAGGATGCAAAGCTTTAAAAATATACAAAAGGATCCTACTACACATAGCACTACGTTATACCCTACTACCAGTAAGAATCCTATTTAGTGTTAACAATATGATTCGACCAAAAAGATAATATACCGAATAAACAAAAGTTTTAACATAATTTATGTTTACCTTTGTTTCTTCATTCTTGAATAAAACGTCTTAACGCAAAGAAAAAATGATCGATATAACAAACTTCATAGCAAACAATATAACCAAACGCACATCCAGCTTATTTGAGAAAGATATAAAATCTTATCACGAGACTCTTTGTTCTGAGATAAAGAATAAGAAAGTTCTAGTAATAGGAGGAGCTGGAACGATCGGTTCTTCATATATAAGGGCAATACTACCATTCAGACCCGAAGAATTAGTGGTCATAGATATAAATGAAAACGGACTAACTGAGCTTACTCGAGATCTTCGATCAACTAATGGAATGTATGTTCCCGAAAAGTACCGTACCTACCCTATTAACTTTGCAGATCCTATTTTTGAAAAGATTTTTAGAGAGGCTAATGGTTTTGATATCGTAGCCAACTTTTCTGCACATAAACACGTAAGAAGTGAGAAAGACCAGTTTTCGGTGGAAGCCCTAATAGAGAATAACGTAATTAAAGCTCGTAAGCTTCTCGATTTACTTGTTGAGATCCCACCCAAACATTTCTTTTGTGTATCTACTGATAAGGCTGCCAACCCTGTAAATGTTATGGGAGCTAGTAAGAAAATAATGGAGGATATGATAATGGCTTATGCAGATAAGTTCAAGATAACTACAGCTCGTTTTGCAAATGTAGCATTCTCTAATGGTTCATTACTTGCAGGATTTATCGAGCGACTAATGAAAAAACAGCCCCTAGCTGCACCTTCAGACGTAAAACGCTACTTTGTTTCACCTGAAGAAAGTGGACAAATATGTATGCTCGCTTGTATCTTAGGGAATAATAGAGAGGTCTTCTTTCCAAAACTAGGAGAAGAGCAAATGATGACCTTCTCACATATATGTGATAAGTTTCTTCGAGAACTAAACTACACTCCCCTATTATGTGATAACGAAGAGCAAGCTAAGGAATATGCCTCAACTATGCTAGTCTCAGATCAAAACTACCCTGTTGTTTACTTCAAAAGTGACACTACTGGAGAAAAAGATTTCGAGGAATTTTTCATCGAAGGAGAACAAGTAAATACAGAACGATTCTTGTCACTAGGAGTTATCGAAGATGTTAAATCTAGACCTATTTTAGAGATAGATGAATTATTTAATAATCTAGAGTGTATATTTAATAAAAATATCTTTACAAAAGAAGAAATAGTAAGTGCTATCAAAGATTTTATTCCTAACTTTGTACATACAGAAAAAGGGAAAAACTTAGATCAGAAAATGTAAACTCACTATGAAACAAGAATTAACTAGTTTTATCCATAGGCTATATAACTCTGATAATTTTATTCCTCTTCATTCACCATACTTTGGAGGTAATGAAAAGAAGTATCTTAATGAGTGTATTGATTCGACCTTTGTTTCTAGCGTAGGTAAGTTTGTTGATCGCTTTGAGGATATGGTTGCAGAATATACTGGAGCATCCAAGGCTGTGGTCTGTGTAAACGGCACAAATGCCCTTTTTCTAGCGATGGAATTAGTAGGTGTAAAACAAAACGATGAAGTTTTAACCCAAGCACTGACCTTTGTCGCTACTTGTAACGCCATTAGTTACATAGGCGCTTTCCCTGTATTTCTAGATGTGGATACAGAGACGATGGGCCTATCACCAGATGCAGTAAAAGCGTGGTTAAAAAGTAATGCAGAACTGCGTGATGGAGAGTGTTACAACATACATACAAATCGTAGAATAAAATGTTGCGTTCCTATGCACACCTTTGGTCACCCTATGAAGATAGACGAACTTATAAAGGTCTGTAGAGAATATAACATCGAAGTCGTAGAAGACGCAGCAGAAAGTCTTGGTAGCTTTTATAAGGGAAAACATACTGGTACTTTTGGAAAGGTAGGAGCCATAAGTTTTAATGGAAATAAAACTATCACTACTGGCGGCGGAGGAATGTTATTATTCCAAGATGAAGATTTAGCGGCTTATGCAAAACATCTAACAACACAGGCAAAAGTCCCTCATAAATGGGACTTTATCCACGATCATATCGGATATAATTATCGTATGCCGAATATAAATGCTGCCTTAGGCTGTGCCCAGCTAGAACAAATAGATTTTATACTTAAAGATAAAAGAGATACAGCAGAGCGATACAGAACATTCTTTGCCAAGCACGAAGATGTGAAGTACTTTAATGAACCTGAAAACTGTCAATCAAATTTTTGGTTCAATACTATAATAGCAC
>CAYJFD010000020.1:34198-40876 GCA_964369605.1 uncultured Muribaculaceae bacterium | reverse complement strand
GATGGGTTTATACAGTATATCTGCAATATATTATATAACATCAAAATTAGATTATCGAACGGCCTTAGATCTTTTTCTGAAAGCCTATGACTTATCGAAGCATCAAAAAGATACGAATAACACTTGTAAAATGCTCGTAAATATCTCTTCGGTTTATAGTATGAGGAAAGACACAACGGGCTTAAAATATGCTCAAGAGGCATATTCCTTAAGTATTTTAGGCGATGAAGAGATAAATGATAAATGTCTTGGTGCCTTGTCACTTGCGAAGATGCTTTTGTTGTATAGGGATTATGATAAAGCTTTAGAGTTAACTCAATATTATATAGATAGAGTTCAGGATCTAGAATTGACAGTTTATATGAAGATAGCACTTAATTCATATCATGCTGACGTACTATATCAGCAAGGAAGGCGAGAGGAAGCCTTAAAATATTATGAAGAGGCAGTGAGAAATATAACAGAGCCTTATAATAGTATCTCTATAAAGACCTTAACATATTATGCTCAATGCCTATTAGAACTGTCGATGCATAAGCAGGCGATAGGACAGTTTAATAAGGCTCTGGAACTTTCAACCCAGCTAAAGAACATAGAATTTAAACATCAGATATACTTAGGTCTATCCCTAGCTTACGAACAGCTCAATAATCTTGGTGAATCTCTACACTATTATAAACAGTATGATAGAGCTCTAGCAGAATATTATGATATTAATAAGGAAAACGAAATTCGTAATCTTATGTTAGAGAATGAGCGAATAAAGTATTCGATGGAAATCGCAAATAAGGATAGAAATATATTTGTTGCACTTTCCTTTGTTTTAATATTTATTGTTATCTCTGTATTTTCTATTCTTCTATACCTACACCGAAATTCGATGTATGTTCAATTGGTTCAGAAGTATGAGCAGTACAGGAAATCTCTAAATGAGAAGAAAAAAATAGAGGAAGAGCGAGCTAGTAATCGAAATAGTGAAATGTTACTAATTTATGAGAAGGTCGAGGAGATAATGAAGCAAGAAAAATTATACCACGATAAAAATTTATCAGTAAATTCATTAAGTACTATCATCGGAACAAATACGACTTATCTGTCAAATGTCATAAATAATTACTCAAATAAGTCAGTCCCTAACTACATAAATTCATATCGCCTAAAAGAACTAATATCATTATTGTCAGATCAAGATAGAGAAGATGATCAGATATTTAACCTAGCAGAAAGTGTCGGCTTTTCATCAAAAGCGACCTTTAATAGATTTTTCAAAAAAGAAGTAGGATGTACTCCAACATTTTATAAAAAAGAATTAAAAAATCTAGAAAATTCCACAGAGTTAGAATAAATGACACAAAATCTCTTTTTAAGTGTCTTAATATTGCATATATGAATTATCTTTTGTTGCTTTGCATAAAAGATTAAAACATAACACAGAAGATGTCTACAGAAACTACAGTTAAGAATGTGACGACCCTTAAATTATTAGGGATGAAAAGAGCTGGTGAAAAAATCGCTATGCTAACAGCCTACGATTATACTTCAGCTATGATAATAGATCACGCGGGGATGGATATAATTTTGGTAGGAGATTCTGCCGCAAATGTAATGGCAGGATACGACAGTACTCTACCAATTACCTTGGACCACATGATATATCACGCTCAAAGTGTTGTACGAGCAGTAAGGAGACCCTTAGTTGTAGTAGATCTGCCATTTGGTACTTACCAAGGCGATTCAAAATCAGCATTAAATACGGCCATCAGAATAATGAAAGAGTCAGGAGCAAATGCTGTGAAACTTGAAGGAGGGGAGGAGATTATTGAATCTGTACGTAGAATTCTAACAGCTGGTATACCAGTAATGGGACATCTGGGTTTAACGCCACAGTCTATTCATAAATTCGGCACTTATGCAGTAAGAGCAAATAACGAATCAGAAGCAAAGAAGCTAATAAGTGATGCAAAAGCACTTGAGGCAGCAGGTTGCTTTGCTATAATACTAGAGAAAATTCCTGCACTTCTAGCAAAAGAAGTCGCTGAGACTCTCGAAATACCGGTTATAGGAATAGGTGCAGGAAAGCACGTAGATGGTCAAGTACTTGTGATGCACGATATGTTAGGTCTGAATAATGAGTTCTCGCCTCGCTTCCTACGTCGCTATGGCAATATGTACGAGGGCTTTTTAAATGCCTTCCAATCTTATGTTAAAGATGTAAAGAGTAGTGATTTTCCTAACGATTCTGAGCAATATTAATATACCAAATTGATGGGGCAAATATATAGGGATATAGCGAATGTTGAGTTTGAGCAAATAAACCAAAGGATAATCTACGAGGATAATCATATCTTGGTTTTCAATAAGAATGTAGGAGAAATCGTACAAGGTGATAAAACTGGAGATGAGCCACTGAGTGAGACGCTTAAGGCTTTTATCGCAAAGAGAGATGCCAAACCTGGCAATGTCTTTATGGGAGTAGTTCACCGTTTAGATCGCCCAGTGAGTGGTGTTATAGTTTTTGCAAAAACATCGAAGTCCCTCAGCCGTCTAAATATCGCGATTAGGGATGGAAAGATGCATAAAAGATATTGGGCTCTACTAGAGGCTGCACCAAAGCCAGAGCAAGCATCCTTAGTGCACTACCTAGCTCGTAACGAGGCAAAAAATAAATCAGTAGCTCATATTAATCCTTGCGCAGGTGCAAAGGAAGCTCGCCTTAATTATCAGTTACTAAGGGCTACAAAGAGCTATTTTCTGGTTGAGGTCGAGCTAATTACTGGTAGGCATCATCAGATTCGTTGTCAACTTTCAAAAATAGGCTGCCCTATAAAAGGTGATTTGAAGTATGGAGCACGTCGTTCGAATCAAGATGGCGGTATCTCACTACATTCACGCCACCTAACACTTTCACACCCAACAACTAAGCAAGAGATGACATTCACAGCTCCCACACCTATGGAGCAGATGTAAAATAATATGCACATTATAAGGTTTTCTACCGCTATACCTTTCGATTTCAAGGTTTTTAGCGCACAATTAGCAAAAAAGATTTACCCGCTTGACTCTTTTGGAGGAGATTATTTTTTCTCCTCAAGTGAGGATTCTCCGACACTATTTTTGATCAAAGATGATCAAGAAGGGACGGTAGAACTTATGATGGACGAGATGGCATCGATGGACGACTATAAGCTTTTTCCTTATTTAGCTTTAGTGCTGTCGCAATATCTGGATGCGCAGCCCTCTATCCAAATCGAAGCCTTAGATGAAGATTGGGCAGAAGAAGCTATAGGAGAGGCAGTGGCAAATATAAAAGCGGTACTAACTATTGCTCCGCGAGCTTATCTATCGCTTACCCAATATGACTATACCTATGTCTCAAAAGAGATCCTAGCAAAGTACGCAGTCGGATTGACGTCTTCTACGCCGCGCATATACGGTTATATCCAATTGTTGCTAAGAGCAAAGACATTGCCGCAGGCTACAGATGAAGAATTATGTGAAGATTTTAACTGCGACCTAGAAGGAATAGAAGTAGATGTTCCTCAGCATGACTCTATAGGAAGGGTAAGGTCCTATTTACTAGATGGGTCTGAAACCTGGGATAGTTTTTCGCACGAAGATGTTCAGATGTTATTAGGCTTAGAAAATGCAGAGGAGGCGCCGATAGCTGAGGTGTTGAATGATATCGGGACTATTTATCAAGAAGCGATAGGAGTGCCCCAAGATGGAAGGAAGGCGGAAGTACTGTTTAAAAGGGCTATTGAGGCAGGTGATCTTATCTATGCGCCGACAAATCTAGGTGATCTTTATAGGCAGGGTTCGGTCGGTGTTGAGGTGTCACTTAAAAAGGCATTTGAAGCTTATCTTCTTTCAGAGGATACCTATGCTTACTATAGGATAGCCCAGGGCTATGAAGAAGGATGGAATGGGAAAATCGATATAGATCAGGCTATGAGATGGTATAAAAAAGCAGCCTCCCTAGGACATCATCGTGCGCTAAAGAGGCTGGCTAATTAATTTCTTAAATGGAGCTCTTGTTTTATCTGAAGAATTTTCTCCTTATCCAAAGGTAGTACCCGGATATAGGTAGACATCCCCCTGTCATAACGATAAGAAAGTATAATATCTTTACGAATATTCCACCCCAGCTTCCAGTATGAAGAGCGTAAAACCATCCTCTAGTCTTACTATATTTAGACTGATCCTTGTAGTATACTACCTCAGATAAGTCTCCACTTTCATCGAACTTATAGCTGTCTCGAATAAATGAATTTTTAGAATTCGGGCGTTTCTTAACATCTGCCTTTCCTTTAGTTAAGGAAATAGACTTATATTTTGTATAACGCTCTTCTAGCTGTTCAAAGGCTCTATCCCAAGCTATTTCAGTAGAATTTACCTGAGTAGAGTTTGATTTATTATTCTCAATTATTGTAGTTTTAGCCTTTTGTCCCTGCTGAGCCCCTACAAGCGCGTACGCAGCCGATCTGTACCATCCAAATGACCACGATAAACCAGTTAAGCAAATTAACAAAAGTAATAGGGTAGAGTAGAATCCTAGTGATAGGTGGCTTGTAAACCAAAATGCTCGCCAACTTTTGAATGATAGCTTTAGTCTCTGATTTACAGCTCTACCGTACTTTTTTGTAGATAGTTTTGGAAACCAAACTACTAAGCCAGTTATAAGGATAACAATCATAACTATAGTAGTAGATCCTACTAAGAATTTACCAACTGTCATCTCTCCTCTTGCTTTAGGCGCATCCATTAACCAGCGATGCGTATAGAACATAGTGCTAAAAAATTTGCTTCTTTGTGTTGTTCCATTAACTTCTCCAGTATATGGATTCACACTGATCTTATTATTTCTCCCTCCTCCTGCGTAACTTAACATTGCGGAGCGTTTAGCGGAGCCATAATACTCTATTCCCGTGATTTCTACTGTATCATGCAACTGTTCCTTTGCTTTTAGTATTAATTCAGAAGGAGTCAGTTTGGCATCGCCCTTGTTATAATTTACCTTATATAGGTGTGGGTTTATGCATTCATTTACCTCAGTTTCAAATACAAGTAGGGCGCCAGATATGCATATAACTGAGATTATCACTCCGAAAGGGAGTGATAACCATAAATGAATTTCTTTAAGTAATTTTCTCATTAGAAAATTCCAGCAAAGTATGAAGCAGCTGCACCTTTAAGCTCAGCACCTTTAGTGAACCCATCAGCAGAGGTGCTATTTATATCGAACATATATATGTGCCCGTTGCCATCAACAGGACATATAGTCATATAAAGTATGTCATTAGCTAGGTGCGAACTTTGGTACTCCCAAAAGTCCATATTAGATGGAATATTTAATCTAATAGCAGTGCGAGTATTAAGATCTACACGAGCTAGTCCCCAATTTTCTCCGTCTACTACTTTGCTATCTTCTTCGAAAGGGACATAACCGATACCATTACCTACATAGTGCCATCCAGCTGCATCTATTCTATAACTAGAACCTAGAGCCGATTGAAGATCAAATACGTAGCTATCATCATACTTTTCATCCTTAATTTTTAAAATATGAGAACTAGTCATAGATAGTTGGTATAAATCATCTTTGTTAGCACCTGTTCCACCATAAGCATAAATTGGGCGAGAACGGAAGCCGTATGTGTCACCTTCTGTCGGAAGTGTAGTCTCTACTATCTTTGGATTTTCAAAAGAAGGATAATCCAGAATTAATACACCTGCCTTTGCTTTAGACTTGTCCGAAGAAGATGGGTCAGATGCACTCGCTCTGCTACGTGCAATACCAAAATATACTTTATCATTTAGTATATATGGCATGTGAACGCGCCAAACATAGGTATTTTCAGCTATATCATAAGCGTTACGTGGTAGCTCTACAGTTTTAAATTGGTCAATAACCATTTCCTCTAAATCTATAATCACAAATTTTAGTTCTGATTTTGTATATAGATAAGTTTCTCCGTCCTCGTCAAAAATAGGAGTTGTAACTATATTATGAGCAGAAGCATATTTGTCATTAATTTTCGAACAGCGGCCATGAGCAGAGCCGATAGCATCTGTTAGCGAAAGTTGTGCTCCTACAGAAGTATAGTTTACGCCGCCATTTACAGCATATTTATTAAATGTACCTCCACCGTAACTGTAGTTGTAGAGATATTTACCATCGTCAGATGTGAATGTGTAGGCAGAACGAACAGAAGGTGTTTCAAAACCTTGACTACCATCAATAGTTCCTTGAGAGATATCAGTAACCCCTTGAACATAACTTGGTGTCGTACCTTCGTCACTTGCACACCATACTATATTAAATACTCTATCTCCTGAAGGAGTTGGTTCAGGAGTACCTTTTTTCTCACAAGAGAAAAGTGATATCAGCGCAAATGCGCTGATAATTAACTTAGTTTTTTTCATTTCTATTTATTTTATTATTATTATTTTAAAGAATATTATAGCTCAGTTTTATGAAGATCATTCTGCCTGGCTTTTGTAAAGCATAATTGTCAAACAGCTGTTCGTTTGTTATATTTTTAGCATCAAGGCCTATACTGAATTTATCATTAGGGAATTTATAAACGATACTTATATCATGTGTTAACTGTGATGGAATCGTAGCCTTTCCAGCTGTACCAAGGCTCTCCCAGTTTTTGAAAAATTCGTGGATGTAGT
>CAYJFD010000020.1:0-34188 GCA_964369605.1 uncultured Muribaculaceae bacterium | reverse complement strand
TAACTCACTGTTAACTTATCTCTCTTTGAGAAAATATCATTAAAATTATATGATGCACCTACGTTAGTTAAGAAATAAGGCATATTTCGAAGTCTATCGCCGTACCAAGCATATTCTCCTCCTTTATCATCATACTGTACGTTGAAACGTGTATCATTATATGATATAGCTCCGTTTAAAGAAAAATTTCTGCCGTAATCATATTTCAGTTCGAAATCTATGCCTTTACTCAATATTTTTCCAATATTTTCATAACCATAGGTCTCGTCTCCTTGGTTAACCTCAGCTCTTTGTATCATATCTGTAACATCTCTATAAAATAGGTTTATGCTACCTCCAATTCTACTATTACCAAACTTTATAGGTTCAATAGTCGCACCTAAATTTATATTGATACTCTCTTCAGGTTTAATATTATAGTTTGGCTCGATATTATCACTAGTATTACCTATCATCTCAGTAATAGATGGGAGTCTAAGTGTATTCTCCGCAGAGAAAGAAAGAATAACATCTGGTAAAACTTTATATGATAGAGCTAAGCCATAACCACTGCCATTCATAGGAGCGTTTATTTCATTAGGAACTAATGAGCCAGTGCTACTAACAAGTGGATCAGAAAGTGTAAGGGTTTGGTCAAAATATTTATAAAATAGAGAAAATTTAAGTTTCTCGGAAAATAATTTTGCGTCATAAGCAGCTGAGAATGTATATTTGCTAACATAGCGAGTATCAGTTAAACTCTGCTCTAAAGCAGAAAGCATAGGATCCTTCACATCTCTAGTGAATCCAAAATACGAACCGTTTAAAGAGAAAATATGATTATCTCTTTTATCAAAAGCATATTGGATGCTTGTGCGATTAGTGAAATTATTCTCAAGGTTTGAAGCAAGCGTTGCTCTCCCAGCTTCTCCGCTTGTCGCCCAGTGTACAGTCTCGCCATACATATTTTTTACTGGCTCACCACTCCAGTCATACTTTACATTACAGGTATCGATTATCTTACGATCCGAATGAGATACAGAAAAAGTACTCTTTAGGTCTAAACGAGGGAGGAGATCATTCTTCTCGTAGTTAAGATTTGCGATATAGCTATCCTGTTCACTACGTCTATTGCCATATACTGTCTCCATAGTAGCCCCAGTTTGGATATCTTTATCAATATTTGAATATACAAGATTAAGTGAAAGGTTGTCTGCCCAGCTTAGCCCTGAGAAACCTGTATTAATGTTAGTACCGTATGCTAGATAGTCATCATGAAAACGCTCAGCTGTAATGTTTTCTACACGCCCAGTTGTAGGGTCTGATACATAGACAGCATCTCCCCATACATCGTAGTTATTGTCACTCGAGTTATAGTAAGCAGAACCGCCAAAATAGAAACCGCTTTTATTACTTCTGTATAAGCCATTAATATTGGCATTATGAGTATTTAATGAACCATATCCGTAAGATGCATTAAGAGACTGTGCTCCTTTCTTCTTGGTTATCACATTAATCGCACCACCAAGCGCGTCATCTGCTAAGTGTGCCGGTATAACACCTTTATACACCTCTATTCTTTCTACAAGAGATGGGGGCAGGTTTGCAATAGAAAAAGATTTGCCATAGGTGCTAATAGGCATACCATCAATATAAACCTTGACAGAACTTCCTGAAAGACCATTGATATTGTATTCAACATCAGAACCTAGTCCACCTCCTTGGCGAATTTTTACACCTGCCGAACGATTAAGAAGCTCCTCGGTTGTGAATGATGACGTAATAGCTGCAAGGGTGCTTACACTATTTACAGTAAATCCTTTTTCTTGCAGATTCTTTGTTTCAGATTTGCAGCTAATAACTGATTCATCTATCTCTAGTGATGAGGGCTCAAGTATCACCTTTAAATTATGAGAGTGATTATCGGTTATAGCTATTTCTTTAGAGAAGTGCTCATAGCCTAAAAGTGAGACGCCTAATTTGTGTGCTCCAAGTGGAACTCGTAGTGAAAAATGACCATTATCGTCAGTTAGGGTTCCGTTAGTCGTCCCTTCAAGATAAACAGTTGCAAATGAAACAGCACTGCTATCGTTTTTAGATAGTACGACGCCCTCGATATATGTATATTTACTATCAGGTCGCTTATTTCCTTCCTCATTAAGGTATTCCTGTAATGGTTGCGGAGATTTAATATCCCTATTTTTAGCGATACTGGAAATAGGAGTAAAGCAAAAAAATGCAAACACTCCAATAATATATTTTATAATATTTAATTTCAATTCTATATTCTTTTTAAGGTCTTCGTAATACTTATCTGTATTCTAGCTCGTTTAAATAGACCTTTTGATATTTAAATGAGTTAACATCACTAGTAAATCTTTATTTTCTATAAGAAAAAACTAGTACGCAAATGTAGTGGCGCACGAGTGTTTTCACAATCCCTACTTTTAGGTATTTTTTTTTAGACCTAACCCTACATGTGGCCAAAAATACCTAAATGTGACTATAAAAACAGCCTCTCAGATGCAGAATGATGCATCTGAGAGGCTGGCTAGTTTATTATTAGGTGGCCTTAGGTATGCTTTAGTTTAAGGCAGCGGTGCACTTCACTTTGCCACTAAGGGGTACATGATAGCTGATTGATTCTAAAATGTTAAGCTTTTTTCCTTCAAAAAGAACTTCTATGATTTCGAATTTACCACCATCGTCGATTGAGTCCATATTAAACTCTAGTAATACTGATAAGTCTTTTTCTGTATGAGGATATGTTTCAGTAAAAGCGACTGTGAAGTCATACTGAAAAGTATGTGTCTTATTCATAGTAAGATTTTCAAAATTTGCCCCAAAATTTGGATCTCTCAGCTGGATGACTATAGATTTTTCTTTAGAGTTTACGCTTTTGTTAAACTCTAGATCGCGAGTTTGAGAGTATCCTTCTATATCATTGCTTGCCTTGCAGCTTAGAATATCTGAGGGTAATAATTCAAGTTCCTCACTGCTTAGAGTTAAGGTATAGTTAAGTGAACCCAAGTCTGCATATTGCCACCCGATGCCTTCCTGTTCTTTACAAGAAAGCATAAAAATGCTTGCAGCTATAAAAGCGATAAAAAGAGTAAATTTAGTGTTCATAATAGTATATTTAAGTAATTTTTACAAAAATAGGTATTATTTTGCAAAAAAAACTAAGGCCTAAAAATATCATTTAAGGTCCTATATATTATGGCTTTAATTTAACCTTTAACCCTTTCTTTCCTTCTCTAATTTCTGTTGAGGATATGAGGTGAAGAGGTGCTGAGGAAAGGTAGTGTACTCCACGAACTCTCTCAAGAGAATTTAACTCCTCGCAAATATCTTGTGCTTCTTGGCTGCCCTCGCGTGGATATACCCATATCTCAAATTCTCTAAGTAGCTCCTCCCAAAGATACCAACGCTTTATAATAGATATATTGTCAGCCCCCATAATAAGGATATGCTCATTTTGGGGCTCTTGTTTGCGGATCTCGCGAAGTGTATTAATCGTATATAAGGGTTTTGGAAGATGGAACTCTATATCAGACACTACTACCTTATTAGTGCTAATGTCTTGTTGTTCTAGTCTCTCCTTAAGTAGTTGTAGCCTATCAGAAGCGGATGCTAGAGTGCTTTCATCCTTGATAGGATTATGTGGGGAGACGATAAAGCGCACTTGGTCTATATCGCAGTTATCGCAAAGGTAGCGGGCGATATTAATATGCCCGAAATGTACGGGATTAAATGAGCCAAAGTAAAGTGCGCACTTCATTTAGTTTTTCTTGATAAAATTGTCAATAGTCTTTTCAGCCTGTTCGAGAGCCTGCTCTAATTTATCATTGATGATAGTCGTATCAAAATGTTTTTCAAACTCTAATTCTTGCTTGGACTTTGTCAGTCTTTTTTCTATTTCTTCTTTACTGTCAGTACCTCTTGATGATAGACGTTTCTCAAGTTCTTCTATCGAAGGAGCTTTAATGAAAATAGATAAGGCATTCTCCCCAAATACTTTCTTTAGATTTACTGCCCCCACGACATCTATATCGAAAACAATAATTCTTCCATCCGACCATAAACGTTCTAACTCAGATCGCAATGTGCCATAGAATGAACCAGAATATACCTCTTCGTATTCTACAAAGGCTTCTTTCTGAATAAGATCCTTAAATTCTTCAGATGAGTAAAAATAGTATTCTTTACCGTGCTCTTCCTCTCCACGTGGAGCGCGAGAAGTCGCTGATATAGAGAATGCTAGTTTTGGGAATTTACTAAGGAGATGATTTACTATAGTGCTTTTACCTGAGCCAGATGGTGCAGAGAATATGATTACTTTATTAGTCATAAGTTTTTTTTCTTTGCGCAAAATTACTTATTTTTGTGGAATTAGAAAAAATGAAAATTAAAACTATGGTATCGTATAAAGAATTAGGATTAGTAAATTCTAGAGAGGTGTTTAAAAAAGCTGTTACCGGAGGCTATGCTATCCCAGCTTTTAACTTCAATAATATGGAGCAGCTACAGGCTATAGTAGCAGCAGCTGTCGAAACAAAATCTCCTGTAATAATGCAAGTGTCAAATGGTGCTAGAAAATATGCAAATCAAGCTATCTTAAGACATCTAGCACACGGAGCAGTAGATTATGCAAAGGATTTAGGTGTCGAGATACCTATTATTTTACACTTAGACCACGGTGATAGTTTTGAGTTATGTAAATCTTGTATAGATAGTGGTTTTTCTTCTGTTATGATAGATGGTTCTCATTTACCTTATGATGAAAATGTAGCTTTAACTGCAAAAGTAGTAGAATATGCGCATCAGTTCGATGTGACGGTAGAGGGAGAATTAGGGATATTAGCTGGAGTGGAAGAAGATGTGGTGGCAGAAGAGCATACATATACTTCACCTGATGAAGTAGAGGACTTTGTTAAAAAGACGGGAGTGGATTCACTGGCTATCTCGATAGGTACTTCACATGGAGCGTTTAAATTTAAACCAGGTCAGGATCCTAAGATTCGTTTAGATATACTACATGAAATAGAGAAGAGAATTCCAGGTTTCCCTATTGTACTGCATGGTTCTTCTTCTGTACCTCAGGATATAGTTGAGGAGATTAATAAATATGGTGGTAACTTAAAGGATTCTATAGGTATTCCAGAGGATCAGCTTAGAGAAGCCTCCAAATCAGCAGTATGTAAAATTAACATAGATAGTGACGGTAGACTAGCCATGACAGCAGCTATTAGAAAGGTAATAGTAGAATCTCCAGAGGAATTTGATCCAAGAAAATTCTTAGCCCCTGCAAGAGAGAAACTAAAGAATCTTTATATTCATAAGATTGTTAATGTATTAGGCTCTGACAATAAAATTTAGTCTGAGATAGAGAATATAATAGGAGAGTGTTGAACGTAAGTGAAACACTCTTTTTTATTTCGACCTTTTTACTTAGCTTTGCGCCCCAATATATGACAAAATGACAACATTTTTCTTTGGCAAGCAATTTGTCTATATTATAAAAAAAGAAATTCGAAGAATATGATAGACAAGGATACTATATTAGAACAAGAGGAAATCGTAAATCCTCAGTCAGAAGAGCAAGCAGAGGCTCAAACAAACGAGCAAGACTCGGATAAAGAGGCGAATAAGGAAAAGTCTACTAAAAAGAACAAGAAGTCTTCAAAGAAGGACATCGAAGCAGAACTAAAGATGCAGTTGACTGAAAGTAATGATCAGTATATGAGGCTTGCAGCAGAGTTTGAAAATTTTAGAAGAAGAACTGCAAAGGAAAAGATAGAATTAATTAGTACAGCTGGGGAGAGTGTTATAGTAGGTTTACTACCTACACTTGATGTTTGTGCTAGAGCTTTGCAAATGCTAGGTGACTCTGCGGAGAATGCAGCGGCGAAAGAAGGTACCGAGTTAATCTATACTAACCTTCTAAACTACCTAAAAACAAAAGGTGTACAGCAGGTAGAGTGCATAGGACAAGAGCTAGACACTGACTTCCACGAGGCAGTTGCTCAATTCCCAGTTCAAGACGAAGAGAAAAAAAATAAAATTATTGATATTGCGGAGCAAGGCTATACCTTAAATGGTAAAGTTATTCGTTTTGCGAAAGTAGTTGTAGGAATTTAATATGTCAGCAAAAAGAGATTATTATGAGGTGCTGGGTGTCTCGAAAGATGCCACTGCAGAAGAAATCAAAAAAGCATATCGTAAATTAGCGATAAAGTATCATCCAGATAAAAACCCTGGAGATACTTCAGCTGAGGATAAGTTCAAAGAGGCAGCCGAGGCTTATGATGTGCTAAGCAATGTCGATAAGAAAGCTAAGTATGACAGATTTGGACATTCTGGAATGGGTGCTCAAGGTGGAGGTTTTGGTGACTTTGCAGGCGGATTCTCGATGGAAGACATCTTCAGCCGTTTTGGAGATATTTTTGGTGGCGGCTTTGGTGGTGGTTTTGGCGGCTTTGGCGGAGGGTCAGGTGCAAGAAGAACTCCAAGAGGAAGCGATATTCGCGTTAGAGTAAAGTTAACACTTGAGGAGATGGCCAAAGGAGCTGACAAAACAATCAAACTTCCTAAAATGGTTGCTTGTGATAGCTGTAATGGATCAGGAGCAGCATCTGCGGCAGATATAAGAACTTGCGATACCTGTCACGGTACAGGTCAAGTGACAAGGGTTACTCAAAGTTTCTTTGGAAATGTTCAGACAGCTTCGGTTTGTCCTACTTGTAGGGGAGAAGGTAAGATAATCACAAAGCCTTGTGCTAAGTGTCACGGTGCTGGATTAACTAAGTCAACTGAGGAAGTTTCATTTAGGATACCAGCAGGTATAGCAGAAGGAATGCAACTTACTGTACAAGGTAAGGGCAATGCTGCAAAAGGTGATGGAATAAGTGGAAACCTGCTAGTAGTTATCGAAGAGTTGCCGCATGCTGATTTACAAAGAGATGGAGACGATCTAATTTATTCTTTATTTATTTCTGTTTCTGATGCTATATTAGGAACTAGTGTAGATATACCAGCTTTAGATGGAAAGTTAAGAATTAAAATAGAGCCAGGAACTCAGTCGGGTAGTGTTTTAAGATTAAGAGGCAAGGGAATAAAGAATATAAATGGTTACGGTTCAGGTGATCTACTCGTTTATATCCAAGTATGGATTCCTAAGAAAGTAACAAAAGAAGATAAGGCTCTTTTAGAGAAACTATCAAAGTCTTCAAGCTTTGAGCCTAATCCGACAAAGGATGATAAAAATTTCTTCGAGAGGATGAAAAGAATGTTCTCTTAATGAAAAATTTAAGAACTATATTTGAAAGAATCCTATTGTTAATCTTTGTTAGCATAGGATTCTTTTCTTTATCTACCTCCATAAGTGCACAGGGAAGGAATGTGTATTATAGGACAAGAGCATTTAATGATACTTTAATTAAGGTGTGCAATCCTATTGACTTACCAGTAACTTTTGCTGGGAATTACGGCGAGTTTAGAGATGGAAGGTATCATGCAGGTTTGGATTATAGAGTAGGAGCAAGGGTAGGAGATACTATAAGGTCTATTATGGATGGGTATGTTTCTAGAATCTTTATTTCTCCTGAGCTATATGGTAATGCAGTTGAGGTTACTCATATAGATTCGACTATAAGCATTTATTCACATTTATATGATTTTGCACCGAAGCTTGATGAAGTGCTCAAGGCTGAGCAATATCGTTTGGAATGCGACGAGGTAGATGTAGACCTGGAGCCAGCTCAGATACCTCTAAAAGCTGGACAATTTCTAGGAAGAGTCGGTAATTCTGGACTATCTCAGGCTCCTCATCTTCACTTTGAAATGAGAAATTATGATCAAAGTATAGCGTTAAATCCGATTAGGCACGGATATGTATCAAGAGAAGATAGAGTTAAACCTGTAATTAGACAGGTGAATTTTTATTCAATATATGATACTCTAGGTGTTTCTCTTACAAAATTATCCCATAGTTTTAAACAAGTTGGAGATTCGATAGTGCCACTTTCAAGGCATACTTATTTAGCTATCGACGCAGTTGATAAGCAGTCAAACCAGCGTGCGAACTTGGCTATCGAGGAGTTTGTTGTAGTTCTGGACAAGGACACGATCTATCATTATAGTTTAGGAGATTTTGCCTATCAGCAGCAAGGTAGTTTTAATTCTTTAATCGAGTATTCAGCAAAGATTCTTGAGAAGCGCTCTATGTTGAAAACTTATGTCGAGCAAGGAAATGCTCTTTCGGATAAAATTAAGTTTAGAAATAGTGGATTGATAGAATTAAATGATTTTGATGTGCATAATCTTCGTGTTGAGGTTAAGGACTTTGACGGAAATACTACTTCTCAGAATTACAAAGTACAGCGCACGCATACGGAGGATATTGCGATGAAAGAGCATATTAACCAGGAACTTATGGGTGATTATTATATGGCTCCTTGGTTTCTTTATTTTACATATACAACTCCAGAGTTTTCTCTTTTAATGCCCTCAGGGTCGTTATATTCTTCAGCTCTTCTTTCAATCAAAAAAGAAGGTGATTTCTGGTCAGTGCATTCGTCGACTGTGCCATTAGCGCAAGATATACAGATACAGTTAAAGCCTCTTGGAGATATTTATTATTCTAAAGCTGATAAGGTATTGCTAGTGACTAGGAAAAGTAAAGGAGATTTACAGTCGTTTAAGGGTGTATGGAAGGATTCGACTTATGTAGTAGATGTGAATGTTTTTGGTGATTTTCGTTTAGTAGTAGATACGCTCTCGCCTAGTATAAAACCTATGTTCTCTACTAGTAAGCCTATTTATATAGGTCGTTTACCAGAGTTTAGAATAAGTGATAATTATACTGAAAAATTAAGCTACAGGGTTGAGGTTGATGGAAAGTGGCAGAGATGCGAATACGATATTAAGAACAAAAAGCTAATTCTCCTACTTGAGGATGAGTATTACAAAAAGGAATCTAGACATACAGTATTAGTAAAAGTATGGGATGACGTTGGAAATGTTAGTGAAAAGTCATTTATTGTTAATTTGGCTCTTGAACCGCCTAAGCCATCTAAGCCGCCTAAACCATCTAGACCTATTCAAACACTGGATTCTTTACCTTCTTTGGGTGATAAGGTTGATCAAAAGAAAGAGATAAAACTGAATTCTTCTGATACTCTTGTGAAATCTTTAGTAGATGAGGCGATAATTAAGAAAGATACTACAAATGTATTTGAAAATTCAACCGTATTATAGTTGTTTGTAAACTAGAAAGGTTGACATAATAATTACAATTATCAATATACTGATTTTAATAAATTTCTCTCCCCATTTAATTGCATATCTTGATCCAAGTATGCCTCCTATGATATTACCGATAGCATAGATTATGGATATTTCCCAGTTTATTTGGTCGTATATGACAAAAATTATTAAAGCTAGTGGAGTATAGATAAGGACAACGAATTGTTTGATCGCATTAGATCGAATTAGGTCTTGACCTAAAAGAAGGAATGAACCAAAAATAATAAGTAAGCCGATACCAGAATGGGTATAGCCGCCATATATGCCGATTATTGTAAAAATGGCGAATTTAAAAATAGAAATTTTTACCACTTGACTATCGTCTAGTCGCGCTTTACGAAGAATTTTATTTTTATCTATGAATAAGAAAATACTCATTATAGGTAAGATTATAGCCATAGTCCATTCCATAATTTTAACATCAAGTACTGCTGCACCAATAGCTCCAATTATAGATCCTATCGCTATCGGTACTCCAACTTTACTTGCTGTCGGAATGTCCAGATACCCTTTTTTTCTAAATATTAATGAAGTCGTAGCGAATTGTAGAGTAATACCAAGTCTAGTTGTTCCATTAGCTACATTTATAGGAAGACCCATGGCCATGAATAATGCATAGCTAAGCGCAGTAGCCATACCAGCAATAGTGTTAATAAAGCCAACTAGAATACCAACTACGATAATAAGACTTATCTTTTCAAGTGAAAAAATAGGTGCATCTAGTAGAAAATCTGAGAAATTTTGAATCATTTATGCAAAAGTATTATAATTTTTTAACTTTTTTTTTGTGAATAAGAAAAATATTGTACTTTTGCAGTCCGAAAACGAAAGCAACCTCTTATATTTAATTGATAACGTTGCGCAAAAAGATATTAAAGAATGGATTTAATTAAAATTGCACAAGCAGCTTGTGCGCAACCAAAAAGTGAGTTCCCAGCATTTAAGGCAGGAGATACTATCACAGTTACCTACAAGATTAAAGAGGAAACAAAAGAAAGATTACAGAAGTTCCGTGGAGTAATTATCCAGAAGCGCGGAGAATCAACAGTTGAAACTTTCACTATCCGTAAGATGTCAAATGGTATTGGAGTAGAAAGAATTTTCCCAATGAACTCACCATTTATCACTGAGATAGAGGTAAACAAAGTTGGTAAAGTACGTAGAGCAAGAATTTTCTACCTAAGAAAGCTAACTGGTAAGAAAGCAAGAATTAAGGAGAAGAAATTCACTGTAGTAAAGAAATAAGGACATTAGTCCAACGGCCCCGTAGCTCAACTGAATAGAGCATTTGACTACGGATCAAAAGGTTAGGGGTTTGAATCCCTTCGGGGTCACAAAAAAGAGTTCGCTTAGCGAGCTCTTTTTTTTATATAATTTGCTGCAAGAATTTATTCTTAAGCAGCAAATTATATAAAAAAAGCAAGAGCTGAACAAAGTTCAGTTCTCCTCTTTTTTGTAAGACGGCTCGCCGCAGGCGAAGGGAATGCACAGCCATTCTTAAATGGCGAGCACCATCCCGCAGATTTAGATGGTTACTGCACAGCCATTCTTAAATGGCGAGCACCATCCCGCAGATTTAGATGATTACTGCACAGCCATTCTTAAATGGCGAGCACCATCCCGCAGATTTAGATGGTTACCACACAGCCATTCTTAAATGGCGAGCACCATCCAAATAGTCGTAACACATCGATTAAATACCAACTAATGAAAGCATTCCCATCTACTTAAGGAAAATATGGCGCTAGCCCTAAGATTAATCTTCCGTGGTGGGTGGGAATGCGGTGATGTGTAATGAGGGAAGTGCTAGCTTGTATGAAAAAAGTTGTGGCTTGGATTTATATTCGGTAGCGAATAAATCGTAGCCTTCGTAGGCACGTCGAAGAAAACACCATTTAAAAGCCACTTTTGCAGATTTGCTCGATGGTTTTAGTCGATTTAGGTAGGCACGTCGAAGAAAACACCATTTAAAAGCCACTTTTGCAGATTTGCTCGGTGATTCTAGTCGATTTAGATATCTATAGAAGCATTAAAGAGAGAGAATTAATGAAAGCATTCCCATCTACCTAAGGAAAATATGGCGCTAGCCCTAAGATTAATCTTCCGTGGTGGGTGGGAATGCGGTGATATGCGAGATAGCTAGATAATGAATACAAGGTATAATATAATATGATGTGGCCCGTCGGAGTTTTCACTGTCTGAGAGCGTTTTTTGCCGACGGGCGAGGTGTTTAGATCTAAAATTTAGGGTGACCTATGTCAGAATACGGCTTATGCTAGATATTTGAGCAGAAAAGCTGCGAAAACACTACTTGTGCATCCTAAATGATGAAAGCACTCCCATCTACCTAAGGAAGATATGGCGCTAGCCCTTTATTTAATCTTCAGCTTCCAGAAGTGAATACTTTCAATAAAACTTAATAAGAAATCAAAATGAAAGTTTTATATATAAATAACTATTGATATTCATATATTTATTTTTACATTTGTATGGAATCCAAGGCATAAAAAAACAAAAAAATGAAAAAAAATATATTCGCTTCTCTCATCATCGCGTTCAGTTCGATATTTTTATACGCTATCCCAGCAAAAAAAGGACAAATAATTGTAACACAGCCAGACGGAAGTACCCTAACAATCGAAGTGCATGGCGATGAGTTCCTAAATTGGAGGACAGCTTCTGGACGCTTAATTACCATGGGTGAAGATGGATACTATTATAATGCAAACTATGATGCCTATGGCAATATCGTTCAAACTGCAACAAGAGCAACAGGAACTGGCTATTTACCTACTTCCTTCTCTGGAGAATTTGAGCCACATCCTATGGCGGTAGCAAGAGCAAATGAGCAGCGAGAAAAACTAGAAGAAGCAAGAAATTTTCAAAGAAGTGGTTATGACTCTGGAATAACAAAAGGTAATAAGAAATTCCTAACGATACTTGTGGAGTTTAGTGACCTTGAATTTACCTATACAAAATCTGACTTTGAGCAGTTATTAAACCAAGAAGGCTATAGTCATAATGGTGCGACAGGGTCTGCCTATGACTATTATTATGAGAACTCCAATAACTTATTTGATCCAGAATTTGTAGTAGTTGGGCCGATTAAAGCAAGTAAAAGCTACTCTTACTACGGAGGAGGAGATGAAACAACAACTCTACAGGAACTATTTACTGAAGTCGTAGGGTTAGCAAACGAAAGTGTAGATTTTTCCGAATATGACCAAGATAACGATGGGCTAGTAGATAATATCTTTTTCTTTTATGCTGGGCACAATGAGGCAGAAGGTGCTAGTTCAGGCACTATTTGGCCACATAAATGGGCGCTATTCGATGAAAATGTAGTTCACGATGGAAAAAGAATTTATGGATATGCTTGCACATCTGAACTTAAGGGAGCTATGGGGACTACGATGTGCGGAATAGGTACCTTTACTCACGAATTTGGACACGTAATAGGTCTACCTGATTTCTACGATACAGACTACGGAAGTAATGGTCAGGCAGCAGGATTAGGAATATTTTCACTTATGGGTGCTGGTGGATATAATAATGAAAGTAATACGCCTCCATACTTGTCAGCAGTTGAAAAAAATATGCTTGGATGGATGGATGGAATCGATGAACTGACAGAAAGTGGAACATATACACTTCAGTCAGTAGATAAAGATAAGGCTTACTTTACCCGTACAAGAAACCAGAACGAATACTTCGTATTTGAAAGCCGATCAGGAGAAGGCTGGGATAAATATATTCCAACAGGGATGCTAATTTATCATATAAATAACACAGATAGAGACATTTCGGGCCTACCAGCTTATGCAAGATGGGATTTCTGGAAAGGAATAAACGATCACTCACATGCACAGTGTTATAACTTAATAGAATCGTGCGGTGAAGAAAAATTCATCAACAGAACAAGCACAAATGTACCTTTCCCAGGATCAAGGTTAGTTACTGAATTTACAGATAAAACCACACCTGCCTTTGTAGACTTAGATGGAAAAACAACAAGTATGGGACTTACTAATATACAAGATAACAAGTCCAATGGAGTTAGCTTTGAATTAACAGTACTTACGAAGGAAGCCGTTAATTTCAAAGGTAAAGTAATAGGAGTAGACGCAAAACCTCTAGAAGGCGCACAACTCGAAATTAAATATGCAGATAAAATAGAACAAACAAAAACGAATAGTTTAGGGGAATTTACATTACCTGCATACCTAGGCTATGAATTAGCTGTCGAAATAATGATGCCTGATTATCAGACATTACAAACGAATCTAGTTTTTGAGAATAGTGAAAATAGTGCCGAATTTACTTTATCTCAATCTCCGTTTGTTGGATATGGATTTAATTATATCAAATTATCGAAAAGCGAATTCAAAAGATGGGAGTTTATAAATCTAGAACTTTCAACACTCGAAGTAGATCCTATCAGTGTAAGATGGTTCTTTAATGGCTATGAAGTAGACCCAGCAAAATCACTAGAACTAAATGAGGTAGGTGAGCATACAATAAAAGTCCTAATTGAAACATCAACAGGACTTGAATCTATAACGCAGAAAGTATTGGTAACACTCTAGAAATAGAGTGTTCATTTACTATTCTTCTGCTTTTAATCTTTCAGCATTCTCAGCTATTTGTAGTTGGTCTATAACATCTTGTATTCCTCCATCCATAAAAGTTGGAAGGTTGTACATCGTATAATTAATACGGTGATCAGTTAATCTTGACTGAGGATAGTTATATGTACGAATCTTTGCAGATCTATCACCTGTCGAAACCATAGTCTTACGTTTCTTTGACATCTCCTCCTGATATTTCTCAAACTCTAAATTATATAAACGAGTACGAAGCTCCTTTAATGCTTTATCAAAGTTCTTTAACTGTGACTTTTCGTCCTGGCACTGTACCACTAGCCCAGTAGGAATGTGCGTTAAACGAATAGCAGAGTAAGTCGTATTCACTGATTGTCCACCTGGGCCTGAAGCACAGAAAGTATCCTTTCTAATGTCTCCCATATTCAACTCTACGTCAAATTCGTCAGCCTCCGGAAGAACTACTACAGATGCAGCTGAAGTGTGAACCCTACCTTGAGTCTCAGTCTGAGGTACACGCTGAACGCGATGAACACCACTTTCATATTTCAATACTCCATAAACACCTTGACCTGTGATAGAACATACTAACTCCTTAAAGCCACCAGAGGTACCTTCATTTTGACTAGTAATTTCCATCTTCCATCCCTTAGTCTCGGCGAATTTAGCATACATTCTAAATAAATCTCCAGCGAAAATAGCAGCCTCATCACCACCAGTTCCACCTCTGATTTCAATCATTGCATTCTTGTCATCCTGAGGATCCTTAGGAACAAGTAATAACTTTATCTCTTCTTCCATCGCTGGAAGCTTCTCCTCGATCTCCGCGACCTCCTCTTTAGCGATCTCTCTAAGCTCCTCATCCTTCTCTGTCATCAAGATATCCTTAGCTCCATCATAATCATCAAGCATTTTCTTGAATTTCTCACCCGCCGCGATGATAGGCTCCAGTTCTTTATACTCCTTACTAAGTTGTACATATTTCTTCATATCTGCTATCACCGCAGGATCTGAGATCTGTTGCGATAGATTTTCATATTTAGTTCTTAGACTAAGGATTTTGTCAAGTAATTTATTATCTGCCATATTCTTTACTAAAGTGGATTATTCCGACTCTTAAATGTATAATTGTTATTTAGGGCGCAAAGATAGTAAATTTGAAATTGATACTACCCATATTTAATAATAAATATAAAAATAATACTTTGTGTTCGTCACGCCACGAAGTTATATTATTTAAACGCCTTCGGCAATATCAATATTTGTTAGCTTCTCCGTCGTAGTGCGCGAAGAAAAATCTTTCTTGAAACTAAAATCGACTGCTCCTTCGTGCCGAAAACATTATATTATCCTCGGAAATAGAGCCAGAGTGAAAAAAAATATATTTTTTTTCACATAAATTATATTAGTGAGATATGTAAACATTTTCCTTGCTGAAAGTGTTTCGCTATCAGTATATTCACTAGTAGTATTTTCTCTCAAAAATAGATGAATTTTCTAAGAAAATGAAGCATTTTGATACTGCGATTACAAAAAAAATACATTTTTTTTACAAATAAATTTGGAAGTTAAGGAAATATGCTATACTTTTGTACCCGCAATCAAGAACGATGCACGATTCGCTAGCTCAGCTGGTAGAGCACAACACTTTTAATGTTGGGGTCCTGGGTTCGAGCCCCAGGCGGATCACAAAAGAGAGACTAATCAGTCTCTCTTTTTTTTTACCTATACTGTTCATATTTTAAGTAAATTGTATATATTTGCATTAATGATATAAACTATGAATAAATCCTTTACCAAAATATATACTATAATCCTTGCTCTATTACTATCTTTAAACCTTTATGGAGTAGATGATGGTAATAGAAAAACGATTCTTCAAATAGAAAAATTACTAACAGAATATAAGAATAATTATAAAACAAGTACTTATGATACATTAACAAGTATCTGTGAAAAGGCTTATATTTTATCCGTTGAGATAAAAAATCCCTACTACATTATAACTACAAGTGCATACCTTGGTCAAATGTATAGCGTGAAAGAAGATTACATAAAAGCCTATCCCTACCTTCACGAAGCCTATACAGAATTTAATAGTAATAGAGACATTCTAAAATTAGATTATAACTTCACTCCAATATATATGGTATATAATGGACTTGCCTTATATTATATAAATTATCAGCTTGACTATAAGACAGGTGTGAAATATCTAATAGAAGGAATCCAGATAGCTAAAGAATATTCCCATAAGAATGACTACGCGGTGATGGGTAGTAATCTAATAAATACCTATTACCTTAGAAATGACCCAGCAGGATTAGAATATGCTATGGACATATATGAACATTCTCAAAAGGTAGATAATAGATTTGTGGAGTATGTTGGAGTTTATGGCTTGTCAATGATGTACTATGTTGACGGTAAATATCAGGAAGCACTAAAGTATATAGAAAAAATAATAAATGATAGAGAACTAAGTGAAAGCACCTACTACGGAAATAACAAGAAAGTAATCTTTGCCACCTATGGAAAAATTTTAAATAAAAGTGCAAGATATACAGAAGCCTCGGAAGCATTTTTGAAATCCATGGAAATGATTAATAGTTATGATATGTCCACTCAGGCTTATGTGTATATTTCGTATGCAGAGTTTTTATTAGAAAGAAATCGTTTTAATAGTGCTATCGAACTGCTAAAAAAAGCCGAGATGAATATCGTAAAAGGTGAAGAAAATATTTTTACCTATCAAATATATGAACTACTATCTAATGCGTATGTTGAAGTTGGAGATTCGGTTGCATCACTAGAGTACTATCGAAAATTTCACGAGGAATACAGTCGAATCTTTGATGTTAAGAATGAAAGAATTATTAACGAATTAACATTAAAATATCAATCTTCCATTCATGATGCAGAAATACAAGAGTATAATATCTTAATGATGAAAAGGAGGAGACAAATATTAATACTAGTCTTCGTATCTGTTATGGTGTTATCATTTGCATTTCTCGTAAGCATTCTTTATCGCAGTAAAAATAAACTATTTATTAAGATAGCAAAGCAGTATAAGGTAGCTATAAAGATGGAAGAAGAACTAAAGCAAATTATAGATCAGCAACAATCTTTAATTGAAGCAAATATTCCAAAACAGAAATATGTTAACTCTTCATTAGATGAGAATAAAGATAGGGAGTTATTTCATGCGTTGGAGAGCTTAATGAAGAAAGATAAAGTATTTAAAGAGCATAGTTTAACTAGGGATCGAGTGGCTGAATTATTAAATACAAACAGGACCTACCTAACGCAGGTGATAAATGAAAATACATCTAAAACATTCAATCAATACATTAATTTTTTTAGGGTAGAAGAGTCATTGAGATTATTATCAAGTGGAAATACAGACTATCCTATGAAGGCAGTGTGTTACGATAGTGGTTTTTCATCGCGTACTACTTTTAACAACACTTTTCATGATCAGGTAGGTATGACGCCAACAAAATACAGAGAAAAGATAATCAGTTTAAGTTAAATTTATACCTATAAAAGTTGTTCAGAATAAGCAATTGCTCCTTTGAATGCCTTTTAACCTTGCTTTTTGTTATTATTCATTGTTTTTTTGCATTAAAATCTAAAGCGAAAATAAAATGTTAAAAACAATGAAAAAAAATGAACTACTTAGAATTTTTCTAACATTCATTGCAGTACTTACTCTTGGGTTGACAACAGTGAGTTGTGAAAAGGAACCAGGAAATGAAACTCCAGAGCCACCAGATCCTGAGGACATATCAAAAGCAAAGGTGGAACTTGTAATATCGGGAGTAACTTCTTCAACAGTTGTAGCAGAAATAACATTAGAAGATGCAGTTAAAGTTTATTATTCATATCAAGAAGGAACTGAACCAGTATCAAAAGATCAACTAAGAATTTCCTATTCTGCAACTGAATCAATCATTACATCTAATGATGGTTTTTCTCCAAATACAGCTTATGTGTTAAGCGCTTTTGCGATAGATTTCGATGGAATCGAGTCAGAAGTAGTAACTACAACTTTTACAACTTTAGAAGTAGAAGTTCCCCCTACAGAATTTGAAGGTGAATTCATAATGGGAAGACTAATGTATACAGAAGAAACTGCCTCAGATAAAAATACAGCACACTTTAACGGTACTTTCTGCACTGTGTCGTCTTTTACATTTGCAGGAGATTATGTTTATCCAGATCATACAACAGCAGGAGGATTATTAATAAGATTTGCGGCGTATGCGAAAAAAGGAGTAGAAGGAAAAGAATACCAAGATCTGCCTGTAGGCACTTATGTAATAAGAGATGATTATTCAGAGTTTACAATGAGAAAATCAGAAAGTTACTTAACGACGACAACAGCAGGCAGTCCTGCAACATATTCAATAGAATCAGGAAAAGTCGAAGTAAGTAAATCAGGTGATACCTATAACTATGTCTTCGATTTGATAGTATTATCTTTAGACGAAGAAAATCCAGAACCTCAAGAGGTCTACTATACTTATACTACTACTGATAAGTATCAAAATATCGACTTAATCTAAAATATAAATAACAAATTAACCTTATGCGAAATTACACGTTTTCAAGTTTAAAATGGATTTTATCCATAGTGACTTGCGTTATGATTATGTTTAATACTGTATCTGACGCCAATGCAGCACCTGCGAAGCCAGGGGTGATTACAGTAACCCAGAGTGATGGGAGTACTTTAAAGATTAGAGTTCATGGTGATGAATTTTTTGGATGGACAACTACTGTTGATGGCTATACTATAGCTAGTGAAGATGGAATATACTACTATGCAGAATATAATAATGATGGAACTATGCAACTTTCATCACAAAGAGTTTCTTCAAGTAGAACTTCAACAGAAAGAAGCTTTGTTTCAAAGATGAGTATGCCTAACATGAGAAGCGTTGCTTCTAGTGTCTCAGCGATGAAAAGAGCAGAAGCAGGAAGAAACACTAGATCTACAAAATTTCCACATGAGGGAGACGTAAAATCAGTAGTTATCTTAATAGATTATAAGGATGTGAAATTTAGGGTAGGTGATCCTAATCAAGCATTTGATAATCAACTTAACCAAGAGAATTACAGTGTGGCTGGAGCGGTAGGAAGTGCTAAAGATTATTTCTCTGATAATTCAGATGGCAAATTCAATGGACAATTTGATGTATATGGCCCTTATACTCTAAGTAAGGTAAGAAAATACTACGGAGGTAGCGGTCAAGGGTATTCAGATAAGAATGCACAGGAAATGATACTTGAAGCAGTTACTTTAGCTGATAATGACGGAGTCGATTTCTCTCAGTATGATTTAAATAATGATGGTTATATAGATAATATATTTGTTTATTATGCTGGATATAATCAAGCAGAAGGTGGTCCAGCTGAAAGTATTTGGCCTCACAAGTGGAATGTACAAGGAGGTCATACATTTGATGGAAAAATATTAGACGTCTATGCTTGTACCTCTGAGTTAAGGGGAAACAAAGGAGCAACTATAGCTGGTATCGGAACATTCTGTCACGAATTTAGTCACGTATTTGGACTAGCTGATCATTATGATACAAATGGCGAGACTAATGGTTATAGCTATGGATTAGGAGAATATGATATTATGACTATGGGTCTATATAATAATGAAGGAAATACTCCTCCATTAATGAATGCCCTTGAGATGGAAATGATTGGATGGGTAGAGCCAACAGTGGTAAGTCGCGATGAGGCTATCACATTAGAGCCTATTCAAAATAATATAAGTTATAAAATAGGAACAGAGGTCGAGGGAGAGTACTTCCTTATAGAAAACAGAAGCAAAACATCTTCAAGATGGGATGCATATATACCTGCAGATGGATTAATAATAACTCATATTGATAGATCAGCACCTATGACTCAAAAGTGGGAAATGAATCAACCAAATGCAGATATAGGGCATGAATGTGTTAAATTTGTAGTCGCAGGAAATGCTCCTATAAGTGATAAAACTTGGGAGCAAGTGCCATTCCCTTATGGATCAAATGACTCTTGGTCTCCAACAACAACTCCAGCAGCAGTTAGTTGGAGTGGTCGAAATATTGGATATGAGCTAAATAGTATTAAGAAAGTAGGCGAGAATATCACATTTAATGTAAAAGAATTCTATGATTATTCAGTATTTGGAAAAATTAGAAATTCTTCTGGAATGCCATTATATGATGCTGAGATTATTTTAACCGAGTCGACACCTCAAGGTGCAGAATCAGGAATGCAATTTGTTCCAAGAAGCGGAGATAATACTCATACTATTAAAACCGATGCAAATGGCGAATTTACATTATATAATGTACCTGATGGTTCCTATAATATTACTGTAAAAGCTTTTGGGTATGTAGATTATGTCTCAAATATCCATGTATATCAAGGCTATAAATTAAATATTACTGTTCATACTGAAGAAGAGAGTAAGTATATACCTCTTGGCTATCATAATGGAAGATTTGAAGTAGCGATCGGAGTTGACGGAGGCGTTAACTTTAGACCTAATATCTTGCTTCCAGCAACAAAGTTGAAACACCACTTAGGAAGAGCTATGAAAGAAGTGAGAGTCTACACTCTTGCCCCATTTGATGGAGTTTTAATAGTACAAAATATGCAAAATTCTAGTCAGTCAATAGGTATTCCTATTTCAGTAACAGAAGATATGCTAGGCTGGACTACACTTGATATTAGCGCTTATGGACTAGAAGTACAGCCTATGTGTGACTATAAAGTTCAGATAATGGTTAGAAATGTACTAGGAAGTCATGTAATCTTCGGAGTAGACGATGATGAATCTCTAGAATATGATGGAATCAGTAATAATATAGACTTGGATATGGGACTTATTACAACTGTCAGAGAGATGTCAGAGGGTACGATTAATGGAAACCTTATGATTGATCTAATGCTAACTCCAGAGACATCATATTCGGCACCATCCATTCTTATGCCATCTATGCCTACTGTAAATCTACCACTAAATACAAGATGGACCCTTATGTGGTTAACTATACCTGTGGAAAATGTAAATCCAAATTGTTACTGGACTTCAAGTGATAGAGGAATCGTAGATGTAAATGATAATGGCGATATTCTAGGTGTTTCTAAAGGAACAGCTACGCTTACAGCTACTTCAATCTTAGATCCAAATGTGAGTATGACCATTACGGTTAATGTAATAGATGGAATGCCAGCTAAGGCTATAGGTACAGTAATGAATATATCTAATACAAGTGATATTAAACCTGCAGCAAATGTAGAAATGAGGTTTATACCTATTCCAAACGAGTTAGCGCCGCAAGAGAATGCACCTAGTCAGGCTCCAAGTTTTAATTCAGCAGAAATAATAAGTGGAGAGAAAAAGCTAGACATATCCAAGATGACTATGCATAAAGCTAAAACGAATACTACTACTGCGACTACAAATGAAAATGGAGAATTTACAGTAGACCTTGAGTCTGGCTATAGATACCTAGCAGGTCCGAATGTTCCAGATGTAGTGGGAGAGTATGTATATAGTATGTTACCAACAGAATATACGAGACCATATAACTCAAATGATCACGAAAATACTCTAACTGATTTTGGTAGATTAGAAATTATCGAGAATAAAATCTACGAAGCTGAACTACATAAGTATTATGGAGATTATCAGACCCCAGCATTCACTCAGTCTCAGCAATTAGCTATGTATGCTATTAAGATACCAAAAGAAAGTCTAGTCGATAAGATTGGATACGAATTAGTAGCAGGAGAAGCTATAATTGGAGAGCTGAATCACTCTTATGTTGAGATGTCTATAACTACAAAAGGAGATTTTGGCCTCCTAACACCGACCTCATTAACTTCTGCTAGTCCTGCAAAGGTAGGAAAGAATCTTTTCAAATTTGGGGCACCTACGGTAATTATGCCAGATACAGATTATTATTTAACTATCCAGATGATAGGATCAGTAGCAGTCGACACAGATTCTCCTTTACAAGATGGATTAGGTAATCTTACTTGGGATAATCAAGGTGGTTTTACTCCTATTTATAATATGACTTCAGGAGTTAACGGTAACTGGATAATGGGAGCATATATTAAAGAAAGAGAGATAGCTGAGGTAGAGACAATTAATCTATCGATAAACCAAGATCAAAAAATGTATGTGGGTCTTCCAAGCAGAGTGAATGCCGAAGTTTTACCAAGAAATGCAGTATATAAAGGCTTAGTATGGTCTAGTTCAGATGAATCTATCGCAACGGTTGATGAGAATGGAGCGGTAACATTTATAAAAGATTCTGAGAATGTAACTATCACAGCGACAAGTGAAAAGTATCCTAATGTTTCAGGGAAAATATCTATAAAAGCAGAATATGTGCAAGGAGTACAAGGTTTTGTAGCAAGTGCTTTAGGTAATAGCCTTCCTGCTGCTAGTGTAACTTTTTATCCAGTGGCTGCAGAAAGAAGTGAGGCGAATGGAATGATTCAGGTAGCATATACTAGAACAAGAAATACCACATCTTATAGTACTAAAACAAATAACTACGGTGAATACTTTATCGAAATACCAGAAGGGCATTATGATATAGAGGTGAAGTTAGAAAGTTTTGAAACTATCAACTCAGTAGTAGAAGTAGGTAGAGGGCTAAAAGAAATGAATTTATTTATGAATACGTATAACGAGACTGTTGCAGAGTATCATACATGGAGTGTTCCTTCGCTAGATTTATTACTCGGAGATAGAGGTGCGCCAATTATGCCATTTGCAAAGTGGGAAGCTGAGGAGTTAACTCACCTAATAGGAGAACGTATTACAAAAATAAATTCATTAGTAGGAGGACCATGTACCGTAGAATATCTTATATATGATGTAACTATAGATGAATACTTATATGAGTCTGGAAAAGTAAGAGTAGGAAATGAATTAATCATGGCTTCAGTAGATATTCCTTTTGATGAGCAAGTAGTTATAGAAGAAGGAAAGAGTTATTATATCGGATATAGAATTAGCGATTATAATGAAGAACATACGCCTCTGATTAAATCTTATGTGAATTCTTTAGAAACTATTGGAAAAGCAGATATTCTTTATAGTGCTATGAGTGAATCATTTATTTCTCTTTCAGAAAGCTCCGGTGATGTTGAAGGTAACTGGGTTATAGGTTTCTATACTCAATCCGAGGATACGGTAAATGCTTATGAGGTAACTGAAGGACAAACAACCACTAGCTTGGAATGGAATCCTCAGAACTATACTGAGTTTAAGATATTATACAAGCAGAAGGTTGAAGGTGCAGTTCAGGAGCAAGTATTAACTAAGCATTTCAGTACTGAATTAGTTTTATTACAGCCAGGAACAGAGTACGAGCTTATAATTCAAGGAAGTACAAATGGAAAGGACTTCAATGATATGCACAAATCGAGCTTTACAACGCTTGCAAAAGTCCATCATTTTCCTATGATTCTAGTGAAGGATTCTGAGTACACAGCCGAGACAGTATTACAGTTAAGAGCTATTAATATCGAATCTGGTGATGTAATCACTTGGTATAATAACGATGAAAAACTAAGTCGTGACAAATTAATACTTGTACAAGGAAAGCATAAGTTAACTTGTAGAGTGCAAAGAGGCGATAAGGTTTATATCGTAAATCGTACAATCGAAGTAAAATAATTAAATGAATAAAAGATGAAAAAAATAATATTAAATACTTTATTGATAATAAGCTCCTTATTGCTTTTAGGAGCCTGTGTTAACGAACCAGAAGTGGACCCAAGGGAAGAAGAAACAAGACTTGAGTTCTTAGCTTTAACAGAGCCCGGAGTGTCTATTGATGGTAAGCTTGTAGATCAAATACTTCAGGAAGATCAGGTGTCATACACCGAAGATAGAACTGAGTATTGTGTTTCAAATTTATCCTTCACGAAATATTACCATGTTTCGCTTGACCATGAGCCTATATTAGGAGAAAAAATTAAAGCAAAATGTGCAAGTTTTGGAGTAGAAGGACTGGATCTGGAAGAGACTACATTTGAAGTGTTAAATGTTTCAGGAGATATGGTTTGGATTTGGCATGCAAAAAGTTATACTGGCATACTAATGAAGTTTGAATAGTATAATAAATTTGCGAACCATTGGGGGTGTACATTTAGTACATCCCCTTTTTTTGTTTTTCGCTAAATAATCACCAAATTTGTACTATAATACATCCAAGAACTATGATTTATACTATATCTAAATTCCCATCTAGCTCAGAATTAATAAAACTATCAGAAAGAATCAGCACTACTGACTATATATTCTTGCAGACCCAAAATGTAGAGCTATCACAAGAATCCATAGATAGGTTCTTAAAAGTAGCTAATGATACAGGTGCAGTGATGCTTTATTCAGACTTTTTTACTGAAAGTCAGTCAGCACTTAAAGTAATGCCATTAGGAGAGTATGTGAAAGGCAGTGTCAGAGATGATTTTGATTTCGGACCAGTAATACTTCTTGCAAGAGATAAGTTTCTAGAGGCAGCAAAGGAAATGCAAGACGAGAAAGCGAACAGTAATTATACTGGTCTATATGATTTAAGGTTAAGACTGTCACAAACAGGAGAGATAGTGCACATAAATGAGCCATTATACACATTGGGATCTATAGATAAGAGGTTATCAGGGGAGAAACAGTTTGATTATGTAAATCCTCAAAATAGAGATATACAAATAGAAATGGAGCAAGTTTTTTCAGGCTACCTAAAAAGAATAAACGCGTACCTTGCACCCATTACAAATGAAATAGATTTTGAGAATGCAAATGAGACCTTTGATGACGAGGTTTCTGTGATTATCCCAGTATATAATAGAGTTGGAACCATTAGGGATGCTCTAAACTCTGCTTTTTTACAAAAAACAACATTCTCATATAATATAATAGTAGTGGATAACCATTCTACTGATGGGACATCAGAATTATTACAAGAGATGAGTAGTCAAGATACAAGATTAAAAATATTAAAACCTAGCACAAGAGATAAAGGAATAGGAGGGTGCTGGAGTTTGGCTGTGCAGAGTGATGTGTGTGGTAAGTTTGCAGTTCAGCTAGATAGCGATGATGTTTATTCTAGCGAAAATACGCTTCAAAAAATAGTTGATGCTTTTTATCAGCAAAAATGTGCTATGTTGATAGGTTCTTACACCCTAACAGATTCGAGTCTAAACGAGATAGCACCAGGTTTAATAGATCATAAAGAGTGGACAGATACAAATGGTCATAATAATGCATTAAGAATTAATGGACTTGGTGCTCCTAGGTGTTTCTATACGCCAATAATAAGAAGTATCCTATTCCCTAATACTTCTTACGGTGAGGATTATGCTGTAGGTTTACGTATATCAAGAGAATATAAAATAGGTAGGATATACGATTCCCTATACTACTGTCGTAGGTGGTCAGGAAATTCTGATGCCGCCCTTGACCCAGTAGCTGTAAATAAGAATAACCTATATAAAGATAAGCTTAGAGCTTGGGAGATAGCTGCAAGAATAAAAATTAATTCTTAGATTTAATTAGGTTTAAGCCGGATTTAATACAAGAGAAATTATACCATTTTTTTGTTTGAGGTATATATGCGTAAGCAAAAAATGCTCCTGCACTACCGATGAAGGATCCTACCAATACATCTAAAGCGAAGTGTTGTGAAAGATAAATTCTTGAGTAGCCTGTGAGTAGAGCGATAATAAAGAAAAGTAACTTTAAATAGTTATTTTTCACTGATAGAATCAAGAATACCATAATCGCGAATATCGCTGTGGTGTGCCCTGAAGGGAAGCTATGGGCTGAGTAAAGTCTGAATCCTTCAGGAACGCTAAGGCTTATCTCCGGAAAGTTATCTGCGAAATATTTCTTAGGCCTAGGGGCATTAACTGTTCTCTTGATAATTTGAGTTACAGTAGTAGCTCCTAGTTGAGCAACTAACGCGGTGAGTCCAAACCCAAATTTCCAAAGCAAAAGAAAGGCAATAAAAATAAATGTAGCCTCTTCAGCTAGTTTTGTAGTGTTGACAAACAAGAAATCTAATCCTTTATTATGTATGCTATTTAGAAATAAGTGTAATTCTACCTTATTTAAAGTAACTAATCCTATGGTAAGCGCAGTGGCAAAAATAAGATATGCTATAATGAACAGTTTGTTTGAGCTCAATAGTTGTTTCATCGTCTTTTCTAATTTGAAAGGCAAAGGTAATTAAATATATTAATTATAGAAGTTGCTCAACATGATTTTAAGATAAAAGCTACGAATTTTAATTGTGAAATACACTCGCAGGCATACGTAATATAAAAAATATTGTTATATTGTATTGAAAAATATATAAACAAAGAAAAATTAGACTTTATTATGAAACTTAAGCTAACATTAGTGTTAATTCTGAGTATACTTGTAAATTCAACTATGCTTTCTCAAGAATTAACAAAAAGACAACAGAGAATTCAACAAAGAGAAGCGAAGCACGAACTAGGCGGAAAAGAGAACAACATGTTTTTTACTCTTTCAACAGGGTATAGTAATCACAATCAAGTTTTAATCACGTCGAGAATAGAGTATAGTCGTAATTTTAGTGGAAACTGGTTTTGGGGAGTCACTCTACAAGAAAATCTAGGAGTAGGAAGAGCAACTGTTTATGATTGGGACGGTACAGGAAAGAGTCCATATAGAAATACAGTGAGACAAAACATTAGTATCACGAGCGGAATGCTATATTATCGTATTCCTGTAATAAAGAGTAGACTTTTTTTACGACCTGGAATAGGTGTAGGTCTTGGTATACATCAGTTACATGATCACGAAGATAATTCAGATCTTTTAGTAGACTCTGTCTTACCTTATTTTAGTGCAGAGCTTACATGGATATTAAGACTTTCAAGAAGTATAGAACTTAAGTTTGCTCCTACTATATTAGGCATTCCTCAGTCTGTATCTGTTTCGCCTATGCAGTTAGGTGAACCAACAGATGTATATCCTCTAGTTACGGAAATAGGAATTAGTATAGGATTAGGAGTTAGATTCTAGAAGAGTTTAAATAAAAAAAGAGATTAAAATATTTTAATCTCTTTTTTTGTGCGGGCGAAGGGACTCGAACCCCCACGCCTCTCGGCACCAGATCCTAAGTCTGGCTCGGCTACCAATTACGACACGCCCGCTGTTCGTTTTTGGGATTGCAAAGGTAGGGATTAATTTTACAATTCCAAATTTTTTTTAACTTTTTTCTATTTTTTTGCAAATTTTAAAACTGTCCAGTCATTTTGGCTCTTGAAGTACTCTAGTGATAGCCCTAACTCCTTCGCTTTATTCTCTAGTAACACAGCATCTTCGCTATAAAAACCGCTAAAATAAATCTCTCCTCCCATTTTTAATACCGCATAATACTTTTCCATATCAGATAATAGGATGTTACGATTAATATTTGCAAGAATAATATCAAAAGGGTAGTCTAAATAATCTTTTAGTAGTTCTGCATCGCCACATTTAACATTAATATATTGCTCTACCTCGTTCAAAACGGTGTTGTTGCTCGCAGAGTCAGTAGCAGTAGGATCGATATCTATAGCCACGATGGATCCTAAATCATTCACAGCGCCGCTCTCAATCTTTATCTTGGCCGCTAAAATAGCAAGTATTGCTGTACCACAGCCCATATCCAAAATTCTCTTGCCGCCTATTTCATTTTTAGGATAATCTAAAAGCAAGGATTCTGCTATTAAATATGTAGTGTCGTGGTGTCCTGTTCCAAACGACATCTCAGGATTAATGCAAATCGTATATGGGGTTTCCTCTAGATTCTCGTGATAGCTAGCCTTAATCGTACATAAACCATCGATAATAACTGGTTCAAATGAAGATTCCCACTGTGCATTCCAGTTTTCCTGTTCTACCTTATTTACTTCCCATTTGAAATTAAAAGAGAAACCCTCAAGAGAGGAAACAAGATCTTCAAACGCAGAAGTATCAAAAATGCTCTCTTGAATATATGCAAGTAAACAAGGTTTCTGATAGTCATAACTGTCAAAGCCTAGTTCTTCCACCATAGCGATAAGGATTTCGGCATTCTCATCACTGTATGGCTCAAGTGTGAATTTAATTTCTATATATTGCATTTTGCTATAGCTATAAAATCTTCAACTGTAAGAGAAGCTCCACCGATTAAGCCTCCATCTATATCTGGACAAGAGAATAGCTCTGCAGCGTTAGATGGTTTACAGCTACCTCCATATAATATAGGAGTCGACTCAGCTGTACTTGCTCCAAAAATACCCTCAATATGTTTTCTAATAAAGCTGTGCATCTCTTGAGCCTGCTCTTTAGATGCCGTCAAGCCAGTGCCTATAGCCCAAACAGGCTCGTAAGCTACTACTATACAGCTAGCTTCTTCTTCATTTAGTTGTGTGAGAACCTCATCTAACTGTTTTGCAATCACCTCATTTTGTTTGCCTTCTTCTCTATCTTGAAGGCTCTCTCCGATACAGAAAATTGGCTCTATTTGATGCTTTAATGCAAGTTTAATCTTCGCTGCAATACTCTCCGAATTCTCTCCAAAATATTCTCTTCTTTCCGAGTGGCCAAGAATTACATAGTCACAAAATAGAGATTCAAGCATACTACAAGACACTTCTCCAGTAAAGGCTCCACTTTCTTTGTCAGAACAATTTTGAGCTGCTATCGCAATATCAGACTCTGCGATAATAGCAGAAATAGACTCTAGGTGCGTGAATGGCGGAGCAATAATTATTTTCACATCACTTGGTATTTCTTCCATCCTATTTAAGATTCCTATAGCAAGGTCTTGGCCTTCAGCTATATTTGTATTCATTTTCCAGTTTCCTGCAATTATCTTTTCTCTCATTTCATTAAGTTTTTAAATAAACAAAGGTAGAAAAAAAGACTGTGAATAGGAAATTTTAGCGATAATCGTTTTTTTGAAAAAAAATATGTAATTTTGCGCTCTTATTCTGGTAAAAAATACAATATAATAAATATGAATATCAAAGAATTATTAAATGATGGTTTGACTATTAAAGTCGAAATGAATTTTGTTAAAGAAGATTATGCTGAGCAAGTAAAGAAAATTCTAGGCAAATATCGCAAGGATGCAGATATTAAAGGCTTTAGAAAAGGTATGGCTCCACTTTCTTTAATCGAAAAAATGCACGGACAAAATGCCCTTGCAAATGCAATTAACGACATTATCTCTGAGCAATTAAATAAATATGTTCAAGATAACAAACTATCAATCATTGGAGAACCTCTTCCAATCGAGGAATTCGAATCGAAAAATGATTGGGTAAATGGATCTGATTTTACTTTTGGATTCGAAATTGCTCTTGCTCCTAAGGTAGATTTCAAACTTTCTGAAAAAGATGAGATAACATATTACAAGCTAAATGTAAGCGCAAAAGCTAAGGCTGAATTTAAAGCTAATATGTTAAAGCAGTTTGGAAAACTTGAAAATACAGATGAGGTGAAGGATGAAGACTTTATGATTGTAGACCTAGTTCAAGGAGAAACAAGAGTTGAGAGCACTTATGTAGCACTTAAAGGAATGGAACAACTAGCTAAAGATATGTTTATCGGTAAGAAAGTTGGAGATTCAATGGATATTAACACAGTTGAAGTCTTCCCTAACGAGGCAGATAGAGCAGCTATGTTAAAAGTTAAGAAAGAAGAATTAGCTACTATGGAACCTATGTGGAACCTAACAGTTAAGGAGATCAAAACATTTGTAAGTGCAAAATTAGGTAAAGAATTCTATACTCAAGCATTCGGAGAAGGTGTTGTAAATAATGCAGAAGAATTTGATGCAAAACTTACTGAAAGAATGGAAGAAGAAGGAGTTCAAGAGACTGACTACAGATTTATGTTAGACGCTAGAGAATACCTAATTAACTTAACAGATATCAAATTACCAGAAGATTTCATGAAGCGTTGGTTATACATGATGAACGAAGGTAAGTTCTCAATGGAAGATATAGAGAAAGATTTCCCTCTATTCCTAAAAGATTTCCGTTGGCAAACTATCGCTCAATATATTATGAGAGAGCAGAAGTTAGAGATAACAAAAGAAGCTATGATGGAGAAAGCTCGTCAGTTAGCAGCTTACCAGTTTGCTATGTACGGAATGAGCAATCTTCCACAAGAGCACATAGATAAGTTCGCAGAAAACCTACTATCTCAAGAGAAAGAAGGTCGCAGAATCTATGAGAAGGTTGAAGAGGATCTAGTAATCGGGTACGTACGTTCAGTTGTAACTCTAAAAGAGAAGAAAATTACTTCTGAAAAATTACGTGAAATGAACGAGGCTCCTATAGCTTAATAATATAACATAAAGAATAATAAACCATGTCTGAATTTGAAAAATATGCCAAAGGGCATCTAGGAATAAGCTCTACTACTTTACAAAAGTACTCAGCTATTACCAGTGCATACATAAATCCTACCATTATCGAAGAGCGTCAGTTGAATATAGCTCAGATGGATGTCTTTTCAAGACTAATGATGGATAGAATCATCTTTTTAGGAGTTCCTATAGATAGTGATGTTGCAAATATCATTCAGGCCCAGTTATTATTTCTTGAAACAGCGGATAGCAATGCCGATATCCAGATATACATTAATTCTCCAGGTGGAGGAGTTTATGCTGGTTTAGGTATTTATGATACTATGCAACTTGTTTCACCAAACGTTGCTACGATATGTACAGGGATGGCTGCCTCTATGGCAGCTGTACTCCTGGCATCGGGAGAAAAGGGGAAACGCTCTGCTTTAAAACACTCACGCGTGATGATACATCAACCAATGGGAGGAGCACAGGGCCAGGCCTCTGATATCGAAATCGTAGCTAAAGAGATTAAAACTCTAAAAACAGAACTATACGAAATATTATCAGAGCATACAGGAAAGTCAATGAAAAAAATTACTGCAGATGCAGATAGAGATTTTTGGATGACTTCTAAAGATGCTCTTGAATATGGAATGGTTGACAATATCTTAACTCGCGCTAAATAATAAGAATGGCAAAGAAAAATAACGATCTTCAAATTTGTGCTTTTTGTGGAAGAAGCGAAGATGAGATACAAATGTTATTATCATTTAATGACTCTCATCTATGTGTAGAATGTGCTTGTGTTATATCTGACTATGTAGATGAATACCTAGGAGGACAAAAGGCTATAAATAAATCAAAGAAGGCCTCAAATGCCCCTGAAGATAGTTTACTGCTGAAACCTATGCAGATAGCAGAGTTTCTAGACCAATACGTGATAGGTCAGCAAGAAGCCAAAAAATTCTTATCTGTAGCTGTATACAATCATTACAAAAGAATTAATAGCAAGTCAAGCGATGATCTTGATCTAGAGAAATCAAACATCCTTATAGCTGGAGCAACAGGTACAGGTAAGACTCTTCTAGCGAAGACAGTTGCTAAAATGCTAAATGTACCTTTCACCATAGTTGATGCAACAGTTTTAACAGAAGCAGGTTATGTAGGAGAAGATGTAGAAGGAATTATCACGCGCTTACTACAGGCTGCAGACTATAATGTCGAGCGTGCACAACGAGGAATTGTTTTCATAGATGAGATAGATAAGATTTCACGAAAAAGTGATAACCCTTCCATAACTAGAGATGTCTCTGGTGAGGGAGTACAGCAAGCTATGCTAAAACTTCTAGAGGGTAGCATCGTAAATGTTGCTCCACAAGGAGGAAGAAAACATCCAGACCAAGCCTATATACAGGTAAATACAAAGGACATATTATTTGTATGTGGAGGTGCATTTGAAGGAATCGAGAGAAGAATCGCACAGAGATTAAATACAAAAGTGGTAGGTTATGCTGCTCAGTCAAAGTTAGAATCAATAGATAAAGAAAATTTATTGAAGTACCTAACTCCAGCAGATCTTCGCTCCTATGGTCTGATTCCTGAAATTATAGGTCGTCTTCCAGTCGTAACCTATTTACATCCCCTAGATAAAGAGGCACTTCTTAAAATTCTTACAGAACCAAAGAACGCCCTAATAAAGCAGTATACTCAAATATTCAAACTAGACGGAATATCACTAGTAATTAAACCTGAAGTGCTTGATCTTATAGTAGAGACAGCTATCCAGCAAAAATTAGGAGCAAGGGGTCTAAGAGGAATATGCGAAGCTATAATGCTTGACGCTATGTACGAGTTCCCAAGTACAAATAAAAAGCGTCTAACGATAGATCTGCCATACGCAAAAGATAAACTAAAAAACCTCCTTAACAAACATTAATCGTTAAGAATATAACATTTAGAAAAGTATCATCATCTCCAGCTCTCTAGTTGGAGATGATTGTTTTTAAGAGAAGGTTGTTTGTATTAGTAGGGAAAAGTGTAGATAATTATTAATTTTGTAGTATTATTTACAAAATTAAAATTTATGAAAACACTTGTTTTATTTGGCTCGCCATTAAAGGATGGGCACACAAAAAAATATTGATGCCTACAGAGCAAATATTGCCCCTTGTAAAGATTGTAAATATTGTTTTCACAAAGATGGTTGCTCGATAAAAGATGATATGACCGAAATATATAGCTACGTTAAGGAGTGTGATAATGTTATTATTGCCTCGCCAATGCACTTTGAGATCGTTTCCGCTCCATTGGTGACACTTTTTTCTCGACTTCAAACATACTGGTCAATCACCTCAATGCCATTAATTTGGGTTCAGTTTATGCTAAATTTACAGATGACAACCCCGTGCAAGAGAATGAAGAGGTGGTAAAGAAAGCTACCTTATTGGTTGATGCGCTAAATAACTCATTCAGACCCTAAATAGACAGTACGACACGCTTTTTGTAGTTTAGCAGTATATGTAATATGAGAAGTACGATAGATAATTTTCCAATTAATTTTACCTCAAAACGATGCTATGTCCGTATGTTCTGTGAAAATGACATAGATAAATTTATGATATATCGTAATGATGTAGAATGGATGAAATATCAAGGATTTAAAGGGTTAACTAAAGAGGAGTATAGAACAGAGTTACTAAATTCTAAGTCAATCTATGACGGGATTCAGTTAGCGATAGTATGCAGTAAAACAGATGAGCTTATTGGTGATGTTTATCTAAGACGAGAAGATGATTTATGTTGGATTGGGTATACGATAACGCCAAATAAAGCACGACAAGGGTATGTGACTGAGATTTTACAATCGATAATACAAGAACTTAAAACACAAGGCGTCAAAACAATTAAAGCTGGTGCTGAAAGTGAAAATATTGCATCTATAAATCTTTTAAAGAAAATGAATTTTGCTTTTGAAGGTATAGAAGATGGTGAACTTATTTTTAAATTGAATATATATTAAGAGAAGGTTATACTTAATGAGATATATAATATGGATAAATGTATAGTAGTCAAAGGGGCAAGGGAAAACAATCTCAAAGGGGTAAGCATTGAGATACCAAAGTATAAATTGGTCGCTCTAACTGGTGTGTCGGGGAGCGGAAAATCGAGCTTTGCGATGAATATTCTCCAACGAGAGTGCCAGCGTCAATATATGGAGTCGATGGGTTTGGTTACTGATGGGCTCAACAAACCGCAGGTGGATAGCATCGAGGGTTTGTCGCCCTCTATATCTGTTGCGCAAAGGGTCTTATCGAAAAATCCTCGCTCAACTGTGGGTACATACACCGAGGTACTCACCTATCTACGTATATTGTATGCAAAGTTGGCAACGAGAGTTTGCCCAAATTGTAGTGGCGAGATTCCTCCAAGTTTCGACCAAGAGGAGGAGATCGATTTTTCGGACACCACCTGTCCACACTGTAAAACAAAACTACCGCACCTGAGTATGGCGAGCTTTTCGTTCAATAAGGCTCAGGGGGCTTGCGCAAAGTGTAATGGAATAGGCGTTGTCAAGGATATAAATCTCTCTCAGCTTATAGATAAAAACCTCACAATCAAAGAGGGGGCGATAAAAATTTGGGGCAATGAGGTCTTTTGGGAGCACTACTCAAATGTGTTTGAGCAGTGTGGTAAGCACTATGGTTTTACGTTCGATGTTTCAAAGCCTGTGAAAGATTATAACGAACTCGAAATGCTGGTTCTACTCGACGGAGTGGATAGCGATGAGTTCAAACGTAGATTTCCTGATGTAAAAAAACCGAAGAGGGTTATGGATGGCTATGTGGAGGGGTTGCGCACCTTTGTGAATAAAAAGGTGGTGGAGTCGAGCACCAAAAAGGTTGCAA
>CAYJFD010000019.1:0-41606 GCA_964369605.1 uncultured Muribaculaceae bacterium | reverse complement strand
AAAGTAGTACGAAGATATTCATTTAGATCGCCTATAGGCCCCTTTAAATCAGATTCTAGTGCGTAGATATTTATACTGGATAGTGTTTGAACGATTTCTCCTATTAATGGTGAAATGAGTGAGAATATTCCCAGAAATACACTACCTATCACTACTAGCGAAAAAAGTGCAGCTAACCATCTAGGCACAGACCATTTCTTGATGTGAATTTTTACTATCTGATTAACGAGTGGTCTTGCAATCATGCTTATTACTGCTGCTATGATAACATAGATTAATACAGAGCTTAGATACCAACATAGAGCGACACCTGCCGCCACTCCAAGTATGATAAGTAGATATTTTACATTATTATTCATAATACTAACTTTAGTTTAACAAATATATATAAATTATGTTACATTTGTAATGGAAACAAAATAAATTAAGTATATGAAAATAAAATTTTTACTAATCGCACTCTCTTTACTGCCCATTTCGGGACGTGCTGATGAGGGTATGTGGTTACCTTCAAAAATCTCAACTAGAATAGCTGATATGCAAGCTAAAGGACTAAATCTCACAGCTGAGGATATCTACAGTGTAAACCAATCTTCTCTTAAAGATGCCGTAGTATTATTTGGTAGAGGGTGTACTGGAGAGTTAATTTCATCAGAGGGTTTACTAATTACAAACCACCACTGTGGATATGGTCAAATTCAAAGACACAGTTCTGTTGAGCACGATTATCTAAAGGATGGCTTTTGGGCTATGAATATGGAAGAGGAACTTCCAAACCCAGAACTATCTGTAAGCTTCTTAGATTATATGGAAGATGTTACTGATCAGGTTTTAAAGGGATACAAGCCTAATATGAGCGAGATAGAAAGAATTAAACTAGTAGATAAAAACTCTGAGAGGATAATTGATAAGGCATTAAAAGGAAAGAAACATTATTCTGCTAGGGTAACACCTTTGTATAATGGAAATCAATATTTTCTTTATGTATATAGAGTTTATAAAGATGTTAGACTAGTAGGAGCTCCACCTTCGGCAGTCGGTAAATTCGGAGGAGACACAGATAACTGGATGTGGCCAAGGCACACAGGAGACTTTTCTATCTTTAGAATATACGTAGATAAGAATAATAATCCTGCTGAATATTCTGAAGATAATGTACCCTACACTCCTAAGAAATACTTACCTATATCTACAACGGGAGTAAATGAAGGCGATTTTACATTTATTTATGGTTTCCCTGGTACAACTCGTGAGTATATCACCTCAGATGCAGTACGTTATATAACACAGATCTCAAATCCTGTTAAGATAGGACTAAGAACTATGATCTTAGATATACAGAAGAAGTATATGAACAAGGATCAAGCTGTGAGAATTCAATATTCGTCAAAGAATGCTTCTGTCGCAAATGCTTGGAAAAAGTGGCAAGGAGAAGTACTAGGTGTTGAGAAGAATGATATTGTTTTGAAAAAAACACTATATCAAAATAAGCTAAAGGCTTGGGCGAAGGGAGGAAAGTATGAGAATGTCGTAGATAGTCTTCAAAAGTATGAGTTGGCACTAGAGCCCTATGCGCTGAGTTTAGATTATTATTCAGAGGCGATTAATCCTATAGAACTACCTAGGTTTGCAAGACTTATGGTAAATAGACTGAATGATGGGGAGGATGTAAGTAGCTATGTCGAAAATTTTTATAAGGATTATTATATTGATATAGATAAAGAAGTGTTTATAGCTTTAGTTAGCGAGTATCTCAAGTCGGCTCCAGAGGAGTTTATACCTGAATTTATAAGAGAGGAGTACGCTAAATATGAAACAGTACAGCAGTGGTGTGAGGCGATCTATACGAATTCAAAGTATCTAGATAAGGATTTTGTATTAGAGGTTATTTCTGATTGGAAAAATAGATCTAGTGAGTTACTTTCTGACCCAGCATATATTTTTGCAGAAAGTATTAATAGTTATTACCTGAATACTATTAGCCCTCGTGCTAATGAATTAAAGGAAACCATAGCTTTATTCTATAGAGACTATATGAAAGCTATGATGGAGTATGAACCTAATAGACAGTTTTATCCAGATGCAAATTTAACTTTGAGGGTAGCTTATGGACAAGTAGCAGGGTATAGACCATCAGATGCTGTGCAATATCTGCCAGTATCAACGCTAGAAGGAATAATACAAAAGGATAATCCAGAAATATTTGATTATAATATACCTCAAGAACTAAGAGATGTATATGAATCTAAGGATTTTGGCAGATGGGAATTAAATGGTTCTGTACCTGTATGTTTCATCGCTACAAATCACACGACAGGAGGTAATTCAGGTAGTCCGATAATTAATTCTAATGGCGAATTAATAGGTGTTAACTTTGATAGAGTCTGGGAGGGAACTATGAGCGATATAGCCTTTGACCCAGAAATATGTAGGAACATATCACTAGATATTCGTTATGTGCTCTTCTATATAGAAAAAGTAGCAGGGGCAGGCCACCTACTTAAAGAGATGGATATTCGATAAGTCACAAACAAAAAGAGTTCAGTAAATTTACTGAACTCTTTTTGTTAATAAGTCTTATATATTTTTAAAACTCGTTTTCGTTTCTTTCTGGACGCTCTGGTCTGTCATTTCCTATCGCTACATTGATAGTACGACCCATGTGCTCTGATCCGTTAAGTGCGCTGATGGCTTTTTGTCCATCTTCGTCAGACATTTCTACGAATCCGTAGCCTTTAGAGCGACGTGTTTCGCGATTAAGAATAATTCTTGCAGAGTTAACTTCTCCGTAAGGTGAAAAAAGATCAATTAAGTCTTCTTTTCTAGCTCTGAAATTCAGGCTTGATACAAATATGTTCATACAATATTAAATGATTTGAAGTTTTTTCTTTATTAGGTTAAAGATTTCATTACTTCACAAAGATAAATAAAAAAAATTATTAGTTCAAAATAAATCATTAAATATTATAGGTGTCCGTAGCTTGTACCATCGAAACAGTGAGTACAAATTCTATCTTTTGGAAGGTTAATCGCGTTAAGTAAATGGTCAATAGAATTAAACTTTAATGATGCTAGATTTAATTCCTTTCTGATATAATCTACCATTTCGCTATATTCAGTAGATGTGTTTTGTACGTATTTACCAATATTTTTATCGTGAGCCCCTTCTTTCATTAATATATACCTTCTAGAGATTAGCTCTAGTGGTGAACGTGATGCTGAGAAGTTAAGGAATTCACACGGAAAGATTAGGGGTGGACAGCTAATTCTAACGTGTACCTCTTTAGCTCCATAGTCATATAAGTGTTTTACATTATCTCTTAGTTGGGTTCCTCTTACAATAGAGTCATCACAAAAAACTAATTTCTTTTCTCTTAATATCGAGTTATTTGGAATTAATTTCATTTTTGCAACTAGGTCTCTCATACTTTGGTTTACAGGAGTAAAACTGCGAGGCCACGTAGGTGTATATTTAACAACGGCTGATCTGTAAGGTATGTTTTTACCGTCAGAGAATCCGATAGCCATACAAGTACCTGAGTCAGGGATTGAAGATACTATCTCTAATTCTGTTGGATCTTCAGTTCCTAGTTGATAACCTAAAGAGTATCTAACGTCGTCTACATTTATATTCTCGTAGCTACTTACAGGGTAGCCATAGTATATCCATAGAAAAGAACAAATTTGCATCTTCTCTTTTGGCTTAACTATTTGCTCTATATTATCGTGGCTAATCTTTACAGCTTCTCCAGGACCAACTATATAACATTGCTCGTAACCTAGGTTTGAAAAGCTACAAGTTTCAGTAGCTATTGCGTGAGCCATAACTTGCTCATTTGCCTCATCTAGTGTGCATTTAGAACCAATGATTAGCGGTGTACGACCATATAAATCTCTTGAAGCGATTATACCATCTTCAGTCAGTAGTAGGAAACTACAAGAGCCCTTTACTCTTTGTTGAACAAACTCTATACCTTCAGCAAATGTTTCACCTTCAGTGATGATTTGAGCGATAAGTTCAGTAGGGTTAGTCTTTCCAGATGAAAGCTCTGTGAAATTTTTGTGCCTTTTTAGCATATCTGCTTCTAATTCAGATATGTTGTTTATTTTACCAACTGTAACTATGGCAAAACGACCAAGGTGAGAGTTGATAACTATAGGTTGAGCGTCTGTGTCGCTAATTACTCCGATACCGGATTTGCCAGTATATTTGACTAAATCATCTTCGAATTTTATCCTAAAATAAGAACTCTCGATGCTGTGAATATCTCTAGCGAAAATACCATCGCCATTATACACTGCCATTCCTCCTCTTTTTGTTCCTAGATGAGAATGATAGTCTGTTCCGTAAAAAAGATCTGTTTTACATTTTTGTGTAGAAATTACACCAAATACTCCGCCCATATTGTGTTTAATATTAAATTTTCAGCAAATATAATAATGATGAGGCAAATTACACAAAAATATGTATATTTGTAAAATAGAAATAGATTAAATAATTAGTCATGAAAAAACACATTATTATTTTAGCATTAATATCTACGTTTTCTTGGTTGATTTCGTCTTGCGATGAAAGTTATGACCTAGATAACTTAGACCCATCCATTACTGTTGGAGGTGATTCTTTACATATACCTTTAGGGTCTACTGATTCTATTTTCTTTAGAGATGCGATAGATTCGTTAGACTTAGATTTTTTAATCGAAAATGAAGATGGTTCTTTCGCTATTACGCAGGAAGACATCATCGATTTGTCAGAAAACTTTCCAAGTTTAGGAAATATAGGAGCTGCAGCGCAAAACATCAGCGATGAATTCTTCTTTGAACTCCCAAAGATAGGAGAGGATCTTACCTTAGATGGAACGGTGTATCAAATCACTCAAGGAACAGGATTAGACCCAATCAATGTAGACGACCTTGATATAAATATCTTTGAGTTTGATAGAGTAGTACAGCTAAGTTCTCAACCTTCTCCAAGTCCAAGTACGAGACTAACTCCTCCATTAAGACTAGAGGTTCAGACTGAATTAGAGCAAACATTAACTTTACCTATTTATCAGCTACCTAGTGAAATAAAGTCAGTAGATAAAGTATATATGGTAGAAAATGGGATATCTACATTTAAGTTAACAAAAGAAATGATGGAAGGAGTAAATTTTGATTTTGAATACATCAAGTTTATCTTCCCTGAAGAAATAAAAGTAAAGGAGGCTAATCAGGATAACGCGATTATCCTACGTAATGCTAGTTTATCGGGAGCAGGGATAGAATTAGACTATGAGGTACAATCAATAGATCTATCAAAGGTGTCACAAACTTCTGGCGAATTATCGACAGAGTTTATACTTAAAATAGAATTCCATGCGATCGTTGAAGCAGACCAAAATGCACAACAAGTTCCTGATATAACAGAGTGGACTTTGAGGGTACAGTCGAATTCAAATGTAATGGTAAGTAATGCAGACATTACAGTTAATCAATTTTTGACTGATGTGCCAGAAGGAGCAGAGCATGAAATCGAAATATTGCTAGACGGAGAGATAGCAGACCTAGGAACGATAGAGATAGTACCAGAAGGTACACCTATTATCAAGGTTGAGATCCCAAATGAATTACTTGGAATAGAAATTAATCCTTCTACATCAAAAGGAATAATAGTGAAAGTTCCTGAATTCTTGATACTAAAAACCTCCCCTAATTATGAATATGATAAGGAAAATAATACTGTAACGCTAAAAGGTGAAACTGGATTGACCGTAGATTTATTAGTGGAGAGATTAATAATCACACCACAAGTCAGACCAGAGGATAATAATAGTTATTCAGTAAAAGGAGTAATTACAGTAGAGGGAGAACTTGAAGTAATGGGCGGAGAAACAAATACGGGAGATATCATAGATTTGCCGAATAAGGAAGTTACTATCGTTATAACAGTTCCAACTATTAGAGCAGCATCAGTCTCGATTAGTGAGTATAGCTATGATTATTCTACTACCTTCCCGATATCATTCACAGTAGACGAAGGTGTAGAGATGATAAAAAGTATTCAAACAGTATATCTAAATAACGCTCAAATAGATTTATCTCTGAGTCTTGAAGAACCTATCATAGACCTAGGAGTAAATCCAGTTTCATTAGAAGCTACCATAACCTTCCCAGATATCTTTGTTTTTGATGATGCAAGAATCCAAAATGGTATTATGAAAATCAAACAGGAAGATTTGCTAGGTGCAAAAACATTAAATATTTTGGATCTAAATGTCGTAGCTCTAAATTTAGATATAGAGAATATGGGACAGCCTATTAATATCGAGGAAGAGGTGGTGCTAGATATGCACCTATATGTGTTAAAGCCATCTATTAACCCTAATTTAGCTCAAAATATAGAATTTAGATCAAACATAGATATACCTGCTTTATCATTCTCGCGTTTTGTCGGAATAATTGATTATTCAATCGATCCTATGGAAGAGATAGTTCCATTTTCAGTCGAGCTACCTGAAAATATCAATACAGAAAACTTGACACTAGACGTAGATAACCCTATTCTAAAATTAGAAATAGAATCTAATGTCGGCATACCTATCAGTGCTAAATTCTCGATAGTAGCTTATAAGGACGGTGAGGTAGTACCAGGGAGTGAGGTAAGTAATGTTATTTTAAGTTTACCAGCGGCGGATCCTAACGAAGATGTAACTATTACTAAGTTTGCTTTAGGAAATAATACTTCTTTGCCTGGATATACTAACATCCAAGCAGACCTCGCTGCTCTCATTACTAAATTACCTGATGAACTTAGGATATATTTTGATGCCAATACGAATGTAGAAGCGATACATGATGTTAGGTTAGATAAGGATTTCAAAGTGAAATTGTCTTATCAACTAGAGGCCCCTTTGAAATTTGGAGGAGAATTCAACTTAAGTCTTGAATCAGAAATAAACGATATTCCAAAAGAAATAACCCAAACCTTAAATTCTGGTTCAGCTATTACATTAAATGGTGAGGCAAAATCAAATTTACCTCTATCTCTGTTATTAAATATAGTATTCTTAGATTTAAATGGTAACCCTATGGATATCCAAGTACCTCAGGCAATTATAGATGCTTGTAATCCAGATGGGTCAGTGGCAACAAGTGAGTTTAGTCTAAAATTAACATTAGCAGAAAATCAGATAATAGAACCAATAATGACAATGCTGCTACTATTAGACATACAAGGAAATGCAGATCTTACTCAGATATCTATAACCAAGGACTCATTTGTACAGCTTTATCTGTCTGCTTTGATTGAAGGAGGAATAGAGCTAGAGATTTAATAATTAAAATTTAAGAGTATGAAAACAACAAAAATATATTTTTACTTAATCGTTTCCTTGTTTCTAGTAAGTTTAGGCCACTACCAATTAAAGGCTCAGACCTCATTAAAGAGTGCTTACTTTGTAGAAAATAATAATTTAAGACATAGATTAAATCCTGCATTTGCTCCACTGCACGGTTATTATAGTCTGCCTGTAATTGGATCATTTAAGATACAAACAGAGGGTAACCTAGGAGCGAAGCATTATTTATTTCCACTTGATAATGGTAAGTTAGGGACTTTTCTACACGGAGATGTGACTTCAAGTCAATTTCTTGATAATTTTCCGAAGAATGCCTATTTAAATGTTAAAGCAGATATAGATATTACTAATTTTGGATGGTATTCTCCAAAATCAGATATGTTTTGGACAGTTGATTGGACACTGAGAGCAAGCATGAATACAACTTATCCAAAAGAGTTAATGGAGTTCTTAAAGTTAGGATCGCAAGGAGACCCAACAGAGTATAATATAAATAATTTCGCAGTAGGTGTTAATGCTTATAATCAAATAGCAATAGGTGCTTCTAAGAATATATCCGCTGTAAAAGGCTTAAGAGTAGGGGCAAAAGTTAAATTTCTAGCTGGTTTGGCATATAGTGACTTGAGAATAAACAATATTAATCTTAAACTAGGATCAGATGCTTGGAATATAAGCTCCTCTGCGTCAGGCACTATAATAGGTAATGCCTTTGATGTAAGCACTGATAGTGACGGATATATCGATCATTTGGAAATAGACCCTAAAAAAATAGGTATAATAGGCTATGGTTTAGGGTTTGACATCGGAGCGACCTATACTCTTTCTGAGGGAACTGTTGTTGATGGTCTATCTGCCTCTTTTTCAATTACAGATATAGGTTTTATATCCTATGATAAAAATCAGATAATAAATGCTGTTTCAGAAGAAGTAGATGTGAATTTTAAAGGATTTGAAAATCTAACCTTCGATAAACCAGGAGATGTAATAAAAGAACAAGTAGATAATATTACCGATGAGTTACTTGATTTAGCATCATTTACTCCGCAAGGAGCTACAAAGAATTTAGTTCAGTCCCTAAACGCTACTATATATGCTGGTCTAAACTACTCTTTCCTAAAAGAGGACAGAATGAATGTTGGTATTCTTTATTCTTATGAAATGAATAAATATTTACCACTCCACGAACTAACATTTTCTTGGGGATATATGCCAAAAGACTGGTTTAATGTAACACTTTCTTATTCTTGCTTAAATATCCAAGAAAGTATCGGATTTATGATAAATTTGATGCCAAGTGGAGGCTTGAACTTCTTTATCGGTGCTGATTATATAAGCTTTAGTTATACGCCTCAGTTAATTCCTATAGATCATTCCCACATAGGTGTTCATTTAGGAATAAGTGTTCCTATCGGAAAGAAAATGTCGCGTTCAGTTCTGAGAGGATAAATATTATATAATCTAGTAAAGATACTAGGAAATTTAGGATATATGCAGTTATCTTGTCTACAAAAGGCAGATAGCTGCATATTATCGTTATAGGAATCATAGGTATAATGATGCTCCCTAGTGGCATACAAAGAATGTTAGCAAATAAAAAGTAGTGATTATAATTTCCAAAATTCATTAAGATTAAGGGGGCAGTAAAGATTTGACAAGAGATACTCAGGAAACCTGCCTTACAAATATAATTTATTAGCTTATTAGTTTTTAATAGATCTAGCTTTTTAAGAAGGGTAGGGTATATTAATATAATTCCAAGCATAGCGCTAAATGAAAGTTGAAATCCAGTGCTATGTGCATAATTAGGGTCTACCAGTAGTATAATTATCGCGCTGAGTGAGAGCGCTGTGACGGGATGTTTTTTTCTACTTAGTAACTTTGCTGCCTCAAAGACACTAATGCTTAATATGGCTCTAAAAATAGATGGACTCAAGCCTGTATAATAGGCATAGGACCATAATAGCACTAAGATAAATATACTCCTGAGTAATCTACGCTCGTCGTTTCCACTACAAATAAAAAGAATGTAGAGAAGAAAATGGTATAATACACCAAGGTGAAAGCCTGATAGTGCTAAGAGATGGGAAGTACCACTTAATCTAAAATTTTCTACTATTTCCTCTGGTAGGTATTTTCTTTCTCCCGTACTTAAGGCTAGGGCTATAGAAAAGTTATTACTGCTCCCTAGTATGTAGTTTAGTCTATCCTTGATTAAATCGTTGTTATCACTCCTTCGTTTTACGCTATAATCTGACAATGAAAAATAAGCCTGAAAGTGAATATTTTGTCTCGCCATATATTTTTTATAATCGAATTCGTTATTGAAATTCTTAATTTCTTTATAAAAAACATTCTTAAAATTAAGAGTATCTCCGTTCTTTGGTAAAGAAAGACGCTCAGTTGAGATCTCTTTGCTATAAAATACGACTCCTATATTGTCCGATGATTTTGCTATTATTTTAAGCCTACCCTTAGATGTTATCAGAGCATAATCGCATATATAACAGTGAGTTAATGGAGGATCTACTAGATAGACTGGACTAAATGTGTAAAAATAGGCAAGTATGTAAAATACTATACTACATAGTGGTATTATGTGCTCTCTCCTCATTCTTTCAATATTTTATTCGCAAGATAAGATTTTTTGTAGAAAATCATATAAAAATGTATAACTTTGCTACGTTTTGTAAGAAAGTAAAATTTTAATAAAAATATATAAAAAAAACGATGATTATTCTTGTATTGAATTGTGGAAGCTCTTCTCTAAAGTATCAGGTGTTAGATATGAAGAGCCACGAAGATTATTCTGTATTAGCAAAAGGGCTTGTAGAGAGAATTGGCTTTGACGAAGGTGTTATAACTCACAAGTTGAGTGATGGCACAAAAAATGAACTAGTACAACCTATTCCAAACCACACAGATGGTATTAAATCCGTACTAGGTTTATTAACAGATGAAAAGTGGGGAGTTTTAAAGTCTTTAAATGATATAGAGGCAGTAGGACATAGAGTCGCTCATGGAGGAGAAACTTTCCCTATCTCTACTTTAGTAGATGATAATGCTATTAAAGGAATCGAGGCACTTTGTGAGTTAGCTCCGCTACATAACCCAGCGAACTTATTAGGTATACAAGCTATTAAGACACTAATGCCAGAGGTTAAGCAAGTAGCTGTTTTTGACACTTCTTTCCACCAAACTATGCCTGCATCATCTTATATGTATGCGATCCCTTACGAGTACTATGACAAATATAAAATACGTCGTTATGGTTTCCATGGAACAAGTCACAAGTTTGTTGCGCAGAAGGCTTGCGATTTAGTAGGATTAGATATAAATAATTCAAAGGTTATTACTTGCCATTTAGGAAATGGTAGTTCAGTGGCAGCTATTCATAACGGAAAATCTGTAGATACCTCTATGGGTTTCACTCCAGTTGAAGGAATCGTTATGGGAACACGTTGTGGTAATGTAGACCCAGGTGTAATCTTCTTCTTACAAGAAAAAGAAGGTTTAAATACAGATGGAATTAATGCACTTCTTAACAAGAAGAGTGGATTCCATGGAGTATCAGGTGTTTCTTCAGACTGTCGCGATATCGAGCAAGCAGCTGCACAAGGAAATCAAAGAGCCGCTCTAGCTATGGATATGTTTGCACACTCAGTGAGAAAGTATATCGGTGCATATAGTGCTGTAATGGGTGGAGTAGATCTAATCATCTTCACAGGTGGAATCGGAGAAAACGATGCGAATTCAAGAAAAGAAATTTGCTCGACTCTTTCTTACTTAGGAGTTGATTTTGTAGATGCAAATAACGATGGCGTAAGAGGTGAAGACAAGGTTCTTACTTCAGATTCTTCAAAGGTAAAAGTAATGACTGTTACTACAAATGAAGAATTAGTAATAGCTAGAGACACTTTCTCTTTAGTTTAATTATCTAGAATATATAAGAAAAATAAATATAAAAAACATAATACAATGATTACAAATTTCAATCAAATTTTTGAATTACTTCGTTCGAAAGATAAAAAACGTCTTATCTGTGCTTGGGCAATCGACGATCATACTATTAGTGCTGCTCATAAAGCAGTGGAGTTAGGAATCGTAGAAGCTACTCTTGTAGGAGACGAAGATAAAATCAATGAAGTATGTAAAGAAGAATGTATCGATCCTTCTATCTTTACTATCATTGATAATAAGAATGAGTTAAAGGCTATAGCGCAAGCAGTAGCATTAGTTAAAAGTGGAGAAGGTGACCTTTTAATGAAGGGACTTTGTTCTACAGATAAATATATGAGAGCCATCCTTAACAAAGAAACTGGTTTACTGCCTCCAAAAGCAGTACTAAGCCACGTTTGTGTTATGGAAAATCCAAACTACCACAAGCTAATTATTCTTGGTGATATGGCTGTTATCCCAGCACCAGACTTAAAGCAAAAAGAAGCGATCACGAATTATCTAGTTAAAACAGCAAAGGCATTAGATATCGATTGTCCAAAAGTTGCATTTATTACTGCAACTGAGCAGATGTTACCTTCTATGCCTGCTTGTGTTGACGCTGCTATCCTTTCTAAGATGACAGACAGAGGTCAAATCGCAGGATGTCTTGGAGATGGTCCTTTAGCTCTAGATGTTGCTATCTCAGCTGAAGCAGTAGCGATTAAGAAACTAAAGAGCCCTGTAGCAGGAGATGCAGACTGTCTAATGTTCCCTAACATAGAGTCAGCAAACGTGTTTTATAAGGTAAATACACAATTAAGTAAAGATGTAAAACAAGCAGCTCTTGTAGCTGGTGCTCAAGCTCCTTGCGTACTTTCAAGTAGAGCAGATAGCATAGAGACAAAACTTAACTCTATCGCACTAGCAGCTTTATCTGCAAAATAATTAAAAATATGAATCAAATTTTAGCAATTAACCCTGGCTCGACTTCAACTAAGATATCTGTTTTTGAAAATGAAAATGAGTTATTTACTAAGACTCTAAGACATACCTCAGAAGAGATTTCGGCTTTTCCAAAGATTATTGACCAGTATCAATTCAGGAAAGATGCTATCGAGGCAGCTTTATCTGAAAATAATATAAGCAAGGATCAGTTATCAGCTATAGTTGGTAGAGGAGGTTTATTAAGACCTATTTCATCAGGAGTATATGAAGTAAATGAAGCTATGTTAGCTGACCTAAGCTCAGGTAAATATGGTGAGCATGCAAGTAATCTTGGTGCTATTATAGCTAACTCTATGGCTACCGAGATATCAAACTGTAGAGCATTTATCGCTGACCCTGTTGTGGTAGACGAGATGACCGATATCGCACGCTTAAGCGGGCACCCACTATTTCCAAAGATATCTATATTCCATGCACTAAATCAAAAAGCTATAGCAAAGCAATATGCTCGTGAGGTAGGTAAGAATTATGAAGATCTTAATCTAGTAGTAGCTCACTTAGGAGGAGGAACATCTGTTGGAGCTCACCTTAAAGGTCAAGTAGTGGACGTGAATAATGCACTTTCAGGTGAAGGTCCATTTAGCCCCGAGCGTTCAGGTACTTTCCCTGCTCAGCAGTTAGCAGATGCGTGTTTCTCAGGTAAATACTCACCAGCTGAGATAAAGAAGATGATATGTGGCGAAGGTGGCTTAGTAGCTCACCTAGGTACAAACTCATTCATCGAAGTAGAAGAGAGAATGGCTGCAGGAGATCAGAAGGCTATTTTAGTAGCTGATGCTTATATCTATAATGTAGCTAAGTTTATAGGTGCACAAGCAGCAGCTCTTTCAGGTAAGGTAGATGCTGTCTTAATTACAGGTGGAATAGCCTATGGTAAAGGCTTAATGAAGCAGTTAAGCTCTATGGTTGAATTTATCGCTCCAGTAAAAATTTACCCTGGAGAGGATGAGATGGCAGCACTAGCAAAGAATGGATTTGCTGTTCTGAATAACACAGAGGATGTAAAAATTTACTAACAAATCGTAGATATATTTTGTAATTTAAACATTTTATACTTATATTTGTCATTACTAAAATGAATATTAACTCACTAATTAATTTATAAAAAAATGAAAAAATTATCTTTAATTTTACTTTGCGCAAGTGCGCTTTCATTAGCTTTTTCTTGTGAAGAACCTAAAGGCGCAGATCCAGTAGCTTTAGCTACACCAGTAGCTTCAGTTACAGTTGATGGAACAGTAGCTACTATTACTTGGAACGCTGTTGAAAATGCAGCTTCGTATGAGTACAACTACCTTACTACTCCAACAGAAACTACTGAGACTTCAGTTGCTATCACTCAAGCTACTCCTGGTACTTATGAGGTGAAAATCAAGGCTTTACCTGAAGCAGGTAGCAAGGAATATTTAGCTTCAGAAGCTGCTACTGTTTCTTTCACTATCGAGGTACCTTTCGAGGCTACTTATGATGATTACCTAGGTACTTGGACGCTAGTTGCTACTCGTACTCACTATTTCCAGGATGATTCTATAGGTCAAATCGAACAAATCGTAGACGAAGAGACTTATATAGATGTAATCGTTCACAGATTAGAAGATGGCGAAGGTCTAGTATTAAATGACGGAACAAACCTTCCTACTTTCATCCTTACAGGTCTTATTCCTGATTGGAATGACGTAGATAATGGAGACGTAGCTACACAGCTAGCACTTTTCGTTGACGAAGATGTATTATCATACGAACTTACAACTAGCCCACTTGGTTCTATGGACATAATGTCAGGTTTCCCATTTATGGAAGATGCTAACATCGGTGCAGCAGATCTAGTAGACTTAAGTATCTCTGCTGAGTGTTCTATCGAAGGATCAGAAGATCATAACTTAGTAGGTGGTAACTTCCCTATGTTAACAGTTAACTTATTAGACAAGGATGGTAAAGCTACTGTATCTCACTACGAAGGCGAATTAACGGATGGTAAATCTTTCAGAGCTGAAGGTTACTGGGTAGTTGGTTCTGTAACTGATGGTTCAGGTTCTTATTATAGAGGTTTCTTCCCTTCACACTTAGGTCCTTACTCTATCGAGAAGGTTGGTACAAGAATGACTTCTGCTTTCTCTAACAACCCATCTGTATCTAAAGTTGATGTTAAGAAAGCTTTCGCTGCACAGTCAGTAATGATTAAGAAGTAATTTTAAATACAATCATATTATTAAATATGATTAAATATAAAAGCCGGTGATTTTTCATCGGCTTTTTTTTGTATTAATTGAATATTATCCCCATTTCAGGCGAAGTGCCTCGGCTGAAATGACCTAAAATATGGCGTCAACCCAAAGTTTAATCTTTTAGCTAAGGGGACTTAGATGTGAAAATCGCATTTGAAAACAGCTAGAGAAATATCCCTAGCTGTGAATTGTAATTGAATATTTGTTTTAATTGGACAACAATAATTTTATTTTTATGCGGTACACTGCCAATGAATTGCTTGTAGAAGAAATACTTTAGTTAGCGGCGCCTTCTAAAGCAGTCTGAGGCGTGATTATTCATAACTCCGATGGCTTCTAGAAAAGAATAGGTGGTAACCGATCCCATAAACTTAAATCCACGTTTCTTAAGATCTTTAGCTACTTTATCAGAGAGAGAATTTGTAGTCACCATATCGTTAAAATCTCCGTACTGAACTCTACCTTCGGTAAATGACCATATATATTTGTCAAATGAGCCTATTTCTTCTTGTACTTTTAAAAAGGCTTTAGCATTTGCTATGGTAGCTAGAATCTTAGCTTTATTACGGACTATGCCTGTATCCTGCATTAGTAGCTCTATTTTTTCTTCATCGTAATTAGCTATAATTCTTGCATCAAAGTTATCAAAGGCACGAATAAATTCATTTCGTTTCTTCAAGATTAGTAACCAAGATAAGCCGCAGTGAAAGGACTCTAAGATTAGCATCTCAAATAGATACTGGTCATCGTGAGATTCTACACCCCATTCATTATCGTGATATTCAATATAAATAGGGTTTTTCTCTAGGTTTGGCCAACTACAGCGCTTTATATTATCGAAGCTCATAAATACTATCAATTATACCGTTATAACTAATAGTTTCTATCAGTTTTAGTTGAGTTTCTTCCTCTTGAGATTCAAATAGTTTTATTCCACCTCCTAGTATAGTAGGCATAATATTTATCTGGAAGCGATCTATCAGTCTATGCTTTATGAGTTGATTTGCTATGCTAGCTCCACCACAAATCCAGATATCTTTTCCCTCTTGTTGCTTTAATTCTCTTATTAATTCCTCCGGAGTCTGGCTAGTTATGATTATCTCATTATTCTCACTTTTAATTTCCCTATGAGTTATCACATAGCTCTTCATTCCCTCGTAGGCCCATTTAGTGGGTGATAATTCAGTTATGATTTGATTATATGTTGAGTAACCAAGTACAACTGTATCTATAGTATTTATAAAATCACCATAAGTCCCCATATTTTCAGGGTCTGAGCCGTCCCCAGAGAGCCAATGGACGCTCCCTGATTTATCAGCGATATATCCATCAAGGCTAATAGCTATGAATAATATAACTTTTCTCATAGTATTTAGAATCTTAAAGCTAATTTTATATTTAAACTCTTTTCGTATTCCGTACCATAAACCTGCTCTATTAGGTAAGCTGCTGTTAGGTCAATAGCAAATCCTGAATTAGTTTCAAATGAGAAACCTACGCCAGGCTCTAATAATACTCCTGTATCTACCACATTTATACCCGTATTATATCCAACGTTTACTAGTAAAAAAGGAGAAAACTTTGTTTTCATAAGGTTTGCTCTGAAATGTGCATGCCAAGGAATAACTAGTCCGCCTGTGTTAAAATAATATTTTAATCCTGTTCCTGCTCCGATGAAAAATTGACCATATTTATAACCATTAATACTGATCATCGATATATGTCCATCGTGTACTTTATTTCCAGCTTCTGGTATGGCTCCTTCAAATCCAATCGTACCAAAATACTTTCTTTGGACCTGCTTTTGATATCTATATTCGTTCTGTGCAAAACTCTGTTGCGCAACAAGTATCAAGATACTTAGAATTAATAATTTAAGTCTCATATTCGTGTTTGTTTATTATTTACACAAATATACTAACTATTTTCGTCTCTTTATGCATTAAACGACATTATTCGTATCTTAAAGCTACTATCGGATCTAAACTTGAGGCCTTTTTTGCAGGATACCAACCAAAGAATAGTCCTTCAAGGAAGCAAATTAGAAATGTTGCAAGAAGTGTGATTGGACTAATGGCAATATCCCAGTTTAATATACTACCAGCTGCTGTGCTGATTATAACACCGATTATAATTCCTATTATACCACCTATTAGTGAAAGGATAATAGCTTCAGTAAGAAACTGCTTAAGAACAAACTTTTTCTGTGCTCCTAAGGACATACGTAGTCCGATTTCACGGGTTCTTTCTGTAACTGTAACGTACATTATGTTCATAATTCCGACGCCTCCTACGATAAGTGATATTGCTGCGATAGCGGTTAGTAATGTGGTTAAAATACCTGTTACATTATTTATCATCGAAAGCATCTCTGCTTGCGTAAATATATCAAAGTCATCTTCATCTGCTGATGTTATTTTATGAGACATTCGCATAGCTAATTCGATCTCTGCCACAGCTGCATCCGATAATTCCTCACTTTCTGCACTTGTATAAATCCCGTGAAAGTAATCTATGGCTAGAAAACGTTTTTGGACTGTAGTGTATGGCGCATAGATTATATCGTCTTGGTCATTACCCATAGCATTTTGTCCTTTAGGTTCTAGGACTCCGATGATACGAAGAGGAATATTGTTGAAACGGATATATTCTCCGATAGGGTTTTTTCCATCAAATAATTCGTCTACTATGGTTTTACCAACAACGCATACTTTTGCAAGTGTTTGTACGTCTCTTTCTGAGAAAAATATACCACTTTCAACAGCTAGCTGTTTGATGTGCGGAAATGTAACATCGACGCCATTTAATGTAGTAGGTGCATTGTTTGCTCCGTAAATCGCTTGTCCTGACGAGTTAACAACAGGTGATACTGCAGTTATGTATTCACAATTTTCTCGTAGAAAATCAACGTCGGCAGGATAGAGGGTCTGGGCTATTCTCCCCATATTTACTCCTCCTTTGTCTTCGGCAGCAGGAGAGATAATTATCATATTTGTTCCAGTGGATGCGATCTCGTTTCTCACATCGTTTGTAGATGCTTCTCCTAGAGTCATAACGGAGATAACAGAGGCTATACCTATTATTATACCTAACATTGTAAGTATCGCTCTCGTTTTATTTCTGATTAATGCCTTATAAGCTATGACTATATAGTTATACCATTTCATAATTTTCTATTTTTATAATTGATAATCTTCGTGTATTGGTAGCGCTGCTAATGCCTTAGAAGCTGAAGTAGGAACTAGTTTTTGATCAGATATTATTAATCCATCTCTAAGTCGGATAGAACGCGAGGTAAAGGCTGCTATATCACTCTCGTGGGTAACAAAACAAATGGTTTTACCCTTCGAATTTAATTCTTGAAATAAAGACATCACCTCATAAGAGGTTCTAGTGTCAAGATTTCCTGTAGCTTCATCTGCGAGTATCATTACAGGGTCATTTACAAGTGCTCTAGCTATAGCAACTCTTTGTTGTTGACCTCCACTAAGCTGATTAGGGAAGTGTCCCATTCTATCTGCTAGACCTACTTGCTCAAGAGCATAGCGTGCCTTTTCACCTCTCAGCTTAGCTCCAATGCTCGGATTATATAACAGTGGTAACTCTACTTGTTCTAAGGCTGTAGTTCTCACTAAAAGATTATAAGACTGGAAAACGAAGCCTATTTTACGATTCCTAATCATTGATAACTCTGCATCACTTTGAGTAAGGGCCGATATACCGTCGATTAAATACTCTCCAGACGTAGGTTGGTCTAAGCATCCTAGAATATTTAATAATGTACTTTTTCCTGAACCACTTGTTCCCATTATAGAGACAAATTCACCTTGTTCAACTGAAAATGATATACCACGTAGTGCGTGTACCTTTTCCGAACCCATCGTGAAAGTTCTTGTTAATTTATCTATTTTTAATACTTCTTTCATATTATAATTTTTTACATTGATCCTCTTGGAGGTTTATTGCCAGAAGGGGCAGGGAATAAGCCATTGCTATTCTTTTCATTCTTTATTTCTTTAGGTTTTAGTCCTGTAACTAAAGTTTCACCGATTTCTATACCGCTTATAATGATTGTTTCTACACCATCTGAAGCTCCAACGTTTACGTCTTTAGAAATTAATTCTTCTCCTCTTACAAACCAGATTTTAGTATCAGTTTTAGCTTTATTTATAATGGTAAATTGAGGAAGAGATTCTGCATTTGGTGTAAAATATAGCGCTTCAGCAGGGATACATACACCTTCAGGGGACTGCGTAGTGATAGTAATACTAGCTGTCATACCCGGAAAAAGTCTCTCGTCAGGATTCGGAGCATCTACGATCACAGTATAAGTAATTACGTTTGAACTTTCAACAGCCTCTAGGCGCACTTGTGAAACTGTACCTTTAAATTCTTCTCCTGGATATGTATCGACAGTGAAAGTCGCATTTTGTCCAACTTTAATTAGCCCTATATCAGCCTCATCTACATCTACTTCTACCTGCATCTTTTTTAGATCATTTGCGATAGTAAAAAGGGTAGGGGTACTGAAAGAAGCAGCGACTGTTTGTCCTTCTTCTACGGCTTTATTTAGGATTCGACCAGAGATAGGAGAGTAAATATCAGCGTAAGATAAATTTACCATTGATTGATTATAGTCTGCTTGTGCAGAGATAACTTGGGATCTTGATGTTTTAAGACTATTCTCAGCTTCCTCTAATTTCGCTAATGTTGCAGCATCTTGCTCGTATAGACGTTTTGTGCGCTCATAATTTTGCTCTGCGAATAAGGCATTGCTATTTGCATTGTCTAATGAAGCCTGAGCCTGACGAACTCTTTCATTTAGTGTAAGTTTGTCTAACTCAGCTAATAGCTGACCTTCTTTTACTTCAGTATTGTAGTCCACATATATTTTCTCAACTATTCCTGATACTTGGGTTCCGACCTCTACCATCTCAACAGGTTGGATGCTTCCAGTAGACATGATATTGAGTTCTAACTCCTTATTATAAACTTTGCTTGTGCGAACTTCACTTCCAGTTTGTTTTCCAAATGATGTACATTTTACTGTTACTCCTATACTTGCTATGGCAAGAAGGATAAAAATCCATTTCTTATTCTTTTTCATTTTCTTTATTTTTTATATTTTATAATTCGATTTGTACTCCCATATATACATCTAGCACCTTACGTGATAGTATGTAGTTATATTTACTTTGCATATAATTATTTAATGCGGATATATAATTGTTTTGCTGCTGTAATAAGTCAGTAGTGCTTATAGCTCCTTCTGTGAATTGTGCTGAGAATACTCTAAAAGTTTCCTCATAAGCTTGCCAGCTTTCTTTCGTAGCATTCGTACGTTGTTCAAGCGCAAGTGTATTATTGTACTCTTTTTCTAATTGATTTCTTAGTTCGAATTCAGTTTTTTCTTTCTCTATAGCTACTTGTTCTGCAACATATTCAGCTTGCTTGATATTTGAATTCGTTTTACCTTTATTCCAAAGAGGGATACTTAGAGTAAGGGATACAGAGTTTACATTATTATTGCAAACTTGATTACTCCAGTTTTGATTGTACGTGTTATTATATGTAGTTCCCAAAGAACCATTTAGAGACAGAGTTGGCATTCGTGCACCTTTTGCTATATCCACATCTTTATTAGCTATCTCAAGAGAGTATTCTGCCATCTTTAATTCTGGTAACCATTCCATTGTAATATTTATGAGTTCATCAAGACTTGGAAGAGGCATCTTGTCAATAGTAATATCTTCTTGTAAATTACTTACGTTCAACTCTATTGTATGGTCTATTACCAAGAGATTTTTTAACTCAACTATAGCGTTATCTCTTTCTATTTTACTATTAATTAGGGAATTAGCATCGCTAGCTGCCTGTGCTTTCAATAGAAGATATTCACTTTCCAAGATATCTCCAGCTTTGTATTTACTTTCACCTAATACGGCCTGTACTTTACTAATCTCATATACTTTTTCTTGGTACCTATAAAGGTCCTCATTCATTACTGCTAGCAGATAAGTGTTAATAATCGATATTGCTAAATTATTCTGTGCAGCTATGATTTGTTCATCCGCCTTAGTTAATTCTAGTGTCGAACGTCTAATAGTATTCATTTTCATTCCTCCACTCCAAAGGGTAGCTGATGCATTAATACTATAATTACCATTAGTATTTATATTTGAGATTCCCTGTGAGAGTTGAGCATTAAATTCAGGTAGAAGATCTCGTTTTGACTGGGCAAGACTCTCTTGTGTACTTAGGAGAGTAATGTCTAGTATTTGCTGGTCAAAATTTTGACTAATACCCATCTCTATGGCTTCTGATAAGGTCAGAGTTATTTTCTCTTGTGCATTAGCACTAATGATGGAGATCATTAAGAGTGTGCTTAGAATTAATTTTTGCATATCTGTTTTTTTATTTGTTACTAATGCAAAAGTATATTCGATAAAAACGTGATTCAAGTAGATTCGACCAATACCTAATTTCTCTCGACCAATAGGCATAAATCCACGATTTTGTCGTAAAATCATCTACGAATCACCATATTTTCCTAAAAATAGGATTCTGTCGGCAAAAGTTTGTATTCTGTCGATAAACCATTGTACTTGTTGATATTATCATATATCTTTGCTGAAAATGAAAGAAAATGAAGCTATTAGACAAACTAAATACTTTTATTCCTGTAAAGTATAGAACAGCTATTTTGCATATATCTATATGGGTAACTTTATTTACAGTAATATTCTCTTACGGAACGATGATGGGACGAGATTTTAATCTTGCCGCTTTAGTCCCAAATATCTTGTATGTGTCGCTTTTCTATCTAAATTACTCTTTATTAGTAGAGAAATTATTATTTAATAGGCGAGTTTGGGCTTATGTATTATGTAATATAATCGTATTTACACTAGTTTATTTCCTAATGAGAGAGCTAGGGGAGTTTGTTACTAATTTTACAGAAGATCCTCCAAGACAGTTTAATCCAAGAAGACATTTTGGTGGTCATATATTATTTAGTATTCTGGTCATCGCGCCATCATTAAGTGTTAAAATGACAACAAAATGGTTCGATACTCAAAAGAAAATTAATGAGTCTGAAATGATGCGTAAAGAGATGGAATTAGCATCTCTAAAGAATCAATTAAATCCCCACTTTCTATTTAATGCACTAAATAATATTTATGCATTGATCGCATTTCAACCTAAAACAGCTCAGTCCTCCTTATTAAATGTCTGCGATTTACTAAGGTATCAATTATATGAGTCTGATTTACCAAAAGTAGAATTGGAAAATGAAGTAAAGTTTCTAGAGAATTACTCGAAATTAATGAAACTGCGTATTTCAGATAGTGTAAGGATTAATATAGATCTCCCTAGTAATATCATAGGTGTAAGAGTGGCTCCATTATTGTTTATTTCGCTTGTTGAAAATGCGTTCAAGCATGGGGTAAGTAATGAAGATGAGTCATTTATAGATATAAAGCTAACTGTTGTAGAGAGTGAAATAATATTTATTTGTAAAAATAGTAACTATCCTAAAACACAGGATGATCGTAGTGGCTCAGGAATCGGCCTTGTAAATCTGCGACGAAGACTAGAACTTATCTACCCTCATAGCCACAGCTACAAGATAAACTCCAATGAGAAGTACTATGAAGCAGTATTAATAATAAATACAGGAAATAATGATTAGATGCATAATAGTTGATGATGAGCCACTAGCCCTAGCTCTATTAAAGTCATACGTAGAAGAGAACGAAAAACTAGAATTAATAGGAGCCTATAATTCTCCTATCCTTGCTCTCGAGGCTATAAAACGAGAACAGCCAGATTTATTATCCCTTGATATACAAATGCCAGCTATGACTGGTATAGAATTAGCATCATATATTGATACGTTTCGCACAAAAGTCGTATTCACAACAGCTTTTTCACAATATGCCTTAGAAAGTTTTAGAGTAGATGCAGTGGATTATCTCTTAAAGCCAATAAGTTATGATAGTTTTGCTCGATGCGTAGATAAAGTTAAGCGAATACTAGGTGATGTGAAGGCACCTGAGAGTGATGATTATTTGGTAGTTAAGTCAGATTATCGTTTAATTAAACTATATTATAGCGAGATATTATATCTAGAATCTATGCGAGATTATGTTTCGATAGCCCTAGCAGACGGCTCCTACCTTAAAACTCTTTCAACACTAAAAGGCATAGAATCTACTCTTCCAACTAACATATTCAAAAGAGTACACCGCTCATTTATAGTAAATACTTCAAAGGTAAAAGTACTAGAAAGAAATACTATAATATTTGGAAGAACTACGATTCCCATTTCCGAGAGTTATAGAACAGAAGTACTACAAGCACTAGGATTAAAGTAGGTTGCTACAAGCCTACTATTCTCTTAAGCTGGCCTCCCAGCCAATTATAGATTGCTTTCTTTCAGGGCTCCAATGATATTGGCCTATCATCCCTTCTCTTCGTATTACCCTATGACAAGGGATTATGTAGCCAATAGGATTTTTAGCGACAGCTGAAGCTACTGCTCGAACTGCATTTTCCTTTTTAACCATCATCGCTACCTCTGAGTAACTAGCAAGACTGCCACTTGTTATATTTAAAAGGGCGCGCCATACCTGTATTTGAAATGGAGTACCCTTAAGAAGTAGCTTTAATTCCTGTTTATTATTGCTAAATATTTGATCAAGATTTTTCTTTGCAACACTATCATCGCGATTAAAGCTAGCCTGAGGCCACATCGCTTTCGTGTCATCCAAAACCTCGTCAAGATCATTGTCCACAAATTCAAGTGAACAAACTCCACGTTTAGTGGTAGCAATAAAAGCTAGCCCAAATGGTGTTGCTCCAGTTCCATAGGTAATATCTAAATCTTTCCCCATCTTCTTATATTCACCAGGAGTCATAGCTTCGATCTTAACCATTAAGTCATAAGCCCTAGAAGGAGTCGATAAACCAACATTCCCACTGGCATCTAGTAAGTTACGCGTTTTTAGTATCTCACTTTTTAGAGCCTCTACTGTTAGGTGCTCCAAAAATTGTTTAGGTGTAACTCCTGCCCATTCAGAAAAAATGCGCTGGAAATGAAATTTACTCATTCCTATATATTCGGCAGTCTCATCTAAACTAGGCTGTAGCTTATAATTGTTTATCAAATACTTAATAGCCTTTTCTATTCGCTTATAATTAATTTCGTCTATCATAAATTTTGCCTTTAACAAGAAAGAACAAATGTAATAATTTCGCACTAATACTACAACCCAAAAATTGCTATTGTTTAATTCTAAATATCACTACCTTTGTAGAATAAATTATTGTACTAAACGATAAAAAACATCAGTTGAGAAACAACGATAGCTGACCCTAAATTTTTGAAAGAAAAAAATGAAGCATTATTTAACCCAGTATGGAGTAAGTGAAAGATTTCTAGCTCTAGCTACGCAATATCCTGATTATTCACTTGCAAGAGTATTAACCCAACACAAGGGAGCTTATAAAGTAGCAAGTGAGTATGGGGAAATATTAGCCGAGGTATCAGGTAAATATATATTCAAAGAAGATGAATTCCCAGCAGTCGGAGACTATGTAATGCTGAGCTATCAAGAAGGCGATTCACGAGCTATAATTCACCAAGTTTTACACAGAAAAAGTACATTTAAACGCACGGCTGTAGGAGTAAGCCACCAATCACAAATTATCGCTACGAATATAGACGTGGTGTTTTTATGTATGTCCCTGAATAATAATTTTAATCTCAGTAGGTTAGAGCGCTATATCTCTCTTGCTTGGGATAGTGGGGCTAAACCTGTAATCTTACTAACAAAGTCTGATCTTGCAGGTGATAAACTACAAGAACTAATGCTACAAGTAGAAGGCGTAGCACTTTATACGGACATAATAACTACGTCCATCTATGATGAAGAACTTGTAGATAAATTCAAGCCATTTCTTGGAGAAGGCATCACAGCTGCGTTTATAGGATCATCAGGTGTTGGGAAATCAACGATTATCAACAGATTACTCGGTAATGATCTAATAGAAACAAAGGAGATCGGTAAAGGAGATAAGGGACGCCATACTACTACAGGACGAGAGATCTTCTCTCTTACCACAGGAGGAGTTCTGATCGACACAGCTGGTATGCGAGAAATAGGAGTAGATAGTGCAGATTTATCTAAATCATTTTCTGATATTGAAGAACTTGCTTCGCAATGTCGTTTTTCAAACTGCTCCCACGGCTCAGAACCTGGCTGCGCTGTTCAGGATGCTATTCAAAGTGGTCTGCTAGATACTCGAAGATTTAATAATTATCTTAAAATAAAAGACGAGAGTAGCTACGAAGGGTTGAACGCTAAAGAAATAGAGACCCAAAAACTAAATCGTATGTTTGCTCAGGTGGGCGGTATGAAAAATAGTAGAAAGGCTATACGTGAGTCTCAAAAAACTAAAATTCGATAGAATGACGAACCATAAGGCCAGTCATTATTGAGGCAAGTACTAATTTCTTATCCTCAGGCACACCATTAGAGAAAGATTCAAAGCCATACACTTTTTCAAAAAAAAGATATATTAAAAAGATAACTAGGATAGAAAATCAGAAAGGCGAGTGAAATCTAGGATCTCGCCTCCACCTTGTTCGTATGTTATGATCCCTTCTTTAACCATCTCGCCTATAGCACGAGATAGTGAAGGGCGTTCTACACCAAAATAATTAGCTAAATATGTAATGCTTTTATTTAATTTAAATCTCCTTTTTTTCTCATTTGATATGATGTGGTATGCGAATTTTGCTTTTATACCTTTCTGAGCAAAAATCTTTAGCCTTTCTGACATAAAGTGCATACGATTAGAATTAAATGCTAAAAACCCACGTAAGAAAATAGGACAGGTAGCCATCTGCTTTTCTATTGCAGACTTTGGAATCAAAATAAGTTCACTATCCTCTATAGCTATAACATCAACAGGGAAGGTATTATCGTCAGCAAAAAGGAAGGCTGCTGCTAGTGGATACGGAGCAGCGATACTTTCCATCGGAAGTACGAAGCCAGAATCAGAAACGATTTCTGTTCTAACTTTCCCTTTTATCAGCATAGGTAGTGATAAAACTTTGTCTCCTTGATAAGCGATATAGTCTCCTTTCTTGAACTTTTTATGCTTGTGCTCTATACTACATTTGACGCTAGATGGGTCGCCATCGATATTGCTGTGGCATATACTCTCAAAAAATAATAAATTTTTCTTCTCCATAACTCAACTTATTTTTCACAAAGGTATAAAAATATACGAGCCTGTAACAAATGTCACGCTTTTAATTATTCTGTACTGTATCTTTGCATTATATTTTGAATAAAAAATTAAAAAGTATGAAAAGGAATATAATTAAAATCAACGAAGAGCTTTGCAATGGTTGTGGAGCTTGTGTTAATGGATGTCACGAAGGTGCACTTCAGATGATAGATGGAAAAGCTAGAATAGTTAGCGAACTATATTGTGATGGATTGGGGGCGTGTATCGGAGATTGTCCTGTTGGAGCAATATCTATTATTGAAAAAGAGGCAGAAGCTTATGATGAGATAGCTGTTATGGATCGTATATCTCCAAAAGGGGAGGAGACTATTCTTGCTCACCTTAAGCATCTAAGGGATCATAATGAAATGGAATACTTTAATAAAGGAGTTCAGTATGTCAGGGAAAAAGGTTTAGATATTAATCTCTCATCTCTTGAGGAAAATAAGGTGATAGAAGAGAATAAACCGAAATTTGCTTGTGGATGTCCAGGAAGCATGGAGCGTTCATTTGCTGCTCCGCTTAGTTCTGCTGTTTCAGAGATAAAGAGTGAGTCACAGCTTACCCACTGGCCAGTACAGCTACACCTTCTAAATCCAAATGCTACATATTTTGTAAATGCAGATGTCGTATTAGCTGCGGACTGTACTGCCTATGCTTATGCAAACTTCCATAGTGAATTATTAAAGGGAAAGAAGTTAGCTATAGCTTGCCCTAAACTAGATAGTAATAAGGAAGCTTATGTAGAAAAACTGTCTATGATGATAGATAGCGCTAAGATTAATACTCTTACAGTCGTAATTATGGAGGTCCCTTGTTGTAGTGGCCTACTACATTTGGTTCAGACAGCTGTTAGTAATGCTGAAAGAAGAATCCCTGTAAAGTTAATTATTATCGGCACTCAAGGTGATATCGTAAAAGACGAATGGATCTAAGTTCTAATATTTAATCTCTTATAAATAATCTATATATAGTAACATTTTCATTATATTTGTATTAATAATGAAAAAGTAAATGGAGAAATATTTTTTTGAAGCCTTTGAAGGCATGCTAAGATTAGGACCAGGAAGTGAAAACGCTACGCTTGAAGCGATCAAAGATATTCCAGTCGATACGGCTGTGAAGATCCTGGATATAGGTTGTGGTGTAGGAACTCACACGTTTATTCTAGCTAGGACTCTCCCAAATGCTATTATCACAGCTATAGATAATAATCCCGATTATATAGAAGAGTTAAACTCTAAAGCCGAGAAATTTGGATTAGGGTCTCAAGTCAATGGACTTTGTATGTCTATGTTTGAGATGACATTTGAGGAGGAGAGTTTTGATTATATATTTGCAGAAGGAGCGATATATATAGCTGGATTTAAAGAAGGATTAAGGGACTGGGGAAAGTTTCTTAAACCTGGAGGCTCCTTAATCTGTAGTGAAATAAGCTGGATAGTAGATGCTCCTTCATTAGAGCCTCAAGAATATTGGGGTGAAGCATATCCTCAGATAGATAGTGTGTCGAGTAAGATTGCATTAGCGCAAGAGAGAGGGTATACTTGTCTTAAAACTACTATTTTGTCTCCAGAATGTTGGCTAGATAATTATTATACTCCACTACAGGCTAATCTTGAAGATATGAAATTAAGATACCCTAATAATCAGGAAGCTAAACAAGTAATAGGGATTATAGAACAAGAGATAGCGATGTATAAATCATACGGAGAGGAGTATAGTTACGTATTTTATCATCTTCAGAAGTAAATAATGATCTATTTTATTAAATTTGTGTAAATTTGAAAATCAATAAATAATATATCAATATGATAAAGAGTATTAAAATCTTCCTTGTCCTAACGGCTGTACTAAGCGGCATATTGGGATTTTCAACAAAAGCTACAGCAAATATCGCTTATGCAAATAGTGATGACCCTACAGATGTAAATTTTAGGTTAGTAAATGAACTACGTCGATCAAAGGGATTACACGAATTAAAGAGAAATGCGTCACTAGATAGGGCCGCAGAGGTACGAGCACGCGAGCTTGATGAGTATTTTAGCCATACCCGCCCAAACGGTACAGACCCTTATACAGCTATGACAGAATATGGTTATGATTATACTTATGCGGCAGAAAACATAGCCTATAATGAAGGTTATCCTGTTGAAACTATGGGTGAGAACTTCTTTAATAGTTGGAAAAATAGTCCACCTCATTACGAGAGTATGATAAGCCCTAAATCGAAAGAAATAGGTATAGGAATGTACTCGATCGGAGATACATGGTATGCCGTTCAACTTTTTGGTATGCCTGCTAATGATGATACTAGGAGTGATGATGCCGAAGCTCCCGAAGCACAAGCAGCAGCAGAGGTCGACCTTGATGATATGGTTATAGAAATGGTATATTACATTAACAATCTACGAAGATCAAATAATGTCGAGGAATTATATCTAAACCCAGTACTTGAAAGGGCAGCATTAACTAGAGCAAGAGAACTAGCAGGTTATTGGAGTAATGAGCGTCCTGACGGTACTAGAAATCTCTCTGTATTAGAAGACGCTGGCTATGAGTTCTTAGTCGCAAATATTTTCTATTTTGAGAACTATAAAGATGATGCAAAGGTAGTAGAAGGCCTTTATCTATCAATGGAAGAGGACAAAGGCGATAAGAAAGATCTACTTGATGAAGAGTACAAAGACATAGGAGTAGCATATTACAAATTTAATGAAGCTTGGTATGTAGTTATACTTTTAGCCTCCGAGAAGATATAAGCCCCACCTACCTACCTACCTAAATCGCTTTAATTCACTGAGCAAATCGTAAAAAGTGCCCTTTAAATGATGTTCTTTCCGACTTGCCTACCTAAATCGCTTTAATTCACTGGGCAAATCGTAAAAAGTGCCTTTTAAACGATGTTTTCTACGCCTTGCCTACCTAAATCGATTAAATTCATTGAGCAAATCGTAAAAAGTGCCCTTTAAACGGTGTTTTCTACGCCTTGCCACATTCGGGGTTATATTTGTGTAGCCAAAAGTATTTCCAAAGGTGGTTGATGAGTAATGTCTAAGCGGAGATGTTATTCTTTACTTAGCTGGGAACCAAGTGCGGGTGTTGTTTGCGATTTTGACTAGCATTAGCATTACTGGGACTTCGACGAGTACTCCTACAACTGTAGCGAGTGCTGCTCCTGATTGGAGACCGAATAATGATATTGCGACAGCAACAGCTAATTCAAAGAAGTTACTTGCGCCGATCATTCCTGCTGGGGCTGCTACATTGTGTGGTAGTTTTGACCATTTTGCCCATAGGTATGCTACGAAGAAAATTAAGACCGTCTGTAGGATTAATGGTACGGCTATGAGTGCGATGTGGAGCGGGTTGGCAAGTATTTTATCTCCTTGGAATGAGAAAAGAATTACTAGGGTTAGTAGTAGACCTATAACAGTGGTGTTGTTGAATTTGTTTACAAAGGTGGTGTTGAAATACTCTATTCCTTTATTTTTTATGACGCTAATTCGAGTTAAGACACCTGCTATAAGAGGAATTACTACAAATAATACTACTGATATGATGAGTGTGTTCCAAGGAATTACGACTCCAGTGACGCCTAGTAGTAAGGCTACGATAGGGGTGAAGGCGACTAGTATAATTAGATCATTTACAGCGACTTGTACTAGTGTATATGCCGCGTCTCCCTTTGTAAGGTGACTCCAGACGAATACCATAGCGGTACAAGGTGCTGCCCCTAGTAGGACGGCGCCAGCTAGATATTCGTTTGCAAGGTCTAGTGGTATCCACATTTTAAATACTATGTGAAAGAAGAACCACGATATGCCGAACATCGTGAATGGTTTTATAAGCCAGTTTGTTATACAGGTTATTAAGACTCCCTTTGGGCGCTTTCCTACATTTTTGACACTTTGAAAGTCTACTTTAAGCATCATAGGGTAGATCATCATCCAGATAAGAATCGCAACAGGTATTGAGACTGAAGCATATTCAAACTTTCCTAGAAACTGAGGAATAAACGGTAGGAAATGTCCCACTGCGATTCCTGCTATTATACATAAGGCTACCCAGATCGTAAGATAGCGTTCAAAAAATCCGATTCCTTTATTTTCGCTCATAACTTCAATAGATAATTTATTCTGTTTGTATTATTACTAATTGTTCGCAAATTAACGAACAATATTTTATTATACCAACTTTTTAACGAAATTGTTGTGTTATAAATTTTATAAAGTTTTATTCCTTAGCATTGATCGATTCACTAAAGGTCTTGAAGTGTTCGTCAAGTGCCGCGAAGTCTGTTTTCTTTAGTTTGGCTCTTGTGATTTTAAAACCAAAATCTTCTAGGTCTCCTTTTATGTCTACGCCAGCTTTGAATGGGAGAGGGGATTTTACAATAGAGACATTGTAACCAAAGTCGATATTGAATTCTGCATCTATGTTCTGCGTTCCTCCAACTATTGCGCGATACCTATCTATAGATATCTCGAAAGGTAGTACATCTATCTTTGAATCATTAGCAGTTATGTGAACAGCGAGTGAATCTATTAAGTTTTTATCTTTATTTTTAAACATTAAGATTTTTGATAGGTCTGAGAATGTTTCGCTGTCCATTAATACTAGATTTGTACCCTCTAATGAAATAGCTGCTTTTAATTTTGCAGGATCAAAGCCAACACCCTCACTTAGTGCTGTTTGTGCTCGTATGCTAAAATCAACTATTCCTTCAAATGAGCGTATCATAGGCATCATTGAATCTATCTCTGGGATTAATTCTTTAATACGATTTATATTTACTTCTGAAAGACTGAGGGTTGCAAAGGCATCAGTGCTATTATTTTCTTGATTCTTGTAGATCATTCCTAATCGGGCTTTTGCACCTATTGCGTAAAACTCTAATTTTTCTAACTCAAGTACACCTCGATTTATATAGGCACGCCCTACAACATTTTCTATGTCAGAATCTTTTAGCATAACCTTGTCTATATCTAAGTCAAAGTCAAATTTAATATCCTCTGGAACCATAAATACTGAAGCAGTTACTTCTTCAGTACTATTATTATCAGATATATTGATCTCTCTAGAGGAAGAGTTTTGAGTTGTAATCTGAGTAGTTGCTTCTAATATTTCGGGTAAATTGATTAAAGGTGAAGAGATAGCTAGTTTACCATCTAGTTTTGCCTTATTGTCTCCCAAGAGTGAGCCAAGAAGATTGGAAATATAGCCCGTGGCAATGATAGTACTTTCACCTAGTTCTATATGCGCATTTGTAAGCTCTATGGTAGAGTTCTCTAGTGCGACACGAGAATCAACTAGAGCTATATTAATGGGGAATTTTTCGGTATATAAATCTAGGTCAGAAAAGCCTATAGTTGCTCTTTTATCCCACATTTCAAGTTTATGTTTTGTATCAAGATTATCTTTGCTCTTTAATAGGTCAACATCCATTTTAACGAGGGATAGCGCTAGATTAGAGTTATCTATATTATTTTGGAAAGTAATCGATTCACTTGATACATCTCCATATATTTTTGCTTGCCTATTTTCCCCTTCACTGACTAGGATTAATGCAGCCTCTGCACCTGCTACCTGGATATCAAGACTATCTTTGATGCCCATATTTATATTTTCACTTGTAAATTTAAGTCCTACTCCATTAATTTTGAGATCATTATTGTTATAGTTAACTCCTGCCGAAAGTCCTAAATTTTTGATACCTATAAATCCTCCTAAACTGTCGCGTAGGAAGATGTCTGATAGTTTAATTTCTGCTACCAAGGTGCGAGCAGTACTCTGCTTTTTATTGATATTGACTCTGTCACCAAATAAAAGAGAAGCTTGATCAATATTAATCGCTAATTTACCTAACTGTGATGAATCATCCTCTATCTCACTGCCATCTAGGGATATAATGAGTCCGTCAAAAATCGACTCCCCATTAACATAGATAGCACCATAATTTCCAAGTTCTACATCCGATGCTTTTACTTGAAGATCTATCTTACTATCATTTGTACCTTCTAAAGTCACACCTTTTTGTAAAGGGAAAATTTGAGCAAAACGATTAAAGTCAATATGGGACTCTAGACTCATATCTACTTCGGGGTCTACAAGTAGATTTTGAATCCTTCCTTTAAGGTCTAGATCTAGTATATCAGATGCATTCACACTAAATCGTTCTATATTTAAATAGGACTCTTTAGGTCTATTCATATCTACCAATAGATCAGCAGCACAGTCTATTGACTCTATAGCTACCTTCTTCGATTCGTACCTTGCTTGTCCACCATCAAGATCTAAGCTAGCGGATAGTATAGGCATCATAGTGTTGCTATATTCTCCGTTAATATTTATAGCTAAATCAATACTTCCATTTGTTATAAGTTCCTCATCTTGATCTATTATTCCCGCTGGAATTAGCCCTAAAAATTGATCTAAAGATGGGGAGGAAAGGGTAGAGTATAGGTCTACAAGAAGCCTAGAATTTAGAGTGTCAGCCCTCAATTCACCACCAGTTTTAAGTGCTATCTCATTAAGTAAGATATCTGCTTGTTCAATCCTTAATAGCATCGATGAGTGGTCATAATACATCTCTGAATCTATAGAAATAGACTCGCTATTAGCTAGCTCAACACCTTGATTTTTGATAATAATCTCTGGTAGGGACAGACTCATATTAAACTTTATCTCTTTTAATAATAGTGATGCACTTAGATCGAATGAAATGCCATCAAGGTGGCTATAAAAATTCTTTACCCTATCATCTATAGTTATATCTGATGACTCTATAGCTATTTTCTTTAATGCTACAGAGTAATCTTTTAGATTAAAACTGGAACTCGATGTAGTATCCTTCTCTTTTGGAGCTTTGTCCTCCAAATTAAGTACTTGTAAAGGGTTGATTATTGAATCGTTATATACGTGAATATTTGCTCCCTTAAGTACTACTTGCTCTACAATTATACTTTTTTTCAGTAAAGCAAAAGGATTAACAGTAGCGATAAACTTCTCTGTAAATATTAAATCTGGAATGGTATCGTTTACTTGTTTAATGCCTAGAGAATCGATCTGAATAGAAAGATTTGGGAAAGTGGAGAACAAAGTAACATCAACACGACCCAATGTTATATCAGTAGTTATGTAGTTTTGAGCAAGCTTCTCTATAATCGGAGTTAATTTTTTAGGAGATAATATAGTATTCAAGACTATCCCCAGCGCTATACTTATAAGTAATATTAGCGCTCCTAGCGCAATACCGATTCTAGAAATTATTTTCTTTACTCCTTTGTTTTTGTTCTTTTCCATAGTGACTTAACTTTTTAGTTTACAATATCTTTGGACATTCTGTAAATTTATTCAAAATTTATGACTTAACAAAATATTTGCCCCTAAAAGCGCCGCTATAGGTCATAAAAAAGTATCGATACAAATAGTACCGATACTTCATATTAGTTATTCAAAAACCTTACTTTCCCATTAGCTCAGCTATGGTTTCTTTTACACTTTGTATTTTCTTTGCTCTCCAAGCATTTACACCTGCAAATGCATAGCCATTTTTCAAATCCCCTTTAAAGGCGCTATAAAGAGCCATTATTATACAATAAGGACTACTTTCTATATCGCAAGTTTTGATACAGTTAAAGGGACAAGATTTAGGATGCTTAATTCCTGCCTTCACTTTGTCTAAGAAAGAAGATTTAATCGCTCTGCCAGGCATCCCTACAGGACTCTGAATAATTTGTATATCTTCTTCATTTGCTTCGCAATACGCAGCCTTGAACTCACTACTTGCATCACATTCGTCTGTTGTAACGAAACGTGTGCCAATTTGGACTCCAGAGGCGCCTAGTGCAATGATTTGGTTAATATCTTCATTAGTATAGATTCCTCCTCCTGCTATAATAGGAATAGGTTTATTATATTTTTCCTCTATCACTCTCACATCTTTCACTATTTCTTGTAGTACAGTCTCTAGGGAGCTATTTTGAGAGTCTAATTCCGAAGCCTTATACCCAAGATGACCTCCTGCTTTTGGCCCTTCTAGAACGATAGCATCAGGTAAATAGTCATATTTACTTTTCCATTTTTCACATATAACACGAACAGCTCTACTGCTTGATACTATAGGGACAAGTTTAGTTACGCTATCTTTTTCAAGAAATGAAGGTAAATCTAATGGAAGACCTGCTCCAGAGAAAATTATATCTACTTTTTCAGATATACTTGTCTTTACCATCTCTGCAAAGTTTGTCATAGCTACCATAATATTTACTCCTATGATACCCTTTGTCTTTTCTCTTGCTCGTTTAATCTCTTCTATTAAGCCTAGTTGACTTGCTTTTCTATAATCAGAAGATAATTTACGATAAATTACTCCTAAGCCCGCTACAGAGATTACTCCGATACCTCCCTCATTTGCAACTGCCGACGCTAGGCCCGAAAGAGATATGCCTACGCCCATTCCTCCCTGCACTATTGGAATTCTTGCTATAAGATCGCCAATTTTTAAATTTTTCATGTAACTTAATTTAGAAAAAAGGATTAAATCGTTATACAATAGACTTAATCCTTTTTAGTGTTTACGAAGATTAGTATCTTCTGCGGTTATATCCTCCTCTAGATTCAGATCTTTCTTCTCTTTCTCTAGCTACGTTTACGTTTAGGTTCTTGCCTTCGAACTCTTGGTTGTTTAAAGAGTTAATAGCATTTTGTGCCTCTTCGTCATTTGGCATCTCAACGAAACCAAAACCACGAGAACGACCAGTTTCACGGTCAGTGATAATATTAGCAGATGCTACTTCACCATATTGTGAAAATAAATTTAATAAGCTCTCACGTTTTGTGCCCCAGCTTATGTTTGATACGTAAATATTCATACCTTGCTTTTTAATTGTTATTTGTGTTCTATTTAATGACATTCATTTAACGAATGTTTTTACTATGCTGATATAGAAACAGTATTTAGTTTCTTATATGTTAATCTTTGTATGGCCTTGACCATCTTTCTTTCATCTGCAGTACAGAAAGAATATGCTAAGCCACTGTTTCCTGCTCTTCCTGTTCTACCTATGCGGTGAACATAAGTCTCTGCCACATCTGGCAGCTCAAAATTTACTACTACACCTAAATTATCTATATCGATACCTCTAGCTGCGATGTCTGTTGCTACTAGAACACTTAGCTTACCGCTCTTAAAACTATTAAGCGTATTTTGTCTAGCATTTTGTGACTTATTTCCGTGGATCGCCTCACATTTGATATTCTTCTTATTCAGTAGGCGAGAGAGCTTGTCGGCTCCGTGTTTAGTACGTGAGAATATAAGAACACTTTTTTCGGAGTGCTCCCTTAGTATTTTAACTAGTAGCTCTAGTCGCTGTGTCTTCTCTACGTAATATATGTGTTGATCTATGATATCTATAATTGACGACTCTGGCGCGACCTCTACGCGAGTAGGATGGTGCAGGATCGATTTCGATATTGCAACTATCTCCTTTGGCATAGTTGCCGAAAATAATAGAGTTTGTCTTCTCTTTGGAAGTAAGGGGATTAATCGTTTAATGTCGTGAATAAAGCCCATATCTAGCATTCTATCAGCTTCGTCTAAAACAAAGTGTTGTATCGATTTTAGATTTACGATGCCTTGTCTGATAAAATCAAGTAGTCTACCTGGCGTTGCGATTAGGATATCTACACCTCTTTGTACTTGAGCCTGTTGGCTTCCTTGCTTTACTCCTCCAAAAATTACAGCACATCTTAGGTCTGTATACTTTGAGTATGTTGTAAATGATTCTTCTATTTGAATAGCTAGTTCGCGAGTAGGAGTGAGTACCAATGCTTTTATCGGTCTTCTACCTTTATTATTTGTAGTTGAATGGCTTAGGTGTTCTATAATAGGTATGGCAAATGCTGCTGTCTTGCCTGTTCCTGTTTGAGCTAAGCCAAACATATCTCCTCCTTTGATAGCTACTGGGATAGCTTTCTCTTGAATGGGTGTAGGAGTTTGATAATTACTATCTTCAAGAGCTCTTAATATAGGCTCTGAGAGATTTAATTGATTAAATGTCATTCATTACTTTTTCCAAGACTCTTAAGTTTCTTAAATCAAAAGAATCTAATTATACTAATATTTTTTGCCAAATGTGTATATAAGTTAATATGTACATAATCGGACTTTTCAACAAAAAATATCATAGACTCTGGCTCTGGATAGAAAAAGTTCACAAATTACTTGTTGTTTCGGCGGCAAAAGTATGTATAATTTTCAGAAGTGCCAAATTATCAGCATAAATGCTATGTAGAAATAAATATATTAGCTCTTAGGCATCATTTTTTTTAAGGGTGAATGATACAGTCACACCTTTACCTACCTCGCTCTCTATGCTTACCTCGCCACCATTCATCTCTACCATCTGTTTTACGATTATTAACCCCATGCCAGTACCACTCTCTCCACTAGTTCCTGATTTAGTTTTAACCGCTCGTTGTTTGAATAGAGTAGGGAGGATGTCAGGGCTAATTCCTACTCCATAATCCTTAATCGTCACCTGCCAAAGATTCTCATTAAAGTCTGTAACTGAAAGTAAAATATCTGAATCGTTTTGAGAATATTTAAGGGCATTGTTTATCAAATTACGAATAATTATCGAGATCATATTGTAGTCACCGTAGGCTAGCGTACCTTGTGCTATATCTATATTGATTTTAATGTTTTTCTTAGAAAGCGTAATATAAAACATTTCTTCTATTTCCTTGACAATAGAGCGTAGATCAACTCTGATAGGATTATAGCGAATTGTTCTAGATTCTATCTGTGACCAATTTAGAAGGTTATAAAGCATATCTAGTAAAGAGCCTGATGAGCGCAATAAATCATCACATTGTGTACGAATAGCATCGTTTGGTAATGAATCAATATTATTGACCATAAACTCTAGTACACTACGCTGAGAAGTTAAGGGATTTTTGATATCATGCGATATAATCGAAAATAGTCTATCCTTCATCGTATTTATCTCGACTAATTTTCTATTTCTACTTCGTACTAATAAAAGAATACATACAAGCATTATTAGGGCTATAATGCATAATATAACCGAAAAGTAAAGTAGCTTTTGCATTTTCTTATGCTGCTCTATTACTGCGATTTGTAACTGAGCATGCTCTTGAGATAACTCTGTTATGAAGTCCACATTTGACCTCATAAACGATTCTTGCTCTTTCTTCTTAAGACTCGCATCAGCATATTGATAGCTTTTCTTTAAGTTTAAGAGTGCGAGCTCATTATCTCCAGTTTTTTCATAATAATCAGCCCATAGTTCATAAACTGAGGCTAAGTGTTCAGGAGATGATACCTCTTGCGCATACTTAAATGCTCTATCTAAATTACAGAGTCCCTCATCATAATCTCCTTGTTTAAGATTTATTCGTGCTATAGATATGTGTAGTACCAGTTTGTGCCAAATATCGCTATGATTTTTTATGTTCTCATATCCTCTGACATAGTGTTCCTTAGCTTTATCTAGCTCTCCGTCCTTCTCGTATAATTTTCCTATGTGATTATTACAGAGTGATATTCCTATTTGAGAGCTAGCCTTGATATTATGATCAAGTGATAAGTAAAAATATGCCCTAGCTGAGTCTCGCATATCTTTTGCGCTGTAAACTGTACCTATGTTGGCGTAGTTGATAGCTAGCCCTATATCACTATTGAGTAACTTTTCTATTTCTAGACACTTTCTAAATGACTCCTCTGCTTTATCGTAAAACTCCAGTATCAGACTTATATTTCCTATTCCATTTAGAGCGATGGTTTTTTGCTTCCTAGCTAGAAAGTTGGTTGAATCTGAATATAGTTCGCTATAAAAAAGGGCTTGGTAATGCATAGTAATAGCCTCACTTTGTGCATCGATGCGCCTAAAGTCAGTTCCCATCTCATTGTATGATTTTATTATCATCAATGTGTCTTTTATCTCGTATGCTATGCCCTGTGCACTTCTATGTAACTGTAATGCTTGGTTATACTGAGATTTATTTCGAAGTTTCTTACCGATAGCTAATTTTAGTAAACCTTCAAGGAATTTATCCTTTTTAGTAATAGCACTATCTAGTGATGATTCAAGATTCTCTATCCTTATAGTGTTATCATCATACTTAGCAAACATTCTATCTCTGTCCAAAGAAGTATATAATAAGTCTTTCTCTGCACATCCAAGTATTAATAGTGTAAAAGCTATTATAAATAGTATTTTACTCATCCATCTAAGTAGTTTTTTAGTTAAAGTTTATTAACAAGCAAATATAAGCAAATCGTTTAAAATTAGGGTTAAATTTTAATGAAACTTCGTTTATTTTTAAGAAAAAGGGAGCACCCTTTGGTACTCCCTAATTTACTGTCTTATTATATTCTTGTGAGAACCTACTAAATAGTCATTCCACCATCTACACTTAGAGTGTGTCCATTTATGTACGCCGCGTCATCTGAAGCTAGAAAAGCGTAGGCTGCTGCTATCTCTTCAGGTTTACCAAGACGTGCTACTGGAACTTTTGCTTTCATTCCATCTAATACATTCTCAGGCATAGCAGCTACCATTTCTGTAGTGATAAAACCAGGAGCAACACAGTTCACTGTAATACCCTTTCTTCCTAATTCTCTAGCAAGAGTCTTTGTCATACCTATCAGTGCAGACTTTGTCGCAACATAATTTGTTTGACCAAAGTTTCCGTAAATACCCACAACAGAAGAAGCATTTAAGATTCTACCCCAATTATTTTGAAGCATATACTCAGAAATAACTTTTGTACAATAAAATACTCCACTTAAGTTTACATCAATTACTTGTTGCCACTGTTCAACAGACATTTTCTTTAATGTACTATCACGAGTGATACCTGCATTATTAACTAAAATATCAATTCTACCATAAGCTTCAAACACTTTTTTAGCAGCATCTTCTATATCAGAGTAATTAGCAGTATTTACCTTATTAAATTCAATATTTAATTCCTTTGCTAAAGCATCACCCTTAGCCTCGTCAAGATCCCAAATTATTACTTTAGCTCCTTCTTCAACGAATCTAATAGCTGTAGCAGCACCGATTCCCGCAGCACCTCCAGTAATAATAGCTACTTTATTTTCTAATCTTTTCATATTATATTATTTTTAAAAACGTTTTGTATGCATTAATTTAGCTTCACCTATGATCGCTAATTTTCCATCAGCAGTTTCTAATGTACATTGAATACGAGCACGGTGCTTCTCTTCATTCAGCTCTATCACCTCAAACTTAGCGACATAGTCATTTTCTACGAATACAGGAGCTCTAAAAGACATCTCTTGTGACATATAGATAGTTCCCTCACCTGGCCAAGTAGTACCAAAAACCTTAGAAAAGACAGCAGCTGCGAATAAACCGTGTACTATCGGTTTCCCAAAAGGAGTTTTTGCTGCATACTCCTCATCTAAGTGAATAGGATTACAGTCACCAGAACAGTCTGCAAAAGCCTGTACATTTGCCTGAGTAAAACGAACTTCCTCGCTATAAGTATCGTGTAATTTAATTTTATTTTCCATAATTATATATAATTTTTCTCATTCAGATGCGAATATACAAAAAATACAAATACAATTGGAAAAGTTAGAATTTAGTTTTAATCAACTTATTGCAACTCGACTAATAGTATCATTAAAATTAGCCTATTACCTAATTAATGTTTTTATTGATTTTTTTGTACATTAACTTTCTTGACTTGATATTCCAAATAGGATCCCCAACAAAGATGACATTATTTTCCTCATCTAATAAGAACGTGTGTAAGTCAGGATTATTAGGTATATGTGGATTTAATCTTTCAAATGTAGCTGATGTGTCTATAGTTATGGGAAATTGAATGTTATTTACTTTTATTCGCCTATTAATAGCGTTATAGTTCTTTTTATCTATTGAGAAAATGTAAGAATAATTTAAATATTTATGAGATTCCATAAATGAATCATATACGTACAAATGATCTATTACGCACTGCGTGCATTGCTCTTTATCTAGATAGACAACCAAAGTAAATTTATTTTTGTAATCGTTTTTTATTACAGAATCTTTTTCATTACTGTGAAGATTTAACTCTAGATTTACTTTCTTAGACATTAATAATTTAATTTCATTTTTATGCGTGTTATCAATACAACTAGAGAACAAAACTAATATACAAACAAATAAATAATTTTTCATAAATAACACTATTTTAGATTATATATTACAATAAGAGGAATACTATTTTCCAGTTTTTTTTCTAAATGCTTATCGGCTTTCGGAAAACCTAAATTAACTAAATCAATATATCTTCCATAATCGTTAATAATTGAGTAGATATTATCATTGGCTACACCAAGCATTGTAAGAACTAACTCATCTTTGATCTTCATGTCGTTAACTAGTATATCACTTATATCCTCATTGTTGTAGAATATTTTATTCACTGTATCGTATGCATATGCTCCATGTTTCCAGAAACCACGCAAATGTGGAATATTCATATGTCCAATAAAATAGTCATTATAAAGGTAAACTGGAGGAGTAATGTATTTTGATTTATTAAATTCATCAATACTTAGTTTGTCTACATTAGCACTTGATAAACTCCCGAAATCAACAAAATAAACCTCTGGATTAAGATAATCGTCTTTATCAAAAACATATATTTCATCGCTACCATGTCTAGAGTAGGTTATCTTATTGTCAGACTCACTAAAAACGTTCATATTAGCATATACACAATAATTTTCTTTCTCTATAGTGTATATTTTTTTTACGGCTCCAGATTCCTTGTTAAATACATATACCCCTCCATCTTTAGTCTTGCGGTCATAGCTAAGTAAAAAATTACCATCATTAAGTAGAGCAATATCATACGCATGAATAGGAATATCGTATGATTTTATGTATGCTCCATCAGTTATATCAAATAACATAATTCTTTTTTTTGCATTATCTAAGCCATAAATATATTGTTCATCAATGGTGAAACCGAATAATTCTATATACTCCGAGTCTTTTTTTCCTACTTGACTTACTTTGTAAAGTAGATCCCCTTCAATGTTATATGCGACTAAAGACTTTGTTATATCAAAATCTAAAAGAAATAAAGTATCACCCTTTCCCATCATCTTATCAACTCTACCACTAAACATAATATTGTCAGACTCTTCAAATGATATATATTTTACAGAATCAATAATAGAACCTATTGTATTGGTAGATTCTGTTTCAATGTTGATTCTATTTTTTTGATTCTCATTTTTACAGGCAATTAGTATAAATAACATTATACCAACAAAGAGTAATTTTTTCATACGTAAATATTGTTTATTTTAAAAAAAAACGCTGATTGTCAGAGGTTTAATTATATTGATTTCAATTCTTTTAAGTTCTAACTAAACAACAGATAGCATTGTATCCATTTAATTCAGATGCAAATATAGGAAAATAAATACTATAAAGCAAAGCGGCCATAAAGAGTGTAAATCTATGACCGCCTTTATATGAGTACTAATAATAAGAATCTATATACTTATATTAATTCCTGCAGTAATCCATAAACCTGGAAGGTGAAGCCCTCCGAAGTCATAGTGAGTACTATTTAGAATGTTAGAGAGATCAATGAATATTCCTAAGTTTTGAATATCATATTTAACTCTAGCATCTAAAATCCAGGGAGAAGTATAATCGACTAGTTTACCATCAGTATCTTGATACTGACCACTCCTGTCATACCAAGTCCCCATTAAATTAATTGTAAATGA
>CAYJFD010000018.1:0-43362 GCA_964369605.1 uncultured Muribaculaceae bacterium | reverse complement strand
ATAAAAGATGTTGACTATGGATAGATTACAACAAAATTTCGCAAAACTACTGCGTGAAACCACTTCTGGTTTCTATCGCTATATGTACGGGCGCATTAATTGGGATGCTCGTATGATTGGACTTACTGGCCCTCGTGGTGTCGGTAAGACTACTATGATCTTGCAACACATAAAGGATAGGTTAAACCCTGCTGAAACGCTATATGTAACGGCAGAGGATTTCTATTTTGCAGAGAATAAACTCCTTGATTTAGCAGATGGCTTTGTCAAGATGGGAGGAAAATATCTCTTTATCGATGAGATACACAAATACAAGGAGTGGTCTCGGGAGCTGAAGCTCATCTATGACTATCACTCCGAATTACAGGTCGTCTTTACAGGTTCTTCGGTGCTCGACATCAACAAAGGTGCATCGGATCTTAGTCGTCGCGCTGTGATGTACCATATGCAAGGGCTATCGTTTAGGGAGTATCTTGAATTATTTCACAAAATCATATTACCTACATATAGCTTACAGGATATTATCACCCATAAGGTTGAACTACCAGCAGGTTTTAAACCTCTTGCTTATTGGAGCGACTATCTCAAGCGTGGTTACTATCCATTTTCGGTAGATAGCGATTTTGAAGTGCGCCTGATGCAGATAATTAACCAAACCATAGAAACAGATATTCCGCTCTATGGAGATATGAATGTTTCAACAGCCAGAAAGTTAAAGCAGCTACTTTCGATAATCTCACGCTCTGTTCCATTCAAACCAAATATAAGCAGTATTGCTACATCTCTTGGTTCAAGTCGAAACAGCATTGCCGACTACCTGCTTTATATCGAGGAGGCTGGACTAATTTCTCAACTTCGGGGTGCAACAGGTGGAATCAAGGGGCTTGGAAAGGTTGATAAAGTATATCTCGATAATACTAATTTAATTTATACACTTGCTACCGATAGTGCAGATATTGGCAATGTGCGTGAAACAATCTTTTTGAATCAATTAAGAGTGGAGAATGAACTTATCACCTCAAAGGTCTCTGATTTTATGATTGGTGATATGACTTTCGAGGTGGGAGGCAAAGGCAAGGGTCAAAAACAACTCGAAGGAGTAGAAAAGGGCTATGTTGTCAAAGATGATATTGAAAGCGGCTACGCCAATATTATTCCTCTTTGGATGTTAGGACTGAATTATTAAATCTCAGCTGTTCAAAGATTTATAGCTGTACACACCAATGTGGCTTTGAGACGTCTCAAAAGGGGTTTGCTGTGTACAGTTCAGCAAAAATCGAGAGTTTTCGTTGAGCTGTACACGCCTAGCGCCTCTGTAGATACTTCTAGGACACACAAGCGTGTACAGCTCAAGTCACCACCGAACTCACCGAGTTCACTATGCTAAAGTAGTGCATCTACTCCTTTATAGTCAGCGTCTCAATTTCTCCAAAGCTCTCGTAAGTACTAACAATAACCTGTTCGCCCGGATATAGACCTTCAACGACCTCGTAGAACTGAGGATTCTGGCGATTAATCTTTATAGGGCGTTTAACTGCTCTTTCACCTTCGAGAACATAAATCCAGTTACCACCAGTGGTTTGGAAAAAAGCGCCACGAGGAATAATTATACCCTCAGTAGGTAGGCCTAGCTCTAGGTTAATATAATAAGTCTGACCAGTTCTAATATTCTCAGGTCTGGCTTCGCCAAAAGTTAGCCACACTCTAAACTGACCGCTACGAACCTCAGGAAAAACCTTACTGACTTTCAGTTCATAACTCTCATCGCCTCTTTCAAAACTCGCATTTAAGCCCCTCATAACCCTGTCTATATAATGTTCATCTATCATAGCCTCTATCTTAAAATCAGAAAGATCGTTAATCTGACCCATTTTATGGCCTGAGCCAACAGATTCGCCTAAGACCACATCTAACATTCCCAGTTCACCATCTATGCTGGACTTCACATCAAGGTTATCAATTCGTTGACGAACCAAGTCCATATTGCGACGCATAGAAGCTAGATTCTGCTCCATATTATCCACCTGGAGAGCTCTGAAAATAGAATCCTGAATTTGTCGTTCAGCCACTAAGGCAGCACTCTCAACAGCTAACTCGAAGTCTTCCTTAGCCATTAGAAACTCCTCCTTAGAAATAAGTTCCTCATCAAATAAGGCCTTATTCTGCTCATATCGACGCTTCTTCTGAGTGATTTCCATCTCTAAAGAAAGCCTCTCACGTCGAAGATTTAGTTTTTCCTGCTCCATTTGCACAAGAGTATTTCTTAGGAAATTTTCCTTTTCAGCCAAGGATGCCTCGCTCTCAAGGATTTGAATATTAAGCTGAGGATTACTAAGGCGAACGATGATATCCCCCTTATTCACATACGAGCCTTCTTCTACCACCTTTTCCTCCACGATACCACCCTCAAGAGGAGTCAGCTGTACAGTAGTTATCGGCTGCACTATACCGCTAACTCTTACATAGTCATTAAAATTTCCGTGCTGTGCTGTCGCAATGATAATGCTATCCCCATCCACACGCAGCGTCTGACGATGATCCCCAAAGATCAACCAAGCTGCCACCAATAAAACGAAAGCACCTCCTACAATCCAAGGAATATGCCTCTTCCTAATAAATCCTTTTTGTTCTATAACTCTGTCCATATTTTTCTGTTTTTATATTTTTATCTAGATTATTTTCTATTTATATTTTTTTATCAATTTTTTCTCGTTATTATATTTTTAGTCTTAACATTCCCCTCTTGCTTTTTGCCAGCTTCTTTTAGATTTTTCCAATAAGTTTCACATAGTCCCGTCTAGCTATTTTATAAGTCTGAACATAAGTGATAACTGCAATTAACAATAATATACTCAATACCCCTGCGGCAAATATCCACCAAGAAAGAGTCACTTGTTCTGAAAAATACATAGAGAATAATTGTCTAATTCCGAAAAATGATGCAGGAACTGCAATGGCTGACGCCAACAGAGCTACTATTATAATTCTCCTAGCGACGAAGAAGATAATGCTCGCGATACCAGCACCGTGAGTTCTTCTAATCGCTATTTCACGCGTTCTAGCCTTTATTTCTGTTCCTATATAACTCATTATACCTAAAATGGTTATAAGTATTAGAATTATACCACTCAGCAAAAAAGCATTTTTCACCACACCTAGCTCAGAATACATCCCTAAAATAGCAGATTTGAACGACCTAAAATAGTAATCCTCCCCGACATTAGTCCTTAGAGTCTCATTTAGTCTAGTCATTTCTTCCTTGTTTAATTTATGAGTAGAACGAATCGTTATAGTCCTATAATGTCCTGTACTCTCCACTACTACAGGCTTAAATACGAAAGGAGCCTTGCCTATATATAGATTATTCCTAACATCTGAAACCACACCAGCTACATCCCCAAATTCTGTAATGAAATTATAATCTCCGTAAGATGAGCCAGTAAACTCTAATAAATTCTCAGTAACAAATATATTTTCATTATTAAGGCTCTTAGTGTCTCCATATAGAACATTTATCTGGTAAGTGTCAAAAAAGTCCTCATCCACAGCTATTTCCCTAGCTGAAATTTTCTGTTCTTTATCCTCCGAGCCTAAGATTGCGTGACCATTAAGCCCCCATATAATTAGCATATCGCTATAAGTAGCTTTCTCCACAAAAGGAAGCTGTAATAATTCCTCCTTTAAGCTACTAACCCTAGAAATATTTTCCGCATCTATTTTGAAAGTCTCAGCATAAAGATTCTCAGTACTATATCCTAGGTCGAACTTAATAAGAAAACGATACTGGAGAGAAACGCATATAAGTCCGATAACCATACTAATAGATAACACAAACTGAATAGTTAAAAGTATCTGCTTCCACCAAAGATTATTTCCAGTGAACTTTCTAAATACCTGCATTGCAGGGATATTAGAATAAATATAAGCAGGAAGTAGACCAGCGATGATCACTACCAATATTAAAAGTAGACCTACTGCCCATAGGTGCTCTAAGGCTAGAATATCCTCGAAGCTACCCATTATACTCTCAATAGGGCCTCTAGCTAAGAAAAGCAAGGCTATCGCCAATGCCAAAGACACCAAAACATAAATAATCGTCTCCCAAATCACCATAGAGAAAATTTCACCCTTACTAGCTCCGTTTGTCTTATGCACTCCCACTAGTTTTGCTCTAGAAATAAGTGAGTTAATCTGTATAAGTGCAAAATTAAAACAAGTAACCATAAGTATGAATACTCCTAGTATTGAGATAATCCCACTCGTTACCTCAGTTCCACCTTCACCCTCGTACTTATAAAAATCCTCAAGAGCTTTAGAGTAAAATGTAATCTTAGTTCCCTTTTCTGCTAAGCTACTTAGATGAGGTGTTAGTACTTCATTAATCTGAAGGTCCAACTCCTGTCTATTAACATTTTTGTCAGTAATAAAGAAAGTATAGAACGCATCAAATTGCTCAAAAGAATTTTTTATCCTTCCTTCAGAAGTCGATAATATATCCAGATCACTTAAAAATGAATTTTCAGGAATCTCAAACACACCAGCGACCTCTAAGAATGCTCCATTAGCATTAGTTAAGCCTTTACCTATAGGAGAATCTTCTCCAAAGACTCTATCTGCAAACTTCTTTGAAACCATTATTTTAAATGGGTCACTTAGTGCCAGCTTAGGATCACCAGCTAGAACTTCATAAGCTAAGACATCGAAGAATAGTGTATCTCCAAGTGCCATACGCACGTGATAATCCCTCTCACCGAATTTAAGATTGTTTCCATATTCGTAAAATCTAGTAGCCTTTTTTATACTCGGAATCTTATCAGCTATCTCACCAGCCATAGCCCCAGTGGCTTTTGCCGAAAAATTGCTACCTTGATCACTACCCCAAGCAGATCCCCAGTCTAATAGTAAAAAATTAATGTTCTCATACTCAGGAAGAAACTTATCATAACTATTATAAAAAGCTGTCCTACAAGCTATTATTCCACTGATTAATAGCCCTATAGATAAAGAAAATATCTTTATAAAATTTATGAATGAAGGCTTAAAAACCTGTTTAAGTGCATATAAAAAGTTTGTCATCTGTTTGTATTTTTTTAAGTAGCAAGCTATATCTATTTTGTTGGAATTATCTTAATTATCCTATTCTAAAATACTTACTAGGTATCTACTCAATATAAAGTGGTAGTCCTTTGTAATAATTAATCTCCCTTAACTTTAATTGGTATTTAAGATAGGAATTACGAAGCTCTACCTCTGTTGAAAATAAATCTGCATCCGAGGTTTGAACTTCTATTATGCTAGAAACACCCTTCTCATACTTCTTCCTAATAGCCAGAGTTGCTAATTCCTGATACTCGACACTATGCTTGGCCTCTATAAATGCTGACTCTGCTGCATTCAACTCCATTACAGCTTGACGAATCTCAGATTCTAATACCCTCGCATTATTATCATAATCTAACTGAGCTCTCTTTAAAGTACTCTTTGCCAACCTTATACTATTTCGTCTGTAGTTCCTATCAAAAAGAGGTATATTTAATGAAAAACCGACCCACTGTCCTAGATTATTACTTAACTGACTAGAATATGAAGTATAAGTACTACTATTTAGATGTCTAAAGAAAGTCGTAGCTATACCACCATACAAATTAATCCTTGGATAATACCCACCCTTGGCAATCTTCAAATTAAGTTTCTCTATCTCAACACCCTTACTAAAAGAAAGAAGCCCTGGATTAGCACTAACAGCCTCAGCCACTAAGTCATCTACTCTCTGATTAGGGTCTACCAAGATGCTTTCCTCTATGATTCCGACAATCATAAGCTCATCATTCAAAGGAAAATTCATACAATCCTTTAACCGAATAAGGCTTAGTTCATAATTATTAGTAGCACTAATTGCAGAAAACTTCTCCTTACTAACTCGAGCCTGTATCTGGGCTAAATCAGCCCTTGAGCCTATCCCTAGTTCTAGCTTCTTTTCCATTTTCTCTTGTTCAAGTAGATACATCTGAATCTTCTGTTCATACAAATCGAGTAACTCTCGATAATAAACTACCTGCGCATAAGCAGCCATAGTCTCCAAGGCTATCTCGTCCTTAAGTCTTTGTAACTCATTCTCACCTCTCAACAAAGAAATCTTAGCCTTTCTTGCAGTATTTATTAACTTAAAGCCATTAAAAACAGGCATATCACCAGAGATATTCATAGAATTTGCAAGACTAGTCTCATTTATATAACTATTAGTTTCTGGGTCAATACCCCTACCAAAATTTGCCTCCACAGCAGTCGAGCCAGAGATGGATGGGAGAAAATTCATAATCGCCTGATTATATGCTATCTTCTCATCCTCGGTTCTAGTTTTTTGCACATTGATTTTATAACTATTTTTTACAGCATAAGAGACACACTCATCGAGTGTCATCTGAGCCTTCAAAAATAAAGATCCAAAAAGTAATATTATTGTAAATACATAACGTTTCATATATATCCGTTTATAGTTTATTCTACTACTTATAATGCCAAGTTTATGCCATACTTATAAATCACTAAATATCAGCGACTTTCAGAACACACAGCAAAAATAATTGTAAAATATTTTTACACACCTTGTCAATATTATTTACATTATACATACCTTTGAACTACAAAGTAATCAAACACCCTATGTCTAAAAAAGGAAATATAATAGTCGTAGACGACAATACAGCCATACGTTCCACTCTTGAACTTATGCTCCCAGCACACTTCGAAAGAGTTATCGCCCTAGCCTCCCCTAACCTACTCTTAGAGAATCTAAGAAAACATCCAGATACTGACCTAGTCCTTCTAGATATGAACTTTCACACTGGGATTAATAACGGAAACGAAGGTATATTCTGGCTCAAAGAAATAAAAAAAGCATATCCTAATATTGCGGTAGTCCTATTTACAGCCTACGCAGATGTTCCTTTAGCCGTAAATGCGATCAAAGAAGGAGCCATCGACTTTATTGAAAAACCTTGGAACAACGAAAAACTAATAATTACACTAAAAAACGGTATAGATCTAGCCCGCAACGCCGAAAAAATCAAAAACCTTAAGAGCCTAAAGGAAGGCAAATCTGAGATGTTTTGGGGTAAGAGCTTCGCAATGTCGGAACTAAGAGCCTTAGTAGAGAAATTAGCCCCTACTGATGCAAACATCCTCATCACAGGAGAGAACGGAACTGGAAAAGAAATGCTTACCAAAGAAATTCACAGTCTTTCATCTCGAAATAAAGAGCTACTTGTGAATGTAGATATGGGAGCGATAACAGAAAGCCTTTTTGAATCAGAGCTCTTTGGACATAGCAAGGGAGCATTCACTGACGCAAAGACAGAGAGAGCAGGTAAATTTGAAGTAGCTAGCGGTGGGACGCTTTTCCTAGATGAAATAGGGAATCTACCTATGCACCTTCAATCAAAACTACTTACTGCTATTCAATCCAGAAGTATAGTAAGAGTTGGGGAAAACAAGGCTCGAAGCATAGATATTAGACTAATTACAGCAACTAACTGTGACCTAGAAAATATGGTTCAGCAAGGGCAGTTCCGAGAGGATTTACTATATAGAATAAATACCTTCACTCTTAAACTCCCACCACTTAGAGAAAGAGGCGAAGACATCATCGAATTAGCGATTATCTTCCTTGTTCGCTACGCTAAAAAATATGGAAAAAACTGCGATTCATTCACAGAGGCTGCCAAAGCCAAACTTCTTTCCCACAGGTGGCCTGGCAACATTAGAGAACTTCAACACACTATAGAAAAAGCCATCATTCTATCTGACTCTAAATCCATTATGCCTGAAGACTTATTGATTAATAAAACCCAGGCTAGCAGTTCTTCCATTAATCTCGCAAAAATGACACTAGAGGACCTAGAAAAAAACGCCATAGAAAGCGCCATCAAACATCACTGCGGTAATATGTCAGAGGCAGCTAACTCCCTAGGAGTTACGCGTCAAACCCTATATAACAAAATTAAACGCTATGGCATCTAGAAGAGAGGAAAGTACATTTAAGCTATACACTTGGTCTATACTCTTAGTCGTATTTGGCTGCGCTAGCTTCTATCTGATACTTAACGCTTACTACACCCTTGGCTCTGTTTCTATTATAATACCTCTACTATGTTTCTACAAAGTAGTTAATATTCATAAAAAAACTCTTAATAAGGTAGCTCTTATGTTCGATGCCATCGAAAATAACGACTATTCGCTTAGATTCTCAGACAAAAACCACACAAAAAGTAAAGATGCCCTACTAAACCACTATCTTAATAGAACTAAAGAGCTAATAATCTCTGCTAGGGAGAAAGTTATCGAGAGTGAAAAGTACTTCGAATACATTCTAAATCAAATCAATACAGGAATACTAGTCATCAGCGATGAAGGCCTAGTTATAAGAGTAAATAGCTATGCCCTCAACCTATTTTCCCTAACCATACTATCCCATATAAAGCAGTTAGAACCGATATCAAGCGAGATCGTAGACCTCCTACTTAACACAAAAGATGGTAAGAGCTCGCAAGTCAAATTCTATAACGAAAGTGAGCTAGTAAGACTAAACCTAAGAGTTACAGAGCTAAATCTTCAAAAGAGAACACTTAAAATCATTACTATCACAGATATTATTGAGGATATCGATAGGGCTGAAATAGATAGTTGGAGCAGGATGTCAAGAATATTTACCCACGAAATTATGAATTCACTTGCTCCTATTACAGCGATAAGTGAATCTTTAACAGAATCACAAGACCTTGAGTATATATATAAAGGCATAGAAATAATTAGAAACACCTCTAAGCGTTTAACGACCTTTGTCGAAAGCTATAAATCACTAACTAAAATTCCTTATCCGAATCTTGAAGAAGTGGATATGGCTCAATTAATTCAAAAAGAAGTTAATTTAATTGACCAAAGTATAAAAATAAATGTTAATCCAGGAAGCTACATAGTTTTAGCGGATAGGCTCCAGATTTCTCAGGTAATTAATAATTTGTTAAAGAATGCAAAAGATGCTACAAAATCTGATGCTCATTTGAGGGTTTGGGTAAATATAGGCTTAAACGCCAATGGCAAAATTTCCATTGAGGTCTGCAATAATGGAGCAGAAATTTCCGATCAAATGAGGGAAGACATTTTCGTGCCCTTCTTTACGACTAAAGAAGATGGAACAGGAATAGGATTAAGCCTATCAAAACAAATTATGAGACAACATAACGGCTCAATCAACCTAAGCACTAAACCCCACACCTGCTTTAGAGTTAGCTTTGCATAAGTCAAAGTCCACACGTTGGTTCTTTTCTTACATATATTCATCTTACAAGAAATTTCACTATCTTTGGGGCATAATAAAAAAAGAAAAAATAAAGTAAAAGAAACAAAATAAAAACACATATTAATTAGCGTTTGCTATTTATTCGAGATGTTCTAAAATTTGGCGATTAAAGAAAAGTCTAACACGAATAAGTTCAGTAAATGTTCACGTTTTTGCGTGGACTGAATTTATCGTTAGACAGGTGTCGCCAAATACCTTGAACATCGTTAAGGAAGTCCACGCTTTCTTTTTGTTCAAGGTATTTGTCTATACCTGTATTCCCGAAAGATAGTTCTCGCGCAACAGCGTGATATATGACTAGACAGATAAAGTCTAAAGAGCGTGTATCAGCTCACGGAGAGGTATTTACAGCCGACCGTGAGGTGAATGCTATGCTCGACCTCGTAATGCAGGAAACCCAGAGGATAGAATCTAGGTTTTTAGAACCTGCCTGCGGCAATGGGAATTTTCTTGCGAAAATCCTAGAGCGAAAGCTCGCAGTAGTTCGCACTCGACACCATAAGAGTCGCACAGACTACGAACTTTACGCACTTATAGCTGTTTGCTCCATTTATGGGGTAGACATTCAGATGGATAACATTATAGAATGTCGAGAGAGGCTCTTTAATATATTCTCCTCTGAATATAAAGCAATCTTCTCTAACTCGCAAACAGAAGAATATCTAAGATCTATCCAGTATATCTTAGAAAGAAATATTCTATGGGGAGACGCACTAACTCTACTTAGCCCAGATGGCGAAAAGCCCATCATCTTTTCCGAATGGTCAGCCCTAAACGGAATGATAAATCGTAGAGACTTCACCCTCGATATGCTTCTAAAAAACCAACCCATATCAGAACCTAACCTATTTTCAGATTTAGGAGAAGAAGCATTCATACCTATGCCCATAGCAGAATATCCCCTCACACATTACCTAAAATTATACGACTATGCAGACTAGCTATAACCCCGATGTATTGTCCTGTCTAGCCAACCTTAGTAATGACGAGGTTTTTACTCCCCCTGCACTAGTAAATCAAATGCTAGATATGCTCCCTACTGAACTATGGATTAACAAGGAAGCCAAGTTCCTAGACCCAGTAAGTAAAACAGGAGTATTTCTAAGAGAAATCGCTAAGAGATTAATGGCAGGTCTTGCTGAGCAGATACCAGATATTCAAGAGAGAGCTAATCACATACTCAGCACTCAACTCTACGGTATAGCTATAACAGAACTTACAGCATTACTTACCCGAAGAAGCCTCTACTGCAGTAAGAAGGCAAACGGATCACTATCTATCTGCACAGAATTCACCAGCGAAGAAGGCAATATATTATTCACACATACTTCCCACACTTGGGAAAGAGGCAGATGTAAGTACTGCGGAGCATCACAAGAAGTATACAAGCGTGAAGCACTGGAATCTCACGCCTACCAATTCATTCATACAAACGACCCAAATAAGATTTTTATCAATATGAAATTCGACGTAATAATCGGGAATCCCCCTTATCAACTAAGTGATGGAGGAGGGACTGGAGACAGCGCAAAACCTTTATATCATTTATTTATTCAACAAGCAAAAAGATTAAACCCTCAGTTTATTAGCATGATTATTCCATCAAGGTGGATGAAAGGAGGAAAAGGACTTTCATCATTCAGAGAAGAAATGATGAATGATCACTGTTTAAAAACTATATATGACTATGAAGATGCAAAAGAGTGCTTTTCTGGATTACATATAGATGGAGGTGTTTGTTACTTTCTTTGGGATAAATCTTATAATGGAAAGGTAAACTACTCCTATAAGTCTTTAGATTCCAAGACTATTCACTCTGAGAGATACTTAAAAACAAGTTATTCAGACACAGTTATAAGGGACCCTCGCCAGATATCAATAATTGAAAAAGTAGCCAAAATACAAGGTACAAAATTCAGTTCTATTGTCTCAGCAAGAAACCCATTTGGCTTTAGTGCTGATTTCTTTAATTCTCCTGAAAACTATGATGTAATAGTAAGTGATTCATTCATTCCAAATTATGCTAAAATATATGGTGTTAAAGGCAAAAAGGGAGGTGCTAAAAGAGTTTTTGGGTATATCAACATCAAACATATTGAACGAAATCTTGAATATCTTGCAAAATACAAACTACTATTTTCTAAAGCATATATGACCACCTCTACAGTTCCTCCGGAAATAATAACTGGAAAACCACTAGACATTTGCACTGAAACATTCTTAATGATTGGAGGTTATGAATCTGAACTAGAAACTAACAATTGTTTATCTTATATCAAAACAAAATTCTTTAGAGCTCTATTATTCTACAATAGACATTCTCTAAATATATCTCGTGAATCCTTTAATTTAGTCCCCCTTCAAGATTTCACCCAAGAATGGACCGATGAAAAACTCTACGCCAAGTATGATCTAACAGCTGAAGAAATAGCCTTTATAGAATCTATGATTAAACCGATGGAATAGTAGAAGATTAGAAGACAGAGATTAGTAGATAGAAGAATTATTATGAGAAATTTATTCATCCCCATAATGTCCGTAGGCAGAGATGGCTATAATAACAAGCTCGTTATCATGGATTTCATAGATCAGGCGATGTCTATCATCTATGCGGCGAGACCACGTTTCGACTTCCCAACCTTTAAGCCGTTCTGGTTTACCTATTCCAGATCTTGGATGGTTATTAAGTTCGCTAAGAAGATTATATATTTTTTTTACCAAAACGCGATTGCCTGCCTTATTATGTCTTCTAATATCCTTGCTTACATCATTATGAAGTTCTACCTCATATTTTATTCTTGCATCCATTCTTCCATCTCCCTCTTAAAATCTTCCCACTTTGTAAATTTCGCATCTGGTTTATGTGCTTCCTCTATCGCTTTATCTAAAGCAGCTAAGTTTTCTGGCACATCCCAGAATGGATCTCCACTCGGCGAAGGATTAGTACGCACTTCTGTACTCGGCTTTATGTCGAATATACCGTGCTTAGTTTTAACAGAAACTAATTCTGTAGCTGCCAACCGCAGGTATTTACTTAGATTACTTCTAAAGTCTGAAACTGAAACTAATAACATAATATTAAATTTTAATAGTTTTTGTACGATATTTAGTACATTATTTTGTACAAAAATACGTACAAATTTTTAAACTCCCAAATCTATGAATAAATTCTTCCCCCAGAGAAAAAAAATATCCCCTACTATCTACGCCTACGAACTCACAGGCGTAGATACTCATAAGGGTTTAATAAAAATAGGATATACTGACAGAGACGCAGCTACAAGAGTGTCCGAACAGCTCCAGACCAGTGCTGTACAGTACCGTATTATATTCGAAGAAAGCGCTATGCGTAATGATGGTTCTTCGTTCACAGATCACGATATTCATCGTCATCTACGAAAACAAGGAATTGATAATCCAGAAGGAGAATGGTTTAGATGTAGCTTCCAGGATTTGAAGTCAGCATTTCTTTCTATTCTTAATCGCACTCAAAACGAGGAGAATAGAACAGAGTCTTTTCCTATGCGTCCAGAACAGCAAGCAGCAGTAGAAAAGACTTCAAATTACTTTATTAAATTCAAGGCAGAGGATGAAGATCTTACACCCCATTTTCTATGGAACTGTAAGATGCGTTTTGGTAAAACTTTCGCAGCGTATCAGCTCGCTAAGAAAATGAAATGGAGAAAAATTCTGATACTAACCTTTAAACCAGCAGTTCAGAGTGCTTGGGAGGAGGACCTTATGAGTCACATAGATTTCAAGGGGTGGCAGTTTATTTCCAGAAGCACGCAGGAAGATATTTGTCTAGCGGATATGAGTAGACCTATTGTTTGTTTTGGCTCCTTTCAGGATTATCTTGGCAAGAATAGCGCTGGAGGGATAAAAGTTCGCAACGAGTGGGTACATACGACTAACTGGGACTGTGTGATTTTCGATGAATATCACTATGGGGCTTGGAGGGAGAATGCGAAAGATCTTTTCGAAGCTGAAGATAATAGAGAATTTAAGCAGGCACTAGGTGAAGCGATGGGTTATTTCGATGAAGATATTATGCCGATAACCACAGGCGCCTATCTCTATCTTTCAGGTACTCCTTTTAGGGCTATAAATTCAGGAGAGTTCATAGAAGAGCAGATCTATAACTGGACTTATTCTGATGAACAGAAGGCTAAGAATGACTGGCTTATTGCCGCACCAAACCCCTATGCCTCACTGCCTCGTATGGTAATGATGACCTATCAAATGCCAGATTCCATTCGTAGAGTAGCTATGGCAGGAGAATTCAACGAATTCGACTTAAATACCTTCTTCCTAGCTAAAGGAAATAACTCCTCAGCAGAGTTTGTATATAAGGACGAAGTGCAAAAATGGCTAGATCATATACGTGGAGGATATACAGAAACTATTGTTTCAGATCTTAAACTACGCAATGAACGACCACCTATGCCATTTTCTCACGCACCTCTACTTAGCGTTCTAAGTCATACTTTCTGGTTCCTCCCTTCAGTCGCTGCCTGCCACGCTATGAAAAACCTATTAGAAGAAAGACAAAATCTAAGCTATCACGCTTATAAAGTCATCGTTGCCGCAGGTTCAGCTGCAGGTATAGGAGTAGATGCTTTAGAGCCTGTACTTCGAGCGATGGGAAATCCACTAGAAACTAAAACCATCACTCTTTCTTGCGGAAAACTAACCACAGGAGTATCTGTAAGACCTTGGAGTGGAATATTTATGCTTCGCAATTCCTCAAGTCCCGAAACCTACTTCCAAGCAGCATTCAGAGTGCAAACCCCTTGGGTAGTCAAGAATCCAGGCGGGCACTCTCCTAATAAGACTGAGATAATGAAAGAGGAATGTTATATCTTCGACTTTGCTCCAGATAGAGCATTGCGACAAATCGCAGATTACAGCTGTCGCCTAAATGTAGAAGAGTCAAACCCGGAAAAGAAAGTCGAGGAGTTTATCAACTTCCTACCAGTGCTAGCTTATGATGGCAGCTCGATGAAACAAATAGATGCAGCAGGAATCCTCGACATAGCTATGAGCGGAACATCTGCTACTCTATTAGCTAGAAGGTGGGAAAGTGCTACTCTCGTGAATGTTGATAATGTAACCCTACAAAGACTAATGAATAGTCCAGAGGCGATGAAGGCACTAATGAGCATAGAAGGTTTCCGTAATCTAAATCAAGACATAGAGACTATCATAAACAAATCTGAAACAGTTAAGAAAGCAAAAAAAGAAAAAGGAGATGATATCACACCTAAGGAAAAGCGAAAACTAACAGCCGAAGAGAAGGAATACAAATCCCTACGAAGGAAAATTCAAGAAAAACTAATTAAATTCGCTACCCGTGTACCTGTATTTATGTATCTTACAGACTACCGAGAACATTCCCTAAAGGATGTAATCACTCAGCTAGAGCCAGGTCTATTCAAGAAAGTAACTGGACTCAGCCTCTTAGATTTTGAGCTCCTGATTTCACTAAACCTGTTTAACTCAGCACTAATGAATGATGCTATTTATAAGTTTAAGAGGTATGAGGATAGCTCGCTGGAATACATCGGCATCTCTCGAGGGTCAGATACAGGAAAGATTGGACTGTTTGACACAGTTATTTCAAAAGAGAATTAAAAGTAAGGGTCTCGTGCCCCAAAAAGGCTCTACAGCATAGTATTTTTGTATGAGATAAGTTTTCCGTTCACGATTTTAGTTTCGATATTGCGGAACGCTGCGACACTTTCTAGTGGGTTGGAGTCAAGGATTAATATATCTGCTTCTGCGCCTTTGGCGATGATTCCTAGCTTATCTTTCATTCCTAAGATTTCAGCACCTGTGGTGGTAGCAGAACGAATAACCTCTAATGGAGACATTAGTAAGTCTTTTTGATAGATTTCGATTTCATCTAGGAAGGCGCAAGATATCGAGCCATCATCATGGAAATAACCCCAGTCGGTTCCAGCCACTACTCGCACATCGTTTGCAAGTGCTTCCTTTGCATAATTTAGAGTGTGTGACATGCCATTCTCTACATTATGTTTCAGAGTCAGATCATAAATAATTCCCTTTTGCGCCATCGCTTTGAACACTTGAGCACGAGATGCTACTTCCTCTTCAGAAAATGCTATATCTAAATAATTTTCTTGGTAGAAAAATTTATTGTTATCCGCTAGATAGGCGTGAGAAACGACTTGCACTCCAGCAGCGACAACATCCTCAGTAGTGGCTGGCTCAATGCAAAAATGTGCCCAAGTTCTCATTCCGACTTTCTCACATTCAGCTACTATCTTATTTAATGTCTCAGCTGAGATGCTATGATATAATTTTAAGGCTATAGCCCCATCATCCTGTGCATCTTTAATAAAAGTGGCAAAATCACTATCTTCTCCAACTGCTCTATTCCAAGGCACATCTGTGGGATCATTAGTGCCTAGCATATCGAAATATTCTTGTCCTGCCCAGAAGGAGCAGTAGTACACTGTAGGTCCACTAAATTCCCCATTCTCAATAAACTTATGGTATTCTTTTATTAGTCTAGTATCTCCACCCATTTCTCGTACTGTAGTTACGCCACTCTCTAAATAAGACTGCGCAAAGTTTTGCATAGATGCCGCATCAGGTGCAAAATTCGCCCAATGCACGTGAGAATCAATAAGCCCAGGTGTAATATATTTCCCTGTAGCATCTATTTCTCCATCCATTAGTGCTTCTCCTGAATTTTTTGCGACTTCTACTACTTTATCATCCTTAATGAAAACATCATAGCCTTCTAGTATAATTCCTTCATTTACATCTAATACATTTCCATTTCTAATAATTAGATCCGCCTCTATTTTAACTGGGGTATTATTGGTATTATTCTCATTATCACAAGCCCAAATAATTAAAAGTAGGGGTAAAGTTTTAAGTATATTTTTTATCATAGCACTAAGGTAAATTTCATTTTATATTTAAGCTGTAAATGTAATATTTTTTATGAAAATCCTATAATATACATAAAAATGAGGGCTTTGAGTTATGGAATCTCAAAGCCCTCGAAACAATATTAAATATTTGTACTAGAAAGTGAATTGTAGTCTCATTACTGTTGAGAAGTGACTCAAATCGCTATCACTAATAGATTGGATGTAATTCAGATTGAACTTTAGTGCTACATTACTGGTTAAGAAATAATTCAAACCCATAGAGTAAGAAGTAATCTCACCACCATAAATACTACTATGTTCACAATCTGCATCTAGATAATCCACTCTAGCGACTAACTCTAAACTTTTTGCCGAAGGCTTAGTCGGCACTGCTAAAGCATAGTCATAGCCATAGCTTCCCTTTCCTAATAGATAGGACAATTGAAGATATCCTCCGTAGGCAGCATAACTTTTATCTGCGCCTAATCTTGATATATTTGTATGTAGGAACTCTGTCTGAACCATAAACGAATTTACTATAGCTAGAAATTCTAAATTCGATTTTAATGTATTCTTGACATTGTTTACTGTAGCGGCTACGATTGGATTTGCATTGACCTCGTCATTGCCGTAGGCACTAATTGTAAATTCCCTATAAGAATCTTGTCTCTCGTCCCCGTTTGGGGTTCTGTAAGAAAGTGCAGCTCCAAATTGGAGTAGGTTTCCTCCAGAATAATTTCGATAAAGTTGGCGTGTTGTAAAAGCGATTCCAGTGGAGGTTTTACTTGGATCGAAGAAGTTACTTACTGAGTTGTCACTATACAGTCCGAAGGCTCCAAAATAATGCTTCGGCATAAGATAGTAGGTAAGACCCATTACTCTTCCGGTGCTTATAGCCTGTGATGAACTTGCAGAGTTATTAAATCTTAGGTCTACTGAGCTAGTTATCATATCGATACTAAATGGCTCGTAACTATTTCCTAGAGTAAAATAACTATCTCCTAAATCAAGACTAAAAAGCATATCCTTTATTGATATTCCACTTCCTGATAATCCTATATCAAATTTGAAACTTTTGTTTGCTTGACTTAGTTTCGCTCCTACCCTAACATCATTAAAATAAGGGTATACACGATCTCCATAAGGATCTAAGTCGCTATAAGCAACATCAAATAAGGATCTTGTTCTAAATTTAACTTTCACTCCATCTTGAGCAGATGCTAAAATCGATGAAAAAAGTAATAGTATTACCAATAGGCTCTTAACGCGCATTGTCTTTATCTTTTATGTTTATTTTACTTGTTTAATTCAGCGATTACCTCTGTTAATTTTGCAAAGTCCTCTGGGTATACATCGCCGATGTTACCTATTCTGAATGTCAAATGCTTTGATATCTTACCAGGATAAATTACGAATCCTTGATCCTTTAACTTGTAATAGAATGCCTCAAAAGAGAATTCGTCATTTGGATATAAGAACGAAGAAATAATTGGACTCTGGATGTTCTCTGGTAAAAGTGGAGTATATCCTGCCTTACGCATACCCTCTATTAAAACCCTATTATTTTCCTTATATCTTTGGTATCTTGCCTCGATTCCTCCCTCGTCTTTTAATTCTTGCACAGCTTCTGCAAATGCTCTAACTACGTGAGTTGGAGATGTAAAACGCCATTTTCCTTCACCTTTGTCCATACATTTGCACTGCTCGTAAATATCTAGTGATAGGCTTGGGGAGTTTCCTTTTGTAGTTTCAAGAACATCTTTTCTTATGATGATGAATCCAAAACCAGGAACACCTTGAATACACTTATTTGCACTACTTATGATTACGTCTATTCCTAATTCCTCAACAGAGATAGGAATACCTCCGAAAGAACTCATAGCGTCTACAATAAATATCTTTCCAGCTTCTTTCACTACCACAGCGATCTCCTCTATAGGGTTAAGAATACCTGTTGTTGTCTCACAGTGTACTACTGCTACGTGAGTTATTTCTGAATCATTTTGTAAGGCTTCTTTAACTAAATCTGCTGTTACTAGCTCTGTCTCCTCTAGGCTAAGTAGAGTGTGATTTATCTTACTGTAAGTACAGATCTCTCCTATTCTATCTCCGTACGCTCCGTTTGCTACAACTAATAATTTGTCATTAGATGAAACACAACAAGAAACTGCTGCCTCAACACTATAAGTACCACTTCCTTGTAATAGTACTGTAGTATAGTTGTCTGATTCTATTTTTGCTAGGGATAATAATTCTTGACGAATGTTTTGAACGATGTTTAAGTTATAATCAGCATCCCAAGTACACCAGTCTTTTAACATAGCGCTTCTTACTCTGTTTGAAGTTGTTAACGGACCAGGCGTCAATAATATATAAGGTCTTTCCATTGATTCCATAATACTTGTATTTTATCTGATTATAATTCGTTGTTAATTGTTTCGATTAATGCTGGTAATTCACCTAGGTGAAGAATAGTGTAATGAGCTCCAGCATCCATAAATTTAGCTCTTACTTTTTCGATCATAGGCGCAAGAGTTTGTGGATCTATTGTCTTAGCATCTTCTTCGCTAAGGCCTAGTTCGCTACTTCCCATAATCACACCTACACTCCATACTCCTGCATTTACTCCTTCTTTAATGTCAGAGATAGTATCACCAACTTTAACGATAGTCTTTGGTGACTCAACTGCTAGATTAATCATATTCTGATATATCATAAATGGCATAGGTCTTCCACCAGGTAAGCCATCTGAAGTTACATAACAATCAGGAGAATAGCCATTTGCTTTAGCTCCAGGCACAACGATATCCATCATTTTCGCAGTATATCCTGAAGTAGATCCTATTTTAAGCCCTTGCTCACGTAGTGTTGCAACACAGTCAAGTGCGTAAGGAATAGGTTGAGTAAATTCTGAAAGTGAAGCAAACAAGTGACTCTCAAAGTTACGATTTACTGCTATCACATCTTCCTCTGTCCACTGTCTTCCATTAAGAGCACTAAACTGGCTTGATACGCTTTCAAGTTTGAAAAGCTCTCTGATATGATCTATTTTAGTCATACCCATTGGGCCACGAGCTTCTTCGATAGCAAGTTCGATTTTCATTTCATTAAACGCTTTAACAAAAGCTGCTACTGGTGCAAAACACCCATAATCTACGACTGTTCCTGCCCAGTCAAAAATTACACATTCAATTCTTTTCATTTTCTTTAATATTATATTGGTTGTTATATACTTTTTAGTTGTTTTTCCTTCTTATAAGTAGAGATCAAGAAGAATATAGATAAGGAGAAGGCTACTGCTGAGAAAATACCGATACCAGCAGAGAAGGTATTATAAGCCTCAAACCAGTTGAAATCTATATGAAATATTTCTTTTATTGATAATACAGTTACTGTTCCCAGGTAACCTACGAAATCGATTAATGCGATAAAGTAGCCCACATTTCCTTTGATTTTAAAACATGCTATAAATCTATCAAAGAACACTGACTGGAACGCTAGGTAAGCGATATACAGTGGTAAACTCTGCATAAATAACCAAGTCACTGTTGATAACTGAAGACTTTCGTAGTTTAAGGAGATGTAAGCCATCGTTAGATTTGAAAGAACTACTACAGCCAATAGTGCTACTAGAACAGTTATATTCTTTTTGATGAACGACGATGCCGCGAATAATACTAGGATGATAATTGTAACGATTGTATCTACTTTAGCAAATAGCCAAGATGATTGGTCACTCATATCTATGATATTCACAAGGAAATCTTCTTTTAAGTCTCTTAGAGTTACGATTAGGAAGTTCGCAGCTAATATTAGCACAAGTATTGGCATATACTTACGGAAAATTGACTTTCTCTCTCCTTTATCTATAGCTTTCCTTTCACAACGCTGTTCTTGGTCACTACCGTCTGGGTGAGGTAGCTTGATTAAAGAATATGCTGTTAAGAATAATAATGGAAGAGCTACTGCACCTATGACTGCAGGCATCCAAAATTGGCTTACCCCTAAGTCTTTCATTAAAAATATACCGACACTCTTTGCTAAACCTGAGCTAAAAACGATACTAACACTTAAAATACTTGCTAACACATCTGTTACCTTACGCCCCTCGATGAAGCTAAAGATTACTCCCCACATACATCCTAGCGATAATCCGTTAAGAAACATAGCAAGTGCATTATAAGGTAGAGGCATCAGACCAAATAAAACAAGTGAAAACTGTGCTAAAAGTACTGAAATAGCAAAAAACTTAAATCTCTGCTCTCTTTTTAATTCTGAGATTAATTTGATTCCTGCAAACTTCGCTATTAGGTATCCTATGATCTGTATCGTTGTTACTGCAACTTTATATTCTATTCCGAAGAACTCTAAATCTTCATAGACTCCTGCGGTAAAAGGTTTTCTTAGCATATATACTAAAGAATAGCTCAATAGTGCTGTTCCACCCGCCCATAGGATAAATAAGATACGTTTTAGTTCTTTGTTGTTTTTAATCTTCTCAATCAAGTTAGCAAACATTTTTTCTTTTTTTAAATTTTCGATTGCAAAAGTGAGACTAAGGTAGAAGATAAAAAATGATTAATGATGAATAATTACTGTTAAAAAACAAACTTAATATGTGCAATATTAATGTAATATTAATGTAATATTTCCGAAACTCTTATGTAATAATTTATCATTTTCTTTGCAAAAACACCTTATAAAGATGAGTAAAACCCCGATTGACAGAATATCAAATATTTATATAAAAATTAAGCAGTTTCGTGACAGTGGTGCAAAGATGAAGGACATAGCAGAAAGCGTCTTTATTTCTTCGAGTGTACTTTCTGCACTTTACTCGACTGTATTGCCATCCATTATCGATATGGTTTCTAATGGTAACGATTTCGACTCTGCGCTTGAAGAATCTATTCAATTAGTAAATAATGTATCTAAAAAAAGATTTTATGAAATCCTTGATTCGATGGAAAAGGAACTTTTAGATGCGAGCAATAATACCTTCGTAGCATATAATAGTGTCGACAATGCCTTTTTTGGTGATATCCAACAAGAGGCTACTAAGCACCTAACTCAAGCAAATAATTACAGTGGGATTTACTTATCGTATAGCAGATCTTCATATAAGGATGCTCTAAAGATAGAACCATATTTAATTTCTGGGATAGAGAAAGGAGAGATTATGCCAAAGGTGAGTTTTATTAATTATCATAATATTGAATATAATGGTGTAGCTATATTTACATCACATCAGGTAGGTTACATATTAATAAATGAACAGGGCAATAGATTATTCGGATTAAGAAATATTTCACTTCAGCTTCCATTATACAACAAACCAAATATTATTAAGGGTATGTACCTTTCTCATGACTTCAGTCATAATCCAATAGCTCGAAGGATAGTATTCGTTAAGCATTCAGATAGCACTTCTATTGAGGAATTTCGTAAACTTGAAGCTAAAATCGTAGATATAGAGAATCTAAGTCAAAGTGAAAGAGCATACTACGACTACACCTGCTGTGAGGGGGATTATATTAGAAGCGTAATGTACTGTTCTCCTAGCGAAGATGCACAGGAGCTTGTAATGGAAAAGAAGCTACTATCGATTAAATAGTAATAGGGGCGCACAAGGGAAATAACTCTTTTTTTAGTATCTTTGTTTGTTTTTTAACAGCAATACCTCCTTACTAATGCCTTTTGTAAAAGTAATTCTACCTGTCAAGATGCACGAAGCACTTACGTACTCCGTGCCCGAAGAACTTACATCTTGTATTAGTGTTGGTGCGTGGGTAGAAGTTTATTTAAAAGGCAAATTATGTATTGGAGTCATTTTAGAAGTAACTAATACTATTGACTTTAACCCAGACAAACTAAAGCCTGTTATAAATTTTCTTGACTATCCTTTTGTCAGAGAAACAGAAATAGCCCTTTGGAAAGATATTTCAACTTACTATATGTGCAGTCTTGGGGAAATATTTAAGGCAGCCAAGCCACTAAGTCTTCAAGGCATTTACACACCCTCGGCAAGGATTCAAGCGTCAAAACTCCCGAAACTAAGCCCAATTCCTACCTTGAGTCCAGCTCAAGCTAGGGCAAACGAAGATATTGCGAAGCTTCATAAAGAAAAGAAGATTGTACTCCTAAATGGCATTACAGGTTCCGGAAAAACTGAAATATACATACATCAGATTAAAGAGTGTCTTGAGAGTGGGAAAAATGCCCTCTACCTACTACCTGAGGTGGCTATATCTCAGCAGCTTTCTCATAGACTTGAAAAAATATTCCAAGATAAAGTTCTAGTTTTTCATTCAAAACAGACACTGGCTAAACGCAGACTGCTTCTCTCAAAGCTAAGAGAACAGGGTCCTGAGCAAGCATATTTGGTAGTAGGACTTAGATCTGCCGTCTTTCTTCCCTTTAAACATCTAGGGCTGATTATAATCGACGAGGAGCACGATAGTTCTTACAAGCAAGACAGTCCAAATCCTCGCTATAATGGACGCGACGCTGCTATTTTTCTCTCTAGGATATTTAACTCTAGGGTTATTCTTGGCTCCGCAACACCATCCTTCGAATCTCTTCACAATGTAAATATTGGAAGATTTACGCAGGTGATGCTCAGCGAGAGATATCATAGTAGCAAAGATGCTATCCTTGAAATAGTTGATATGAAAAAGGAGGCTCGCAAGAGGGCTATTAAAGGGCTTTTTTCTTACAAGGTAATAGATGAGATTAAGCATACACTTGGAAAAGGCGAGCAATGTTTGGTCTTTCGTTCACGCAGAGCATATTCTACTAGTGTTCTATGTCAAGAGTGTGGAGATATTCCACAATGTCCTAGATGTAATGTATACTTAAGTTATCATAACTTTAATTCGTCACTTAGTTGTCATCACTGTAATTATAAACGTTCTGTAAAAAGGAATGAGCAAAAGGAATTATTTTGCTCAAAGTGCTCATCTTATCTTTTAAAACCTATTGGCAGTGGTACAGAAATGATTGAAGACGAGATGAAGATTTTATTTTCTGAAGCTAGGGTTGCAAGGTTTGATTCAGACACTGCTAGCACAAAGACTCAGCAAGATAAGCTAATCAAAGATTTCACTAAAGGTGATATAGACATACTTGTAGGAACTCAAATGATAACCAAAGGCTTTGACTTTGAAAATCTGACCCTAGTTGTAGTTATCCAAGCAGAGAGTCTTTTCGCTATTCCGAATTTCAGAAGTGATGAGAAAGCATTGTCTTTGTTTATTCAACTTATGGGGAGAAGTGGAAGGCGTGAGAAACAAGGAAAACTCCTAATTCAAACATATCAGCCAGAGCACAATGTCTTTACAAAGGCTGAGAATTTACTACAAGAAAGAAAGGAGTTTTTGTATCCTCCTTATGTAAGGCTGATTACTATAAGTATTAAACACAGAAATACGAGGACTCTTAATCAAAGATCAAGAGAAGTACAAGAGTGCATCAAAACTTGTGGAATACAAGACTATATAGGACCTATTCCTGCACCTATTGAAATGAAAAATAAAGAACATATAGTTCAGTTTCACCTCCATCTTAAAAGAGATCAGAATTTAGGGCCTACTAAAGCAAGGCTTTTCAATGCACTATCTGAGATAAAGCTATATGATATCTGCATAGATGTAGATCCATAATTTTAGCTAACTTACTCTTTAAAATACACTCTTTTTACTCTTGAAGCGACACCTGTAAATATCTCATAAGGTATAGTATTTAACTTTTGCGCTAATTCTGAGACTTTAATATGCTCTCCAAATATTTCAACACTATCACCCACACTAACTTTCAAGCCTGTTACATCTATCATACACGCATCCATACATATATTCCCAATTATCGGAGCTAGCTGTCCATTCACCCATACACTTCCTACGCCATTACTTAGAAGACGATTCAATCCATCTGCATAACCTATAGGTAGAACTGCTATCATACTATCTCTTTCCAAGAGAGCTTTTCTTGCATAGCCCACAGTTTTTCCTGCTTCTACTTTTCTTAATGAAGCGATATAAGATTTAAAGGTACTTACTACTTTTAAAGCCGAATCTGTTGCCGAGATACCATAAAGACCTATTCCTAGTCTAACCATCTCATATTCTCTTTGAGGGAATCTTTCTATTCCTGCTGAATTCAATATATGTCTACATAGAGGATATGATAATTTTGTTTGTAAACTTTCCACCATCGAATCAAAAATTTCAAACTGCTCTTGAGTAAAGTCATCATGCTCAGGGATATCACTCGAGGCAAGATGTGAGAAAACTGATTTAACAAAAATCCTCCTTGTCTGTCCTAAGAAAAAGATCAGTTCATCAATATCTTCTATGTCTAACCCTGAACGATTCATTCCAGTATTAAATTTAATATGAACAGGATATGACTCCACTCCATAATGTTCTAGTGCAGAATTAAAGTCCCTTAGCATATCCATAGAATAGATTTCAGGTTCTAAAGAAAACTCTATCATTTGTGCAAAAGTATGAGGCTCTGGATTCATTACAGCTATAGGCAAACTGATTCCTTCTCGTCTAAGATTTACGCCTTCATCAGTATATGCTACCATAAGATAATCAACTCCTTGCTGCTGTAGTGCAGTAGCCACTTCTTTCACACCTGTCCCATAAGAAAGGGCCTTCACCATTACTGCAAGTTTTGTAGAAGGCTTTAATTTTGACCTAAATATCTGCAAGTTCTCAATTATAGCATCTAAATCTACCTCTAAAACAGTCTTATGCAACTGTTTTGACAGAAAATCAGCGATGAATTCGAATTTGAAATTTCGTGCTCCTTTAATAAGCACTGCAGCACGATTAAAATCATCCCTACTTTGAAACCTCAAAAACTCTTCCGTATTTTGGTAAAACATCATTGACTTAAGATCAAAAAGATGTTTGTATTCAACTAAGCGCTCACCTACAGCGATAAAGTGATCGACATCCCTATTTTTTAATAGTTCAGCTACCTCCGAGTATTTAGTACTATAATCTGATCCTATATCTATAAAATCGGATAATATTAATATCTTTTTAGTGTAACTTTTTTGCTGTTCTAGCGTATTTAATGCGATACTAAAGGAACTTAAGTCCGAATTATAATAGTCCTTAATTAATAATGACGAATTCAAGCCTTCTGCAAATTCCATCCTCATAGCTATATACTGAAGATTAGGTATTCGCTCTATAATTTGCTCTGGTGTATATCCTATTACAAACATATAGGAAAGAACACTCATTAAATTTTCAATAGACGATTTCTCAGTAAAAGGAAAATCTACTTCGAACTCTTCGTTCTCTTTAGTTAGTCTAAATCTCAGCAGTAATCTTGAGCCGAGAGATTCTTCTGACACCAGGCATAGATCTGAATTTCTCTCTCTTCCCCACGTCCACAAGTTCTTCTCACTTCCGAAGATGTCTTTGAAAATTTCAGCTGTTTCTCCATTTTGACAAATTAGTATTTGAACTGCTTCAAAGAGCTTTGATTTTTCTACTATTTTCTCCCTTCTACTATTAAAATTTTCATCATGTGCATCTCCCAAATGTGTAAAAATTCCTATTTCTGGGGCGATAATTTCGTGATGCATTGACATCTCACCCTTCTGGGAGACACCTGCTTCGATTACTGCGATCTCAGCGTCTTGAGTAATCCCTAAAATTGAAAGTGGCACTCCTATCTGAGAATTATAACTTCTAGGACTTCTCTCTAGCCTCTTATCTTGACCTATCATCTGGGCTATCCACTCTTTCACTATGGTTTTTCCGTTACTCCCTGTAATGGCAGTAAACTGTGCTTTGGATTTTTGCCTGTGATTTGCAGCCATGAATCTTAAAGCTTGTAGTGTGTCTTGTACTTTATAGAAATTTGCTTCTGGGAAATTTACATCTTCGTCATAACTGTTATGAACGACAAAATGCCTGACTCCCATTTTGTATAAGTCAGATATATAAATTTCGCCATCCGCCTTCCTGCCCTTTAATGCGACGAATACTGTATTTGAAGGCTGTTGAACCAGTCTGCTATCTATAACAAAATCTGCCCAAGAGGTATCTATTTCTGATACCTCTTGGACAGATAATATTTGAATCTTACTCACTATGCGTTATTATTATGCATAATTTGTTACTTTCACAACACCTTCATACTCTCCAGTTAGAGTTTCACCAGTTGCTGTCTTAAAATCTAATACGATTTTATATTCAGTAGAAGATTTCTGTGTAATAGTAGCAGTTCCGACACTTATATTATTCATTAATCCAAAGTATTTATAGAAAGTGACATCTAGTTCTGTTGTAAACCCAGTTTTTCCCGTATCTGATCCTACAAACTCGTAGGTACCTGTTGGGATACCATCTTCAAAAGTAAGTTCATCAACTATATATAAGTCTAATGACACATTTATCGCTCCCTCCTCGGTTGGATTTTCACCAGCTAGCGCAGCTAACTGCTCTTTATTCTGCATTGAGATATACCAGTCTACCCTACCATCTGGAGTGACTCCAAAATGCTCTATTGCGACAGCTGCTCCTTCTGATTTAAACACTGCATTACCTCTATCTACTGGGTCGTCACCTGGGTCCACTCTTTCTTCTCTACCTCTGAATACTCCATCATAAACAGTTCCATTTGCTGTTTTAAAGGAATTTACCTCTAGTGTTTTAGAAACACCGTCTGTATTTGCTACTACGAAGAAATTTCCTGCAACTACTTCTTGAGTCGTTTCTTGTCCATTTTTGAATTCTCTTACTGTAGCTTTTCTCATCACAAAAGCATCATCCGAATCTGTAATTAGGTCATAACTTGCACCCTGACCTGTTCCAGAATAATTTACAGAGAAGAATGAATCTGTAGCATCTGTATTGATTACAATATCTAGTATGTATCCTTCTTTTCCTTCTGACTTCTCGTATTCTTGAGAGATTAACTCTACCTCCCAGTTTTTATTCTCAGGAGAATACTTATTATCCGCCCAAGTAAATGTCGCGCTGCTATAATCACCTGTCGATGTAAGGTCTACGACTTTTACCTCTCCATCGTAACTTCCTGTTATCTTATTTTTCTTATTAGGATTATCATCATAAAGCTCATAAGCGATACTATATGTCCCATCTGACTTAGGTGTAATAGTTATCTCACCTTCAGTAATAGGAAGTATATCCATAATATAGTTATCCTCCAAGAAATACATCCACGCACCGTAATAGTTTGCTTCTGCTGAATTTGTTCCTGGTTCTATCGTTCCTTCTACAAATTTCATTGGCTCACCCACTTTGAAGGTTCCTCCAAATTCACTATCCTCTGTTCCTACATAATACTGTAAGGCTATATATGTTCCATCTTCACTTGTGATAGCTCCATCATCCGCTACAACAGCTCCATCACCATAAATATGAGTCTTCCATACACCTACTCCGACATGAAGAGTATCACCCCAGAAATAAGCTTGAACAGTAGAAACATCTTGTACATAATCTTCCTCTAGGTCACTTTCAAACGTTTCATCCTTAAATAAGAAATCATCTGCATCTAAAGCTCTTGTTATGCTGTAATCAATGATTGTTCCATCCACTGCCTCTAGTTTAGCTGTATATGTATAGTGAGTCTCTGAGAATTTTACGATCTCAAATGTACTTCCATTCACAAAATCCACTCTATTCTCTGGGTCTTCAACTGAGTAATAATATGAAGAAATAATTGAGCCAGCTACAGACTCTCCACTACTTTGTACTGTGAACTTGCCGACTGGAGGTCCAGCATTAAAATTAGCAGATTCATTTACAGTTAGATTCAATATCACATACTTACCCTCAGTATTACCTGAATGATATAAAGTTGAATCATAAGCAGTATACTGCCATACAGGTAGATCTACTCCACCTAAGAAGTCTTTCATTTTAGTTCCGTAATACTGAAGATCAGACTTATACACTCCGAAACTTCCACTATCTTCTGGGATTTCTGGAGTTGGAGGTTTTGGTTCTGGTCCATCTTTTTGATCACATGCTACTGTTATACCTAATAGCATAACTAGTAATAATAATTTTGATAATAATTTGTTCATTGTTCTATGAGTTTTATGTATTTGCCAACAGTACAAAGATAAAAAAAAATAGCGTATCAAGACTGATACGCTATTTTTTTTCACTGTTAGTAGGAGTAGGACTGCATTTTCACGACTCCTTCATACCCTCCCGTCAGGGTTTCTCCGCTTGCTGTCTTAAAATCAAGTTCGATTTTGTACTCATTTGAAGACTTCTGCGTAATAGTTACGGACCCTTCACTAATCTCCTTCATTATTCCAAAATACTTATAGAAAGTAACATCCAGTTCTGTCGTGATTCCTGTTGCTGTCGGATTACCACCTATAAAATCATAGGTTCCTGTTGGGATTCCATCTTCAAAACTACCTCCGTCTACGATGTATAAGTCCAAGGATACTTGAAGTGATTTTTCACTTGGCTCTCCACCATTCTCTCCATCTTCTATATATTCCTTATTTAACATTGAAATATACCAGTCGGATCTATTATTTGAGGCTACTCCATAATACTCAAATCTTACCTCTGCACCTTCTGTTTCAAATACAGCATTTCCTGTATCTACTGGCTTATCTCCAGGATCGATTTGTTTTTCTAGACCTCTAAATGTACCATCATATACTGTGCCCGACTGTGTTTTGAAGGAGTTTACCTCCATAGTTCTAGTATTTCCATCGATATTTGGTTTTACATAGAAATTTCCTTCCACTATCTCGTGGGTGCTTTCCTGCCCATTTTTAAATTCTCTCACTGTTGCTTTTCTCATTACAAAAGATTCATCGGAATCTTTAACTAAATCAAAACTAGCACCTTGCTGACTTGTACCAAGATACTGTAATGAAAAGAATGTATCTTCAGGTATAGTGTTAATTACTAAATCTATAATGTAACCTTCTTTCCCCTGAGACTCACTATACTCAGCTGAGATTAACTCTACTTCCCAGTTTTTATTTTCTGGCGAATACTTATTATCCGCCCAGGTAAATGAAACCTCAGAATAATCACCCGTAGAGGTCAAATCAACTACTTTCACCTCTCCTTGATAAGTTGCCGAGATCTTATTCTTCTTATTCGGATTGTCATCATATAAATTAAACTCTACTTTATAAGTCCCATCAGTAGAAGGCGTTACTACAAGTTCACCATCTGTCATAGGGAATCCGTCGATAATATAGTTATTTTCTATAAAGTACATCCATGTTCCATAGTTACCGATCTCAGCTATATCTGTACCTGGCTCCATTGTCCCAACTTTAAATTTCATAGCTTCCCCCATATTATACGTACCTTCAAATATATTATCGCCTACTTCCGTATAATACTGAAGTGATATATATGTTCCTTTATCATTCGTAATAATTCCATCTTCTGAAACTATAGCTCCATCTCCATACAAATGTATCTTCCATACAGCAGTTCCTGTATTCAATGTATCTCCCCAATAAAATGCTTGAACGGTTGTTAGATCCTGAACATAATCTTCTCTTAGGTCACTTCTAAAAGTTTCATCCTTAAATATAAAATCTTCTGAATCTAAAGACCTTGTTATACTATAGTCTATTACTGTCTCACCACCTGCCATAAATTCGGCATCAAAGGTATAGTGAGTATCTGAATGCTTTATTATTTCTAGGATCGACCCAGGCTCGAGATATACTCTTTCCTCTGGATTTTCTATTGAATAATAATATGAGGATACTATTGAACCTTCTGTGGAGCTACCTGCGCTCAGTATAATATATTTTCCTACTGGAACGCCTGCATTAAAATTAGCAGACTCATTGACTGTGAAATTAATTACAGCTATTTTCCCCTCAGTGTTACCCGAATGGAACAAAGTTGAGTCATAAACAGTGTACTGCCAAACAGGAAGTTCTACTCCAAGATATGCGGCCATATCCGTCCCATAATACTTTAATTCAGATTTATAAACTCCAAAACTTCCACTATCTTCTGGGATTTCGGGAGTTGGAGGTTCTGGATCTGGACCATCTTTGGGGTTACACGCTAATGTCATACCTAATAACATTCCTAGCACTAATAATTTGGATAATAATTTGTTCATAATGTTTTTTATTTAGTTTATAGTGTTCTCTATGACCTTGTCACTAGACAAAGATACAAAAAAAAGCGTATCAAGTCTGATACGCTTTAATTAAATTCCTTGTTAGAACTTATTCTACTACTGGAGTATATCCGGCAATTGTTCCAATATTACCGTTTAAGTCAACAGGTATAAACATTACTCTTCTAGCTCCGTCACCATACATAGATGCTAAATATTCACCTTCTTTAGCGATGAAAGAATAAGTAGATGATAATAAATTAGCTGTAATAATTAAATGTCTAGCTATTTGCTCATCTGTAGGATCACTTACTCCTTGATCCCAGAAGATTTGCAGGTCAAATGCATTTTGGTAGTAACCTACTGTCGTTCCTGTAAAGTTTACATTTAATTTTACATCTATCCAGTTTCCGTCTGCTACAGTAGATAAATGACTTACTTCTAAGGTTGCACCATTATCAAATGTTATTTCCTTTGTTTTTGTAGTTAAATGCACTACGTGTCCTGGTAACTGTGTAGATGAATTCACAGGCATTAAGAATATATCATACTCTGTATTCACCTTTGGATCTATAATTGAAATCGTCGCATCTCCTTGAGCATAAATAGTAGGCGCATAAGCTGAAAGTGCCGCTATAAGAGCGTCTTCTGCCTCCTCGAATGTTTTCTCACCTTTTGGTGAAATACTGTACATAATCTTTGTTGTTCCACCTGTAAATGCGATATCAGTAATTTTTATACTTGTAAATGAAGGAACTACTTCGCCATAAGTGAATTGTACATTAGGATCTGCTGCAAATGCTCCAGTAGAAATCTCAATCTGAGATAACTTTCCTATCTTTCCATCTACTGTTCTAGGAACTGCAAATGCATAATACTCTGTTTCAGGCGCAAGGTTTTGAATTGTAACATCCTTTGCGTCTACTTCCATAGGGTTATACTGCTCATCATACTCTATAAAGTCTGTGTTACTAGGGAAATTATTGAACCATCCTGAAGATAATAGGTGCTCTTCTAAAGTTCCTGTAACATCTGATTTCTTTACCGCTCCAAAATAGAAACGCGTAACTTCATCTTTCTGCGCAGGGTCTCTTGCAACATTGAATCCGACTACTGAATAAGCTGTCTTCTCAGGCACTGCCTTAAGAGTTAACGATTTATCAGTTCCTCCAAATGCAAAGTCCATAGCTTTTAATTCTAATATTACTGTATCTAAATGCTCTAAGATTTCGCCTGTTTCACTAGTGTTTGCTGCCAAGAATAAAGCTTTATATTCAACTCCTGGTCTTACTTCTGGCCATCCAGTTCCAAAAACAAAAGTACTATCTTTTGTGATAGGCTTTGCTCCGAAGTTTGTTCCTAAGTCTTGGAAAAACATAAAGTCATCATAATACTGTGCTTCTTCAAAATAAAGATAGTATGAATTTGCTAGCTCTGTTACTAAATCTACATCTAGAGTAATAGAAAACATTCCTTCGATAGCGTCAGAGAAGACCATTACATCTGTTCTTAGGGTCTGGAAATTCGCAGTTTCTGACTCTAGCTCGTTCCCTTTATAATCTACACCCTTTACTTCAAAAGTATAAACTGTTCTGCTCTCAGTACTTGGCTGTAATCCTGTTACGTCTATAAGAACTTCTCCATCTGAATCAATAGTCATAGTTTTCCATTCGATACTCGCATCTGCAGGTCTTTGATCTTTTTCATAATAAACATAGCTTATCTCCTCTGCTCTGAAAGTCGTAACTTTAATCTGAGCTGAATTATAAGTTTCCATCTCTGTTATATTCTCTACCTTAATAGTTCCATCTAAACCTTCTGTTGTAAATGGAATAGGCTCTGAGGTCTCTGAAACTAGTTCTCCATTCACAGCGTAAACCTTTAATGAATACGAAGTCTCCGCTTCTAGAGAAGTTAGGTCGATTTGACTAAAACCGTTACCGCTGATTCCAGTTACTTCTGTCCAAGTTTCATTTCCACGAGTAGCTTCCTCAAAAGTATAGAAAAAGCTAGTAGCCTCTCCTAATATTTGAACATTGAAAGATACTGAATTCTGTCCCATTAAATGCTCTAGGAAGGTGATTTTTCCGACCTTCGGAGCCGTAGCTTCTCCTACAGGATCAACTATGTCAACTTTTTTACAGTTAGATAGCATAAATGGCATAAACACTACCATCAAGGCTGCTAAAAATTTAATTTTCATAAGATATTTAAATTTATTTGGTTAATAATTCTTTGTAAATTTAAGTGGTGCCCAAAGTTATATTCGGGCACCATTTAAAATATTATCTAATTTCTCCTGTTAAAATCTTGCGAGAGATCTCTGCCATAGTTACCGGAGTTTCCTCAATAGTATTTAATGAAGATTCTACCTCAGGTCTAATAACTCTTGGCGCATCAGGACTTAGAGCCTTAACACTTCTTAGCGCCTCGCTATTATCCATCATACGGCTCTCAAGACTATTTGGTCTTCTAAGCATAGTCGGAACTTGATTAGGCGCAGAAGTTGGATCTTCCATAGGAATACTCACTATTTCATCTATTGATCCATCTTTGTTGAACTTACGATAAACTAAGTGCATATATCCACCGTGCTTACCATAAATTAACGCAGCTGCATAACCTCCATTACCATGTTCTGATGTTCTGTAGGTCTCATCTACAAATCTAGCTTCAATACTTTGGATTCCTTCAGATAAGATCTTAGAGTATAAGAAATCATTAAATTCCTCAGAATCATTTGGATCAATACCCCAAGATTCTATTACTTTTTCAGGGAATAATAACCACTGATAAAGCGTTACATCCTCATTTGGAATAAAATTAATATCAACAGTATAGGTAATTTCATTAACCTCTTCGATATTTGAAACTTCGATATCTAAGGCAGGGTTAACTCCTCCGTCATTACTTAAAGTTGTATATTTTGTAGATGCTAACTTTGAAATCTCACCATTTACATTTTCTGTAAAGTAATAACATACATACTCAGTTCCTGGGTTCTTACCAGCCCAAGTGAATAAATAATCTCTTTGGTCTGCATCCTGTGTATCATTTGACACTGCAGTCCAATAGTTTGCATTTTGACCTTCTACTAAGTAAGCTCTAATTTCTTCATCTGTCATATTTTGGAAGTCGATAATTTCAATCTCATCAGAGCTCATACCACTTTGTTCCCATTCGTAGATTCTATGGTGGAAAATTCTTGGATGATCTGCTAACTGCTCATCACTTACTGTATATGATAGAGCCACCACTGATTTTCCTATATTTTCAGGCTTTGCGCTTACTGTTATACCTGCAGGTTTATTTGTAAATGTACGTGGAAGTGTAGTAAATGTGTGTATAACTTCTGCAGGAGCTAATCCACCATAATAATTTAATGAAGTAGCCACGATATCATACTCTACTCCTGGTTCGATACCATAATGCATATCGATGTAAGTATACTCTTCATCTTCATTTTGATTTGTTCCTTGTGGTCTCCAACATGTCCAACCTGCATCCCATAATTCATATGCGCGCGCTTTCTGTCCTTCGTATGTACTTAGGATTAAATCGTTAGAACCTGCTGGCACCATAGCCCAAAATACATTTGCACAGTTAGGGTCCATACGAGTATACATTTTTAGAGTAGTAGCACTGATACTATCTATCAACATCTCATAAGTACCTAGTGGCTTATCTGTTGGTACAGGAATAGTATTTGCATCAGCATATCTTAATTCATCACCTCCCATCAAGTTTCCATCTAAACCTAAAGCGATTCTTCTCCATGTAGTTTTTCCTGCATCATCTAAAGCAACATTTACCTTCATATCTACCTCTTCTGTACGCTCATCTGCATAAGCATCATACATTCTTAACCACTCTGCTAAAGCTTTTCTTCCTTCGCCTTCTCCATGTTTTTGCTCCATATAGTTTTCAAAACCTGTTATATCTTCAAGAGTTGAAACAAATAATGCAAAACAAGCCGCATCAGCATTTGGAGTAATTCTCCACTTAACGTGGTCATAACTCTCTACTATAGTTTCAAGAGTAACATCAGGACTTCCTTTTCTCTCTACTGCAAGAGTTTTCGCGACTACCTCATCTATATCTCCTAATTCCCAAGAAGCATCATTTTCTATATCTCCTTTAACACCTAAAGAAACGATTGAATAATTTGCATCTGGTCTAATCGCGCCATCCATATTGAACTCCTGTTGGAAATTAAGAAGTCTTTTAGTACCAGCATCTTCAACACCTACTGTATATACAGGGTTTGATACTATTAATGATTTTAAAGTTTCTTCTCTAGAAAGCCCACTCTTCTCGTTCTCGTATGCTACGTTATCAATAATGATGGTAGCACTAATATAAATTAACGAGAAATCTACCTCAGATCCGTTAATAACTTCAAAGGTAAAATTATCTGACTCTACTTTCTCTACTCTGATACCAGCAGACATACTTGTCTTTGGTTCTCCAGAGTTTTCTAAAGTTGTAAAAGTAACACTTTTTGGAGCTACGAAACCTGACTGATTACGCGCAGCAACATAAAGCTGGTACTCAGTTTCTCCTTCTAGTCCATCTACTGTAAATAGACCTGAATTTCCAACTGCTGTAGAACCATTTGTAAAGACACTCTCAGGTGTTAATTCTGTACCTGGCACATCACAGATGAATGCTAAACCTACGATATCCTCTGATCCTTTCACTTCAAAAGTTACAGAAGCAAATGATGGCTGTACATTAGAAATCTCTAATGTAGTATCATCAACTGGATCATCTCCACCTGTTTCATCTGGTCCACAGCTTACCATAGCTAGCGACATAGTAAATATAGCAGCTAAAATAAGTAATAATTTGTTAATTTTTTTCATTTTAATTTGTTATTTGTATAATAATTAGTTATAATATTTCATATTCGTAATCAACTGATTCTCCTATCAAACAGATATTTGCATTATTAATTTGATAAGTTTCTCCTACTTTATTCAAAGTATAGACTAAGATAGAACAGTCCTTAATATCTTGACCAAAACCTAGGTTCTTAATCTGATCAAGTTTATCAAATTTATATGTATATGTTTTTTGTACTCTTTCTCCTTTCACTAGAGACCCAAGATACTCTCCAAGTATATCTTCTTCTTCTGAGTTGATAATGGTTGTAAGTACGTGACTTTGCTTATAGTCTGGATCTATTGTACCTGTTTGTGCATATGCATAAGAATCTACTAAAAGTGCTACGACCAAACGATAATCATTATCTTTTGTCACCTCTGTTTCCAGATCAATTGTAATCAAATTATTCTCATCTATCGAGGTAGAAAATTTTAGCCCTGTTGTAGCTGGGTTCTCTTCACGTAAATCTTCCACATCACGTCTTATCTCCATATCTAGCACTTTCTCTACATATAATTCATTATGCTGCATATCGATGTTAACAGAAGGCAGACTATACGCTGAAAAATATTCAACTAAGGCCTCTGAAGGAGTAGTCGCTAATATATCGCTCGAATGCGCTGCTAATTCAATAATTCGATCTGGCATCTTTGACTGAGCTAACTTTATAACCTCAGTTACTACAGGACAATAAGTACACCACGTAGCAGTAAATTTAAACACAACAGACCTTTTATAGTGATTATCTTTCACCTCTGAAAGCCTATACGATGTAACCTCTACTTCAGCAGATAGATTATTTCCTTGCTTTGCTAAGAATTTATAAGTTCCTGGTCTTGTGGTCGTAAACTCATTTGAGGAAAGAACTGAAAATCCACCATCTGTGACGTTTATAATATCGAAATTTGTCTGCTCTTTCCCGTCTAATTCTACAGTAAATACAACAGACTCACTTGCATCTATATCTATTTTATCTGTCGATACCTTTAACTCTAGAATTCCTGTTTCTACCTTCTCGCCTTTACAAGAAAGAAGCAAAACAAAACTAAAGATTAGAGTAAAATTAAATAATAACCTTTTCATTATTTTTATATTTTTTCATATTCAAAATCAACACTCTCTCCTAATTTACAAGAAGTAGCATTATTTACGGTATAAACACCATCTCCTCTATGATTTAGGACAAAGGCTACAATAGTACAGTCCTCGATTGTTTGTCCAAAACCTAGATTATCAAAATATGATTTATAATCAAATGTATAAGTATATGTATTACTTATTTTTTCTCCCGCCTTTAATTCACCAAGATCTTCTCCAAGAATATTTCCGTCATTGAAAATATGTGAAAATACATGATCTTGTGTATAGTTCGGATCTGATGCTCCAGTTTGAGAGTATTTAAAACCATCTAATAATAAGCCTACCACTAGTTTGTATTGATTATCTCTTGATACTATTCCTTCAAAATCAACTGTGATTAAATCACTCTCGTTAATAGAAGTAGTTAGTTTTAGCCCCATCCCAGCAGGATTATTATCTCTAGAGTCAGCGATAGCATTTAGTAATGAGGCGTGTGCTCCTGAATTTCCAAACTGATGATCCCTGTCTAAATCAACATAGACATAAGGAAAGGCTCCATCTGGCTCTGATTTATAATTAGCATATATCTGAAAGAAATAGTCATTTTCTAGCTGATCATTATAATGAAATGACATCGCGATAAGTCTATCCTTCTCTTGATTTTGAACTGCAGTTATAGCTGATGTCATATTAGGACATGCAACACACCACGCTCCTGTATATTTAAATGCAACAGATCTTTTATAGAATTCACCTCCAGGATTTGCTTCACTATAAGCTTCCAATTTCGCAACTGGCGAAAGGTCTCCTTGATATGATGCTATAAATTCATAGCTCCCTGTTCGTAGTGGAGTGAAGGTTGTACCTTCTAATGGTATATATCCCCCACCAGTAGTATTTATTATAGAGAAACCATCCTCGATCTTAACTCCATCTAATTTCACTGTAAATTCTATAGATTCTGCTACGTCGATGTTTACTCTAGACTTTGACATTACTAACCTTAATCCATCAGTACCTTCTTCTGCAGGACCACATGAAACTATACTTCCTATTAAACCTAGACTTAAGATACTAGTTAATATATAAAAAAATCTCTTTTTCATTCTATGTTAATTATTTATTATTAAAGTAATTTTCTGGATAAACTAACAAACCTCCTCGCTTAGTTGAAGGTGATTTCATCTCTACGATATTATGGCTAACTGTTGCTGGTGATTTGCTCGTTAGAGATGGTGTAGGCCATTTACCATTTTCAATATAATAAACAGCTGCTTCTAAAGCTTTATCACCTGGCTGACCCCAATCATAGATAGGATAGCTCGTCTCAGTCACTGAGTAATCAGGCTTAAGTCCAGCTGAGAAATCCTTAAATCCTTTAGCGTTTACATTATAGAAAGTGATAGGAGCAAAAGCATATACATAAGAGCCAAAGTCATAATCGTTATACATACCGTTGTTTGACAGTTCAACTTCCATTCCTACATTCTTTCCTTCAGTCGTAGATCCGACTGTTAGTACTTCTACATCAACTCCCTCTAAACCCGTAATTATTAACTCACTTGCTGAAGCAGTTTTTGGTCCAGTTATTACGAATAGTCTTGGTAGGTTAAGAGGATTAGCATTTGCTTGATCTAAGAATTCATACTCACCTGATGGCATCTCTCCGAATTTGAAACTCATTTTCTCACCCTTCGCTGTTCTATACTCATTATATTCCATATCCATAAAGACTTGCCCCTTGTATTCGCTTCCAACTATAGCTGTTGCTAAAACTAGAGAAGATACAACTGTTCCTCCTGGATTATACCTTAGGTCTAAGATCATTTCATTAATACCTTTTGCTTTACAGTCTTGTAAATATTCCATTACCATGTAGTCAGCATTATGATCAAATTCGCTATATACCATATACGCGACCTTCTTACCTGCTACATCAAGCATTTCGTTATAAATGATTGGTAATACAGAATATTCCATTTTAGCTATACGTGTTCCCTCAAGTGTCTGAACTAATTCAGCTTTGCCATCTACATCTTGATACTCTAATGCGCTTACAGTAACAACTTCTGTTTCTGTTAAGTCTAAAAGTGTAAAATAAAGATTTATGGCTTGATCGTATGTTGACAAATACTGATTATTATGCTGATTAATGTACATTCCTCTCTTTAGTCCTGCTCTTGCTGCTGGTGACTCAGGAATTACTTCTGCTACTAGAATATAATATCTATTTTCAGGTGCTTCTACTAAATATAAAGTTGTTACTCCAAATCCTATATTTCCTGTAAGTGCTCTTGTTGCTGGAGCTTCTGAATATTGAAAAGTTTCAATATAGGAATAATAATAGCGCTCGCCATTTCCGTACACACCACCATCTTCAGTGTTTGATTCCATTGACTCTAGTGCATCAAGTAAGAACGCATCAGCTTCTTGTTTATGGTTTATCTTTGACATCTTTGTGATATACTCAGTATTCCAAAGATAATTTATAGACATATACTCTGAAATCCACCTATTGCTGTCATATCCCTGAGGAATTTCAGGCATAAAGTCACTAGCTTGTTTTAATGTAGTTAGGACTGTTTCTTCATAGCCTTCAACCTGTATATAGATTTTAGCTTCTCGCATCTCATCTCCAGGATTAGCTTTTACAGTAAAAGTTATCTCTGGCGCAACATTTGCGACTCCTGATAAAAATTCTTCATCGATTGAGAACCAATCTATTCCATCCTCTAGTCTTATCTTCCAGTCATAAAAGGTGATAAAGGTTAGTTCCGAGGTACCTCCCATGTCAGAAAAATTCATTTCTGATGGCTTTATTCCATATACCCCATAATCCTTCTCGGTTTCTTTAACAGGTTCTGGTTTACACGAGAAAAATGTAAGTGTTAACAGTAAACTTAGTAAGTAAAAGTTCTTGATTTTAACGTTAAAAATATTCATTCTTTGCTACAACTTTATGTGTGTTTTATTTTGTGTATTTCGCAAAGTAGTCAAATATCTGCTTTATATGCGCCTCAAAACGACAATTGACATTTTGAAATCGGCAAAAGTGTCTACAATGCATTGCAAAGTTAACAATAATTTAATATCAAGTATTAATTTGGCAAAAAAAACAACATATTTTTTGCCAAATTAATACTACATTCTTAAACTTCTTTAGTTATTTTTTGTCTTTTTCGCAGCTACTGACAGAATGACTCCAAGCGCTACACCTAGAGCAGCTGCAAATAAAACTTGATACTCGCTAGGCAACATAAATGTTATAGTATGCGCAGGTATCCAAAAGAAGGTAATCGTTTTTTTAAAGACAAAACCCCACTGTACATTCCAATTTATTTGAGACATTATTTTACCCATCGGTATTGGTGTAATAAATGCTTTCATAGAACCACCGCAGTTCATTATATGCGTGTCAGTTATTTTATGGAATGTCATAAAGACTGGAGCAAAAAACAAGTTCATTGCTAAACTTATAGAGAATGATCCTACTAATTTAATGAAGCTAGGTCCTCCCTTCATTGCCGCTGATACGTTATCTATTCCTAATGTCTCAACTATCATTGGAGCACCTGCTGCAAATATTCTCATCGCCATAGTAATCGCTGCTCCTAAGAAACACCAAACTATCATACGTGGAATAACCCCAAATCCTTTTTGAAAATAATTTCCAGTTTTAATCCTTAAGCCTATTAACTCTCCAGCTGTTGACAATATCGCAAATTTCAATGCTCCCATAATAAATGGATTTGAAGCATTAAATGCTTTGTAAAATGCATAAACTTCTTCGAAAAGAAAAAATGGTAATAATATGGCAATAAATACGCACCAAAAAATAAATCCTTGAATTTTCATAAACAATAATTTTAATATTAAGGGCGCAAAAGTATAATTAATTTTCAACTAGTTCAAATTCGGATACATTTTTTACTCCTGCTGCTCCAAAATACGCAACGACATCACCTTTTATATATATAATCTTTGTTAAGTTATTTGGATTAGACACAAGATTTAAAGATGATCTGACTTTCTCACTTTTAAGTTCTACTGCAGCACAATTTTCTCTACTTAGATTCGTTAATTTATCTGCTATACCTAGATGCGTTTGAGAATCAAAAGGAGGTGCCAAACTTATTTTACTCGTACTAATATCCCCTCCTACTATAAATCCTTTTATCCAAACATCTTGCAAACCAAGAGTACTTTCTAAATCGGAGACACTTAGAGCCCTAGCTATTGTTGAGCCATCATTTTGTTCGCCAAACACATAATCATCATCAACCCACGTACGAGTTGTATCCACTTTTATACTAATATTACCTTCATCTGTACCTGATTCACTTGCCGATATATTTAGTGTCAGTATCTCAGCCTTACTTAATACTCGATTCATTAAATGCTGTAATTTATTATTTACTAATAATTTTATTGTCAGAATCTTAGGCCAGAAATATGCTATCCTTGTCTCATTATAATCATAATCTAGATAGCCATCTTCACTTTCCAGTCTTAGCTCTCCTTGTTTAAACTTTTGCTTGAAACTATCCGCAAAAATTAAGCGCACTCCGGAGTTTATTTGTAAGCAAGAGAAGTTTACATTAATATTTTCCCCATTACTTACTGTTACTATATGCTCGTCACCATAAATCGGGGTCGAAAAGTTTGGTTTATCAAACTCTGCAGAAAAAACTGAGATATTATATACACCTTGATCTAGAGCGATCTTTTCTGGTCTAGCTGAATATTTACCATAATAATATGACTGCCCGTCTAGTTCCCTAACTGACAAAATGAAATTATTAGTGTCAGGTATGACACCTTCTAATGCCCTCGTGGCATTATTCTTTTCTCCACTATAATTACTATCATATTCTGTAGAAAAGCTTAGGATTAAGAAACTCTCTCGATCCTCCCTTTCTTTTTTACAGGAAACTAAGCACAATACAGCAAATAATAACAATAGGTTAAAAACTAGCAACCCTTCTTTCTTTTCTCTCACATTCATCATCTTACTAAATTTTATTTGTTTATACTTAGCGCAAATTTGAGATTAATTCTACGAAATCGGGTATAATTTACTCTACGAAAATTATTATATCTAATTATAAAATTTCACAAGCCCCTACTCCTTCAGATCGGAGAGGGGCTTGCTACTTAACTTAAACTTAAACTATGAAAAACTTCACTTTACAAAGTACAAGAATCGTGCCAAAATTTTCTTTGTCACGCCCCTTTTTACTCTATATATCCAAAAGTTTTTAATTTTTTCTTATCTTCCCTCCAGTTATCATTCACCTTGACAAAAATTTTCAAAAATATCTTCTTCTGAAAGAAATCTTCCATATCTAACCTTGCCATAGTTCCTAATTTTTTAAGAGCTGAGCCTTTAGATCCGATGATTATTCCCTTCTGCGATTCTCTCATGACATTAATAGTCGCACTAATATCGTATCTTTGATCATATTCTTTAAATTCTTCGACGATTACTTCTGTACAATAAGGTACTTCTTTAGTAAAATTTAGAAGAATTTTTTCTCGAATGATCTCAGATGCAAAGAATCTCATACTTCTAGTAGTGAATGATCCCTTATCGTACCATGGCTCTCCTTCAGGAAGCAATTCCAGAATTCTATTAAAAATGGCATCGATATTAAACTTCTCTAAAGCTGAGACTAAAAATATCTCTGCTCTAGGGATTAACTGTTCCCACTTTTGTCTCAGTAAAAGAACATCTTCTTGTGTACTTAAATCTATCTTATTAATAACAAGGAGTACAGGTATGTCTGATTGGTTTAACCTTTCTATATACTCTATATTCTTCTCTGCCTTCTCTACAACATCAGTTATATATAGTATGACATCCGCATCTCCCATAGCAGTCTTTACAAAAGTCATCATGCTCTCTTGAAGCATATAGTTTGGCTTAAGAATTCCTGGAGTATCAGAATATACTATCTGGTAATCTTCACCATTTACTATACCCATTATCCTATGACGTGTTGTCTGAGACTTAGAGGTAACAATAGATAAACGCTCACCAACTAAGGCATTCATTAAAGTGGATTTTCCTACATTCGGATTTCCTATTATATTTACAAATCCCGAGCGATGTTTCTGTTCCATACGATATCTATTACTGATAAGAGCCCATCTTTAGAGTAGAAATCTCAGAATCTGTTAAGAAACGCCACTGCCCCCTTCTAATATTCTTCTTTGTTAGCCCTGCAAAATATACTCTATCTAATTTTTTCACTCTATAACCAAGATGTTCAAACATTCTTCTTACGATACGATTTCTTCCTGAATGTATCTCGATTCCTATCTCATCATCTTTTTCATCAAGATACGAAAGGGTATCTGCCGCTATTACTCCATCTTCAAGTTCTATTCCATTTAGAAGAGCTTCAAAATCATTCTTCTTAAAATTCTTATCTAAAGATACTTGATATATTTTTTTACGATTATGGGAAGGGTGAGTCAACTTTTCAGTTAATTCTCCATCATTAGTAAACAATAGGACACCAGTTGTAGCTTTATCTAATCTACCTACTGGAAATATTCTTTCAGGACAAAGATCTTTATTAATAAGATCCATTACATTTTTATCAGCGTGCGGGTCGCTAGTTGTAGTAACATAGTCTTTTGGCTTATTCATAACAAGATATACCTTCTGCTCACCTTTTAAACGCTCACCTCCAAAACGTATATCGTCTGATAATTTCACTCTTGTTCCTACTTGATCAACTACTTCTCCATTTACTGTAACCATACCAGCTGTTATATATTCATCAGCTTCTCTACGAGAACAAATTCCTGAATTCGCTATAAATTTATTTAATCGAACCTCGTTTGGGTTACTATCAAACTGCTTAGGTTCTCTAGGTGTTCTGTCCTTAGACACATATTTTGGTTTATCACCAAAACTTCTTCTTGGTCTATCACCATCTCTGTCGCTAAAGCTTCTTCTTGGTCTATCACCATCTCTGTCGCTAAAGCTTCTTCTTGGTC
>CAYJFD010000017.1:0-45170 GCA_964369605.1 uncultured Muribaculaceae bacterium | reverse complement strand
TATTCATCGCTAAATTTAGGAGAGCTTACAGAAGAAGTTATAGAAGAAATAAACGCAGAGGCTGTGAATTATAAGAAGGTATTTGAAATAAATCCTTATTCTTATACTGTAACCTCCACCTCAGTAGAAGGTCATAAAGATACAGAAACCCTTTATATGCCAGCGATGTATATTATTTCAAGACCTTACGATAATTTGTCAGAATTCTCTGGTTATGACTGTAAAATAGATTATCCAGCATTTCATCCTAATAAATATGATAGCAGTAAATACAGTAAAGAGCATGCCTTTAGTCGAAAAGCTTTAATTATTCTAGAATCAACTGCAAAATCTATTTTTTAAGAGTCCTATAAATACTTCAAAGCCGGCTTTTTGAGTCGGCTTTTTTTATATATTTGCGCCCCATATTAAATTTGCATAAATGAGACGATTAATTTTAAGCATAACTATTATTTTTATAAGCTTACTAACTAAAGCCAATACCAACACATCTAAGACAGATATAAACTACCTCACAAAGCTCGACCTGGAGTTAAGAATGGATGGAGAATATATATTAAGGCAAAATTCAGATAAGAAATTTGATGATTATTATGGCTTCGCAGGCAAATATATGAATCTAGTTCTTGGAGGACAGCTAGGTGATAAAGTAAGCTATTCTTTTCGATATAGACTTGTTTCAAACAACTCCGATCCTAAAGAGTTTTTTAAAGCTACAGACATCATTACTCTCGATTATAAAATCAATAGAAACTGGAGTATTAATGCCGGAAAACAAGTAGTTGGTATAGGCGGCTACGAATATGATGTGGCCCCTATTAGTATATTTTATGCAAGTGCATTCTGGAATAACTGTACAGCCTATCAGTTCGGGGTAAGCACCTCATATTTAACAGATAACTCCAAACATAAATTTTCCTTCCAGTTTCAAAATTCTCCATTCTCTACTCAAGCATTTGATTCTATTTTTGCATATAATTTTATGTGGTATGGAAATATATCAGAGAATATAAGCACTATTTCTTCTGTTAACTTTATTGAGTACGAAAAAGGGAGATATATTAACTATATAGCTATCGGAGCAAAAGTAAATTTAGGAAAACTAACATTAGAGATGGATTGGATGAACAGGGCAAGTTCACTCCAGGAAAATTTCTTTAGTGATTATTCAGTTATATTAAACGCTATATATAAGGTAAACGACTCGTTTAGCATCTTCTCAAAGAGTGGGTACGATCAAAACCTAGCTCAAGAAGAACTTCCAGATCCTGCGATGAATTATACTATGGCTTACGATAGAGTAGTACTACCTGGAACTAAGTATCATTTCTATGGCCTAGGAGCAGAATTTTACCCTCTAAAGAAAAACAGAAACGATCTTAGATTACATTTCTTCTGGGCAGCCAACAACTCACCCTCAACCCACACCTTTAATTTAGGCCTAACTTGGTATATAAGATTTGTAGCTATCTAGTGAGTTGCCTCGTACCAGCTGCTTTTGGTTCCACTAACAGCGTCATGGGTAGATGGATCAGAAATGGTTAGCCCTGAATAGGCATTAATAGGAAGGGTTCTGAATCCACCTATAGCCGTAGGGTAATGAGAAGTGTTAGCTTTGATTTTTACTAGTTTTGTAAGTTGCGCATTGAACTGTTCTAGAAGCTGAGGGTCTAAGCATAACTTTGTAATATAATCACCTAGGTCATAAAATATCGTAGGTGTGTAACCATCCATAAGCTGAACTTGTGAAAGAAGGCTAGGATTCATCTGGCCATATTTCTGATTAATTTGTTTTACTATAGGTACTAGAGCGTCTACTTCCTTAGTGTCCATTACTGCAATAGTAGCATAAGGGTGATTATACGCATCGTAGAAGGCCATAAATTCAGAAACTAGACTATAATAATTAGTACTTCCTAGCATGGACTCTAATATTACCTCATAAGGAAAACCATAGGCCATTATCTCTGTTGGACAAGCTATGATATAATCTGTAACATCTTTTAGAGTATATACTAACTCGATGTTTGACATATAGCAATTATCAAATAGAATGTATTCTAAATCCATATCTGATTTCTCAAGTGCCTCTGCTAATGTTGATATTTCTGTCTGAACATCTGCAGTGCCTCCTCCAAAGTATCTAGTCATCGGTAAGCCTGGATTATCCATATAGGTAACATAAGAAGGCCCCCTTTGAGTTTCTGCTACTGGAATCCATCCCATTCCGTGAGATCCTATCATTAGGGAATATGTACGTGCTGGGGCTAACTCTTTGACGGTTTTAAATAATTCTGTCAAATCTTCTTGAGTAGTAAAATTCTTATCTTCTAATGTTTCTAGAGTCAACTTAGAGACTTTAGAGTACTGGAGTTTTAGTTCATAGATTTCTAACTCGCTTGGGGAGTTGGCATAGCAAATGATTACCCGCTCATCTCCCTGTATATCTCGACCTAAGGCTCTTTGTATATCTGCTAAATTCGTAGAATAATATGAGTCTAGATTCGTAGACCAAGCAAAATAAAAGATTAACGTTTTTTCTACTTCTTTATCTACTGGCACAACTGGTACTGGGTCTTTGCTACAAGATAGTAATGCAAAACAAAATAATATAGCTAATAATATTCTTCTCATTTTTTATATTTCTTATCTTTATTCTAATTCTGTCTCACTCTAATATTTACTCTTTTAGAGTGTCCATTATTTTCACAAAGATAGTTTTTTTTTATTTATTCTCTTTCTTTTTATATCTTTGAAAATAGTATGCTTTAATGACTCACAAATAAATTATAATTATCTATATGGAAAATACTAATCAAAATTTTCAAAAGGGACTTCCTGAAAATGCAGGAAGGGAACTAAAACCGGGAGAAGAGTACAAGCCACTGATGAGTGCAGACTCAAACCCAAAAGAAGTGACCTGGTGGTCGGTAATTATGGGTATAGTTATGACCGTAATTTTTTCTGCTGCTTCCGCTTATCTTGGATTAAAAGTGGGACAGGTATTTGAGGCTGCTATTCCTATCGCTATTATCGCCGTAGGTATTTCTGGGGCTTTAAATAAAAAAGGAGCACTTGGACAGAATGTCATCATACAGTCTATCGGAGCTTGTTCAGGAATTATCGTTGCAGGGGCGATCTTCACTTTACCTGCACTTTATATTCTTCAAACTAAATATCCTGATATGACTGTAAATTTCATGCAGATTTTTCTAAGTTCTCTATTAGGAGGAGTATTAGGTATTCTTTTCCTTATTCCTTTTAGAAAATACTTTGTAAAAGATATGCACGGAAAATATCCATTCCCAGAGGCTACAGCTACAACTCAGGTACTTGTAAGTGGAGAAACTGGCGGAAAAGGAGCTAAACTACTACTTATTAGCGGTTTAATCGGAGGTCTTTATGATTTCGCGATTTCAACTTTCGGCGCATGGGCAGAAACGTTTACTTCAACTGTACTTCCTTGGGGACAGGCTATAGCTGACAAAGCTAAGGTACTTATTAAGGTTAATGTAGGTGCTGCAGTATTAGGTCTTGGCTATATTATCGGTCTTAAATATGCATTTATCATTTGCTGTGGATCCTTCCTTGTATGGTTCCTAATCATTCCATTAATGAACCTTATTTGGGGACCTGAAGTAATAGACCTTGTAAACTCAGGTATTACTACTACTATTAGCCAAATGAGTGCTGAAGAGATATTTACAAATTATGCACGACATATTGGTATCGGAGGTATTGCGACAGCTGGTATCATAGGTATCATCAAGTCATCTGGCATCATCAAGTCTGCTTTTGGTCTAGCAGCTAAAGAAATAGGCGGAAAGAAGAATGGTATGGATGCTGAGAAGAAAAAAGAGATTAGAACTCAGCGCGACCTTTCTATGAAGATTATCGCTATCGGTTCTCTTGTTACTCTTGCAGCTATTTTTGTATTCTTCTATTTTGGAGTACTACATAACCTATGGCAAGCAGTTATCGCACTTCTTGTAGTTACTGTTATCGCATTTTTATTTACGACTGTAGCTGCTAATGCTATCGCTATCGTAGGTTCTAACCCTGTAAGTGGTATGACTCTGATGACACTAATTTTAGCTTCTCTTGTACTAGTAGCAGCTGGTCTTAAAGGCAGTGCAGGTATGGTAGCAGCGCTAATTATCGGAGGAGTTGTATGTACGGCTCTTTCTGTTGCAGGAGGGTTTATTACTGACTTAAAGATCGGATATTGGCTAGGTACTACTCCTAAGAAACAAGAAGGATGGAAATTCCTAGGAGTTCTTGTTTCAGCAGCAACTGTTGGTGGAGTACTTATGGTATTAAATAAGACTTATGGATTTACAGGAGAAGGCGCGCTAGTAGCCCCTCAAGCGAATGCTATGGCGGCCGTTATCGAGCCTTTAATGACTGGAGGTGGAGCCCCTTGGTTATTATACATAATAGGTGCCGCTCTTGCCCTTGTACTTACTCTATTCAAAATACCAGCGCTTCCTTTTGCACTAGGTATGTTTATTCCTCTTTACTTAAACATTCCACTTCTTGTGGGTGGTGCAGTAGCTTGGTATGTAGGTTCTCGCTCTAAAGATGAGGCATTAAATACCGCTCGTAAAGACAAAGGAACACTTATAGCTTCAGGTTTCATCGCTGGAGGAGCTTTAATGGGAGTAGTTTCTGCGATTATGAAGTTTGCTAACGTAAACCTTATGCTTCCTGAAAACTGGGTAGGATCGCAAGGATCTATCTGGTTAGGATTAGTCGCTTATATATGTCTAATCGCATATATGATATACGATAGTCTTAAAGCGAAGAAAGAAGCTTAGACTAACATCATAAAAAAAAGAGTGACTAGTCACTCTTTTTTTTATAGTTTACTGCTGTTGTCCAATCAAAACACCCCGTACACTTATTCTGGCACGTAGATTATTTCACCATTTTCTAGCTGGTAGGCTGTTCCTACTCTTTTGCCTCGTGATCCGGATGATTCTTCTTGCTCTTCTGATGGAGTGTATTTTTCTATTTTATCTCCCTTTTTGGTTATTATTTCCATTTGCTCTGTTCCAGGATTCTTAACCATAGTAAAGTCTTCTTGGGAGAACATCTCTGTCATATCAAAACGCGTCACTAGTGCTACCATTAATGCCACCGCAAATACCATAGCCACGTCGAATAGATTTGTTAAAACTGATAGTGGGTCGTGGTCTTCTCCATCCTTTATCAAGCGTCTTTTTCTTGCCATAAACTCTATTTTTTTACTGATTCTCCTATATAATCTAGGATATTCATATCATCTGCGACCCAACGCTGTCTAATTTGCAAAGTAATAAATCCGATAGCTCCGATTATTATACCGATCACAGTCGTTGCGAAAGCTACCTGCATATTGCTAGCCATAGAAGAGATGTCTCCTGTAGCTAAACCCACAAGTGCTGGCCCCATAGGAATAAGTGTACCCATAAGACCAAGCATAGGTCCTATCTTCACAAGAGTTTTAGATTTTCCTAGTTCTTTATCTGCAAGTATCTCATAGTCACCTATTACTTTATCAACCATAGCATTGTTTCCTTTTACCTCAGCGATTCTTGTTAAATAGTTAATAAGAGGTGATTTGTTTTGATCATAACTTGCAAGAGTACCTAGAAAAGCATTAACCTCAGTATTTGATAACTCTTTATTAATCTTAACATTTACCTTTGTTCGGCTAATATATGCTCCATAGAAACCTCCTATCATTATGATGGATCTTAAGAAGAAGATGATTAAAAAAAGAGTAACAGGTATCATCAAGCCCGTTGACAACCAGTAAAGTATGTTTGTTATTTGTTCCATTTTATTATTTTTGAAATTTTATTTTTAAAATTAATTTTATGTAACCATATACCTAGAGCTACTAATACTAGTGAGCCTACGATGATGGATATTAAGGCAGCCCACTCTATCGTAGCCTGCGCATTTGAAATATTATAGTCAGCGACTGAAGAACTAATTAAAAGTCCTAATGTAAGTACTGCTAAATTAAAAATCAGCTTCATCTCTAATTTTAGACTCTCGCCCTCTATTAGTTTTTTTAGCAGCAGTGCTACCAAAACCACTCCTACAAGAAGCACTAATGAAAAAAGTAGAGATGTAACTAAAAATTCTCCTCCGACTCTCCATTTAAAGAATAGTAGTTCAAAATATGCGACTGCAAAAAATACGACTAGCCCTGGCATTATCTTTATAAACCTAGCCCAAGCTGTTCTCTTTTCTTTTGGTCTAAAATAATTATCTAATAAAGATATCGAGATAAGTATTCCTATCGCAGATTCTGCCGTTGTAATCAGTGCTATGTTCTCAACTATCGTCTTACTTGCCAGTAAGTCTGTTATAATCGTTAGTGGCTGAGAAATTATTATAGGGTAAAGAGCGAATGAAACTGCGGCTAAAACCAACCCATAGCCGACGATTAATAATAATCGACCGGACAGGGCTGCTTTTAGGCAATACTTTAGTATAGCGACTACAAATATTAATTGAAGTACTATTTCCATTATTTTTTCTTTCTTCTATAAATTACCCATAGTATCAACATAACAAATACAGCTGCGATAATATATAAAGTCGTATAATTATCTTTTTCTTCTGGCTGCTTAGAACTCTTTTGCTGCTGCTCTTGCTCTTCCTTCTTTAGAACAACACTCTTATCCGCCTGCTGTTCATTCAATGTAACTTCACGAGCTTGCTTAATAGCCTCTTTATATTCTTGAGCACTCTCAGGCGCCTTGTCTGCTATAAATTCCCTTAGGGCAGCATTATCACAAATAAAGCCACTACATCCTGCCTCATGCTTAACAACCATTCTCGTGTGAAGGTCTGCTAATTCTGCCAACTGTTGTTCACTTGCCTTCCACATTCCTTTTCTTGCAGACTCAAGCATTACTGCTGTAAATTCCTGCATAGCATAAGGATTTTTCTCAGAGAATCTTTCCTCCATATTCAGATTATGCTTGTCTCTTACATAGATTTCGTGATACTCATTCCATATATGTTGATCTATAGCTGAAGGCTTCATCGCATTCCATCCAAAAGTGTTACGAATAGTCTCTGCAAAAGAGCCATAAGAGCTAGCTTCCCCTTTCATCTTCTCGGAAATATACTTAGGATTAAATATTGTAGAATTAGTCTCTACACCTATGGCTTCTTTAAGTCCTTGAACCTTAGCCCTACTAGTATTACGGAAATCGTTAAAATAAGCACTAGGGTCGTTACCTGTAACTTCTTGTACTGCTGCCGATAAACCTCCCATAAATTCATATACGTGATCCAGACTTAACGGTCCCCAAGTATTACTTGATCTTGGCTGGACTACTACAGAAGTATTTAAAAGAGCAGCCTCGAAGACTCCTTCTCTCATCTCTCCCCATTCTTCTCCTCCATTAGACGAGTAAAGTGCTCCCATATTTTGGATATACTGCTTCGCAATCTGATCTTGCGACTCCCAGTTCTCGCTATCCTCTACCATACCCATAATTCCAGCACCGTAGTTACCTCCTGCGCCGCCAAAGATTCTTTCCTTAGAATATTTACGAGCGTCTAACGGAGAAAATCCTTTCTCAAGAAGCCTTTTCTCAGCATCCATAAATCCTTTACTTACATAATTTATGGCATCTCCGTCCTGAGCTTCTGCCGCCATGCTAACCGCCTGATTAATTAGCTTTAATCTAGATGCAGCTATATCTCTTAACTGACCTGATGTTTGAACAACTATATCGATTCTTGGACGAGCTAATTCCTCTGCTGGAACTAGGCGTAAAGAGCGTATATAACCAAAGCCATCTCGCAGAGGCTCTACTCCTAGCATCCATAAAATTTGGGCTATAGTCGCACCCTCGCTTGAAATAAAATCTGTAGACCAAAGAGTAAAACTCACTTTTTCTGGATATTTTCCATTCGCTGCTAATTCTTGCTCTATTAGATTATCTGCCAAGCGCTTTCCTACTTTCCAAGCCTCAGCTGTAGGGGTTGTTTCTGGGTTGATAGAGTAGAAGTTTCTACCAGTCATTATAGCATTAGGATTAGCGATAGGATCCCCAGCTGAACTAGGTAGTATATAACCTCCGTTTAGGGCATTAAGTAAAGCATCTTGTTCAGCCTTTGTACTTGCCACTAATTCTTCACGCTTACTGGCGATCATAGAGATAGTATTATTTAGACCAAACAAAGCATCTACTAATTCTCTTTGAGGATCGTATTGTGTCCCTGCTCCTTGCGGTTCTGCACTTGCCATACTTTCCATCATAGATGGTCTTTTTTCTTCACCCGTCTTAGTTTCTTTCTCTTTAGACTCTAGCTGTTTCTTTACTTCCTCCGGCATATTAGCTCCATCACCCTTTGGAATCCAAGAAGGATGTCCTCCTCTCTTCTTCCCAACTGGCGTTCCATCATTATCTAATAATTCACCTTTTTCATTTAGGTACTTTACCACCTCTACAGGAGCATTCATACTTGCCATCATAGCCTGCATCATCTTTGCCTGACTTTCAGCTTTGATCTTTTGATCTTCTATAGTTTTATGGTATAGTTCAGCATCTGACTTTGCTACCACATCGTAGAATATCGTCATAGGATTCTCCCTATTCAAAGCTCTAGTAATAATTCGGTCTGCTTTCGCATTATAGTTATGCGCTACAAATGATATATTATCTAACTTCTTAGCTGCGACTTTTCCTTTAGCTACATCTATTGTTGCTAGAGAGTAACGAACTGCATCTATCATCATCATTCGTATAGTATTATCTGCATCTTCTTTCGCATATCGCTCGCCCAATGTATATAGGCCATCTGTAACCTTTGCTCCATCTATTTCTTCAAGATACATGTGTACCTTTTCAATAGCCTCATCATCGAAGATCGCTGTCGAATCGATTCCCAATGCTGCACACATATTTTCTGCCTTAGCTAATTCGGTAATAGTCTTTCTGTACTCTTGCTTCACCTCTCCTTCCTCAAGGTGCTCAAAACTATGGACTCTATTCTTTAGTTTTTGTAGATTTCCATATAGTTCACCTTGCATAAATGGAGCAGTCAGGTGATCGACTAGAGTCGCATAACTTCGTCTCTTTGCTATAATCCCTTCGCCTATATTATTAATTGTATAAATATAGAAGTGAGGCATATCTCCCACTAAAGCATCTGTCCAATCATAATCAGAAAGAGCTAGCTGCTTTCCAGGAATAAACTCTAAACTACCGTGCGTTCCGAAATGTAACATTGCGTCAGCATCAAATCCAAAGCGCGTCCATAAATACGAAGCGACATAAGGATAGGCAGGTGCCCCCTCAACTCCGTGAGTAATGGCTTCGACATCCTCTCCCGCTGCAGCCATAGGCTGAGGCAGAATAGCGACATTTCCAAATTGAAGACGTGCTACCGCAATATATTTACCATTTTCGTCCTCGTGGGCCATATAACTGCCTGGCGCCTCACCGTATTGCGTACGCATATTTTCTATCAGTTCCGCAGGAAGAGCAGCATTTGCCCACTGCATAAATGTGTCAACCGACACCAATTCTGGGTTACCATTCTTGATAAATTCATCATAAGCTCCTAATGCATAAGCTCCTAAAACTGAGCCTTGTTTCTGCACCATAGCTTCAAGTTCTTTGGCTGAGCTAGGTAGACCCTCAACATTATATCCACTATTTTTTAAGTGTTTAAGGGTATTGTACAATGATTGAACTCCCTCAAGATCACCAGCCCCGATCGATCCTTTTCCTGTTCCCTTGTAATAGTAGATCGCGACTTTTTTATCTGCATTCTTCTTTACTTGTAGTTCAGTGAAGTTTTTTACCATAGAACAGAACTTCTCTGTATGTGACGGAATAGCATCAAAGATATTGTAACCGCCACGCTCAAACTGAGCAGCAATAGCATAAGGAGCTATGGCACCATCTAACTCAGGTAATACTACACTCATAGAAGTCAGTCCACCTTGCTCCATCCCTTGCTTACTCTTTAACCACTTATCGTATAATTCACTGACTGTAACTGGTGCTAAAACTGGAACGTTCAGAGATTTTAGTAAATCTTCACCTGCCTGTGCTCCACCCATTACTAGTCTTCCATGAGGATTGTTGATAATAAGATTCGGATTAACTGCCTTTATTAGTTCTAACTTCTTCATCCCAAAAGAGGATATTGGATATACATTTAAACCTTTTTCTTCTAGAGAATTAATTAGGGCTGCTATATGATCTTCGTTTGAGTTCTGAAGGTTTATATTACCTGATAGCATTACTACTCTTGGTGCTCCGTCTTTATATTTTCCGATTTGCTCGTAGTAAGTTTGATACTCCTCTACAGTTGAGAAAAACTTATCATCGCCTAGATAGAAATAGTAATCTGAAGGTACGATAATAGGTTCATCATATTCTTTATTGAAGAATTTTTTCTTGTCTATATTCTTTCGTATATAGTTAAACATACTTTGATTATTCTTAACAGAACCATTATCCATCAGTGTTGAGAAGTACTTTAACTCCTGTCCCTCTAATGAGTTAATCTTTGGATTGTCACTTTCTGTTGAAAATACAGGAGTACCTTTTGCTATGGCTTTTTCTATAGCAGCTAAATGAGTTGCATTCATAGAAGATCCGTGTACACGGACTAGTAGCATATCATAATTATCAAGTTTATTCACCTCTTCGAGGGGGATACTTTCTATTTTAACAAAAGGATTATTGTTGGAACGAATAAATTTCTCAACCGAGAAATCAGCAAAATTTAGTGTTCCGATCTTTGTCGGGGACACTAAGCTATGGTACAGCAATGCAGCGATAGCCAAAACTATCACTGCAGCCGTACAGAATATATATCTGCGCTTTATCATATTTAGAATACTCCTTCTTGCTTATAATTTTGCACTATTGAATTTAACGTGACCTGACACATCTTCTTCATTCTTGTACTGGGTGAACTCTACCTTGAAGTAAGATGCACCATCTGCTGTACGGAATACATATACTGGAGATTTCTCATATACTGGAGGCATAATTGAATTTCCATCTGCGTCCTTTTTAAATTGAATAACTGCAGCTTTTGACAAGATTTTTGTTGTCTCTCCACCCATTCCTGAAGAAGTAATAGCCTCGTCTAGTAGGAATTCGCTTGCTGCTGGAATAGATTTAACGTCGGCTAGTACTGAACCTGTGGTTATAGCTACACCACCCTTAGAACTAACAGTTGTAGCTGCTCCTGAGTTAGTACGTACATTATAACGACAAATAGCCATATCCCAGTCACTACGTGCAAACCATGTTGCGTTATCTTCTGGTGTTTCTTCTCCTGTGCCAACTATTTTATTTTCTGCAAATGAGAAATAATGCCATGTTGTACTAGATGTTGCATCTACATAAGAGCTATTTGCTGGTTCATCTACTCCGTTGGTTGGTTTGTCACAAGAGACTAATGCTAGAGCTGCTAGAGCTAGCGATAAAAATACTTTTTTCATTTTACTTTTTTATTTATTTTTTGTTATTTTTTACTTGAAAGCATATCTAAGTCCTATTAGGAATTGACGACCTGGATTAACATAAGATGCTTCTTGGAAATTAAAAATATTGTCACACTTAAATGTTAACTCGAATGTATGCTTATTTATTCTTATTGGCTTAACTAGTGTAATTTTCCAGATATTATAGGGATCCGATTCCTCTAATTCATTAGTTATAGTGCCGTCACTATTTGTTACTTGTTGCTGATAAAGCTTTGGAGAGGTTAATCTGCCTGAAAGCTGTAAGGAAAAAGGAGAACGTGCTACCATTCCGTTCCAAGTTACGGAGGCTGTTCCACTATGTTTGACATTGCTTTCAAGCTGTAAACCTGTAGAGTTGTCTAGCGCATCGCAGTAGCTATAGCTGGCCTTTACTTGTACTTGACGTACGATATTATAAGAGACGTTAATATCCACTCCTTTAAGAGTTGCACTACTTACATTTTTATAGTACTTCTCTAGTGCTCCTGATTCATTTACAACGTCATACTGAGTAATTTTATTATTTATATTATTCCAGTATCCTGACGCTGAAACATAAAAACCATTTTTAACGTACTCTGCAGATAGAGAATTATATAGTCCCTTCTCCGCTACTAGGTCTGGGTTACCATAGACCCAAAACATCCCTTGGTGATCAAAATCGTAGTATAGCTCTTTAATACTTGGAGCTCTAAATGCTGTTCCTACTCCTCCTCTGAATGTAAATCCATCTACTTTATACATTATTGATAGTTTTGGAGTAAAGGCTGAGTTATATTCTTCGTTATAAGTGTAGCGAGCTCCTGCTATGATGTCAAAATCTTTGATTGGCGAGTACTGTGCTTGTCCAAATACGTTTATATCTTGTAGAGATCTAGTAGTAGGTACGACTCCTAGTGTCGAAGTAGCAAAGATATTTTCATAGTTGTGCTCTAGTCCTCCTACGACTTCCCACTTTTCGGTAGGCTTATAAGTGTCAACTAAACGTGTAGAGATGTAACTCGACTTGTTTGCTACCTCTGATTTAAATAACTGCTCTAAATAATCTGTATCTATATAGTTTGTATAATTAGTACTTAGCACTAGACTATTCTTACCATCTTTTGAAATATGTGATAGATTTAATCCTGTAGATATGGTATGCGTAAGTGGATGTGCTGATGATAAACTATTTGCTGGGTTAAATAGCTCGTGTCTAAAATAACGTCCATTTGCTCCTATCCTAAGATTATTTGTTGGTTTGTAATTTATTTTAAAATCTGCTCCTGCATCTGCATAGGCAGCAGCATAGGCTCCCCCATCGATATCAAATCCATCAGATCTATTATAAAAACCACTTACTCTACTTGTTAACTTTTTTGTATTAGTACCTATTCCTATCTTCGCTTTTAGAGTATTATAACTCTCTGCTATCAGATTTGCATCTCCTTCAAACTTATGAATTGGATTTTTTGTAATAATGTTTATTACCGCTCCTACGGCGTTTGAACCATATAGTGCAGAGGCTGCACCATTTATCATCTCAACCCTCTCAATATTATTTACATCTATTTGATCTAGATTTACATTTCCACCCGCTCCTTCTGAAACCATCCTCTCACCATCTACTAGAAATAAGATGTATCTACTATTTAAGCCTCTTATTCTTAAGTTATTTCCCATAGCATTTGGAGTAGATACTATTCCTGGGATATTGTCAAATAAGGCCTCCATCGCTGAGGTAGCTCCTGATAACTTTATATCTCTACTTTTGATAAGCGTGGTAAGTACTGGAGCTTCCGAAAGTTTTTTCTCTGTTCTAGTACCTGTTACGACTACCTCGTCAATCATATTTACTGACTCTTTTAGTACGAAATTAATAGTGGTATCCTTTGTCAAATCAAAAATCACTTGCTCCATTTGGTGAGTACCATAATACATAGTACTTAGTACTTTTTTACCTGGCTTTAATCCTTTGATTACATAGTAACCGTTTCTATCTGTTTGTCCTCCGTCTGTATCTGTTGTTACATATACACCGTATACTGGCTTCTCACTTTTTTGATCTATTACTCTTCCTTTTATAGTGTAGTTTTGCTCTTGTGCGTTAAGTCCTATAAAGATTAATAGTAATATTGTTGAAATAATTATTCTCATTTTCTTTTACTTTCCAAATTTCGAGCTGCAAAAGTAGAGACTAAAGGAACTGCCTACAATACCTTAATTTAGGTATTTTAGGCTTAACCGCCTTGTGGAGTGTCTAGAAGTACGACTATCGCTTGCAAAGTTTTTTACACGTTCATGTAGTATTTTTACTAAATTTGCAGACTGAATTTATAAATCATATTAGCCATGAAAAAGGTATTCAAACGACATCTTATTACAGCTGCTCTTCCTTATGCGAACGGAGCTATTCATATAGGACACTTGGCAGGAGTTTACGTTCCTGCAGATATTTATGCTAGATTCTTAAGAATGAAAGGAGAAGAAACTCTGTTTGTCGGAGGATCAGACGAACATGGGGTACCTATCACTATTAAGGCTCAGCAATTATCTTGTACTCCACAAGATGTAGTGGATAAATACCACCGTATCATCGAGAAATCATTTGAGGAATTTGGTATATCCTACGATATCTACTCAAGGACTAGTTCTAAGACGCACCACGAATGTGCTTCAGAGTTCTTCTCTAAGCTACATAGTGAAGGAAAATTCATCGAGCGTGAGACTGAGCAGTTTTATGATGAGGAAAGCAAACAATTCTTAGCTGATAGATATATAGTAGGTACTTGCCCAAAATGTGACAACGAGAATGCCTATGGCGATCAATGTGAGAAGTGTGGATCAACGCTAAGCCCTGAGGAGCTTATCAATCCAAAATCTGCTATTAGCGGAAACATTCCTATCAAGAAGAAGACCACACACTGGTATCTTCCTTTAGATAAATATGAACCATGGCTTAAAGAGTGGATCTTAAGAGATCATAAAGAGTGGAAACCAAACGTATATGGACAATGTAAATCTTGGATAGATGGAGGACTACATCCAAGGGCGGTTAGTAGAGACCTAAACTGGGGAGTGAAGGTTCCAGTAGAAGGTGCAGAAGGAAAAGTTCTATATGTATGGTTTGATGCCCCGATTGGCTATATTTCTAATACAAAAGAGCTATTACCTGAGCAGTGGGAACTTTGGTGGAAAAATGAAGATACTAAATTAGTCCATTTCATAGGTAAGGACAATATCGTTTTCCACTGTATCGTATTCCCTTCTATGTTAAAGGCTCACGGTGACTTTATTCTTCCTGAGAACGTGCCAGCAAATGAATTTCTTAATCTAGAGGGAAATAAGATCTCTACATCTAGAAACTGGGCAGTATGGCTACACGAGTACCTTGAGGATTTTCCTAATCAGCAAGACGCCCTTCGTTATGCACTCTGCGCCACAGCTCCTGAAACGAAAGATAATGACTTTACTTGGAAAGAGTTCCAGACTCGTAACAACTCTGAATTGGTAGCGATATATGGTAACTTTGTAAACCGTGCGATCGTACTTACAAATTTATATTTCAAAGGAGAAGTGCCTGCAGACCTAAAACCTGAGACTATAGATTCAGAGACTTTAGCTCAGATACCTAATATTAAGGCAGCTATCGAGGAAAACTTAACACATTATAAGTTCCGCGAGGCTTTAAAAGAGGCTATGAATCTAGCTAGACTTGGTAATAAGTATCTAACTGAGACTGAACCTTGGAAAGTTGCAAAGACTGATACTCAAAGAGTAGCGTCTATATTAAATGTTTGCCTTGAGATATGCGCAAATCTTGCTCTAGCATTTAACCCTTTCCTTCCTTTCTCTAGTGAAAGACTTGGAAAGATGCTTAACATCGATCTAAAGAGCCTGACATGGGATGATTTTGCGAGACCTCAGTTACTTAGTCCTGGTCATAAAATAGAGGAGGCATCGCTTTTATTTGGCAAGATAGAGGATGATGCTATTAATGCTCAGCTAGCAAAACTAGAGGAGAGTAAGCGTATTAACGAGGAAGCAAACAAGGAAAAGATGGCAAAGGAAGTGGCACCTGCAAAAGAGCAATGCACTTTCGACGATTTTATGAAAATGGATATTCGTACCGCTACTGTACTAGAGGCTGAGCGTGTACCTAAAACTGATAAGCTTTTAAAGCTAAAGATCGACACAGGTTTAGATATCAGAACTATAGTGTCAGGAATAGCTGAATATTATACTCCAGAGTCGATTTTAAATAAGCAGGTTTGTATCCTAGCGAATCTTGCACCACGCAAGATAAAGGGTATAGAATCACAAGGAATGATCCTTATGGCCAAGCAGGAAGATGGCAGTATGCGAATAGTCACTCCAGAGGAAACTCTCGTTAATGGAGCTCAAATAAACTAAAAAAAGGTGCCTAGGGCACCTTTTTTTTACTATTTATTCCCCCTTTATGGGTTCATTAGATCTGTATTCACAAAACGAAGAACATCATAAACAGATTCGATCGCAGCAGCTGCTGGTCCTTGAGGATCTAACATTTTAGATTTATTATAAGCATTAATAGCTTCTCCCCATAGTTCTTGTCTTCTATACATTCCACCTAGTAGGTACCAAGCCTTCGAACTTTTAGGATTTTCTTCTAGAAACTCCTCTAATTTATGGAAGGCCTCTTCGATTTTTCCCTTTGACAGGATGTTCTCTATTTCAACTAATGTTATTGCCATAATTTTCTTTTTAAACCAGGCCACCAAAGCCCATAAAAGCTAGAGCTAAGATTCCTGCTGTAACTAATGCTATCGGAGTACCTTTAAATGCTTTTGGTACTGCCGATAATTCTAACTGCTCTCTAATTCCTGCGAAAATTGTCATCGCTACACCGAAGCCTAGGGCACTTGCGATAGCATATACTAAAGCGCCATCAAGACTTAGCATTTGTGCCTCTGCTCCAAACGAAAACTCCTTTGTCACGACCATAATCGCGACTCCAAGTACTGCACAGTTTGTAGTGATTAGAGGTAGGAAGATTCCAAGAGCCTGATATAATGATGGTGAAATCTTTTTCAATATAATTTCTACCATCTGCACTAAACCTGCGATAACTAAGATAAAGGTTAGAGTTTGCATAAACTCTATCTCTAAAGGAAGTAAAAGATACTTTTGTATAATAAAAGTTACTAAAGTAGCTATCGCCATAACAAAACATACTGCGGCTGTCATACCCACAGCTGTATTAACCTTCTTTGATACTCCAAGGAAAGGACAGATACCTAAGAACTGAGTAAGTACAATATTATTTACAAATACTGCCGATATTATTATTAATATGTATTCCATAACTACTTAATTTTTTTTGCTAACTTATTAAACACTACCATTAGATATCCAAGTGCTATAAATGCTCCTGGAGCTAGGACAAAGGCCAAAATAGCATCTCCCTCGATAAACTTAAATCCAAAAGCAGAGCCGCTACCTAGTATTTCTCTTGTAAGACCTAGAAGAGTTAAGGCTAGTGTAAAACCTAAGCCTATTCCAAGGCCATCGTAGGCTGAGTCTACAGCTGAATTTTTACTAGCAAAAGCCTCTGCTCTACCTAGTACAACACAGTTTACTACGATAAGTGGAATGAAAAGTCCTAATGTAGCATATAACGCTGGGATAAAAGCCTGCATTAAAAGCTGTAATATGGTCACGAAGGATGCGATAATTACGATATAAGCTGGGATTCTAACCTTATCAGGTATAAAACCAGCACAAAGGGATACTACTATATTTGAGAGTATCAGTACGAATGTCGTCGCTAAACCCATACTCAAACCATTAATAGCAGAAGTCGTAGTTCCCAAGACTGGACACATTCCAAGTACTAGTATAAATACTGGATTATTCTTTAATATACCATCTAGGATGATAGGAAGTTTTGATTTCTTTACTGTTTCCATAATACTATAATGATTTAAATGCTTGAACTGCCATGTTTATAGCATCGCAGTATGCTCTTGAGGAAATAGTAGCAGCTGTAATAGCATCTACATCTCCTCCATCTTGTTTAACATTGAGATTAACATTCTCTGGGTTCACATTCTGGAACTGAAGAGGAAAATTACTCTTAGAAGGGTGCATCTTATCTCCTAGCCCTGGTGTCTCAGCATGTGCGATAACTAGAGAGTTATAAATCGTACCCTCTGTAGTTATTCCTACCATAAGAGTGACATTACCACTAAAACCTTTAGAAGTAGTAACCTTGATAGCATAAGCTATCAGATCCCCTGATTTTTTTACAGGATAAATCATCGCCTTTCTTCCTTCAACATCTACCTCGTAGGCTTCTTTACCTGGTTCATTATCAAAAGCAGGAACAACCATCCCTATTGCTGCATTCTCTGATGCAGCCTTAGCCTTACTAATAGGTTCAAAAGTCAAAACATACACTAAAGCTAATAGTGCAGATGACACTAGACACACCATCACTAAAGATAGGGTCATATTCTTAAAATTGGATACTTTAGCCATTTTTTACCTCCCTCGCAAATCTTTTAGGTTTACAATATTTATTAATAAGTGGAACTACTGCATTCATTATCAGAATCGCAAAAGATATTCCTTCTGGGAAAGAACCGAACATACGGATAAGTACAGTAATGATACCTATACCGATTCCGAAGATTACCATTCCCTTATTACTCATAGGAGATGTAACATAGTCAGTCGCCATAAAGATAGAACCTAACAATACACCTCCAGTTAAAATACTAAATAGTGGATCTATGTTCTTCTCTGGATTGATAAGCCAGAAAATACCAGTCATTACAGCGATAGTTCCCAATATAGAAAGAGGAATATGCGGTTTGATAACTCTACGTACAAGCATATAAATCAAACCTAGCAGTAGTGCTAAAGCTGATACTTCTCCGACTGATCCGCCGACTCTTGCAAATAACATTTCAAAATAATTTAGATTAGGGTTCGCTGCTAGTATTTCAGAAACTGTCATTCCTTCTGCTAGTCCTCCTTTTATTATCGAAAGAGGTGTTGCTCCTATCGTTGCATCCACTACCTCAGCTCCCCAGGCAGCCGGAGCAGTCCAATCTGTCATTAATACAGGGAAGGAAACTAATAAGAATACCCTTCCTACTAGTGCTGGGTTAAATATGTTTTGACCTAAGCCTCCAAAGGTCATCTTGGCTACTCCTATCGCTACTATCGAACCTATAACTGCTAACCACCATGGTGAGTTAGGAGGAAGGTTAAGCGCTAACAAAGCTCCCGTTATAACTGCAGAAAGGTCGCAAACTGTAACCTTTGTACGCATTACAAATCTTTGAATTAAGTACTCTAAACCTACGCAGGCTACTATACTTATAAGTACTAACTTTATCGCTGCCAGTCCGTAAAAATAAGATGATGCTATTACTGCAGGTGCTAACGCAATGAGTACGTCGCGCATTAGAATCTGCGTAGAATCACTATTATGAATATGCGGGGCAGGTGAAACTATGAGTTTTTTCATATTTCTTTTATTTTTCTAATTTATCTTATTATTTACTTTGTCTAGCTCTTAACTCCTTCATAGAATCGGCCTTCGCTAATCTAATATAGTCCAATAATGGAATGTGTGCTGGGCAAGAGTAAAGACAACATCCGCACTCTATACAGTCTTGAATCTTACAATCATCGATCATCGATTCCACATCATTATTCTGAGCTAACTTCACTAGTAAGTATGGCTCAAGTCCCATAGGACAAGCACCAATACATTTTCCACAACGGATACAGAAACTCTCTTCCTTCCTAATAGTTCCTTTCTCTGTCAAGAATAATATACAAGAACTACTCTTCACAATACTTGCATCGATATTAGAAATAGCTTTTCCCATCATAGGGCCGCCATTAATAACCTTTGCAGCTTCCGCTGGGAATCCACCAATTGACCCTAAGACTTCAGATATAGGTGTTCCAACTCTAACAAAATAGTTCTCATTTATGTTTGTCTGTTTTTCTCCTGTAAAAGTAACTAGAGTCTCTACTAATGGCTTATTCTTTTGAACAGCTTCATATACAGCAAAAGCACTTGCTGTATTCTGCACCACTACTCCCTCGTCGATAGGAAGTGCCATGCTAGGGACTCTTCTCTTAATTATCGCATCTATCAACTGCTTCTCTCCTCCCTGTGGATACTTCTTCTTTAAAGAAACTATTTCGATACCAGGGTAGCTAGATACTAGATTATTCATTACTCGGATCGCCTCAGGCTTATTCTTTTCGATTCCGACGTAACACTTATTTACATCAAGAGCCTTCATTAATATAGTAGCACCTATTAAGATTTCCTCTGTTCTTTCAAGCATTATTCTATAATCAGAAGTGATAAATGGTTCACATTCCGCACCGTTTAAAATCAAGAACTCTGCTTTCTTACCTGGAGGAGGGCTTAGTTTTATATGAGTTGGGAAAGATGCCCCTCCCATACCTACTATACCATGGTCAGCTATCCTTTTGATTATCTCTTCTTTAGATAACTTTATTTCTCTATCGACTTGAGTGCTTCTATCTATCTCCTCTAGCCACTCATCACCCTGCACCTCGATCGTAATAGTCTTACACTGATTTCCTACGATATCAGCATGTGGACCTATGGCACTTACTGTTCCTGAAACAGATGAATGAATATTTGCAGAGATAAAACCCGAAGCTTTCGCTATAAGTTGACCTACCTTTACAGTATCACCTACAGCCACCACAGGCTCTGCTGGAGCGCCTATATGCTGGTTCATAGGTATATATACCTTTTCCCCTACTGGGAAATATTTAATCTGAGCATCTGCGCTCAGTTTATTGTCATGTGGATGCACACCACCTATTGAAAATGTTCTACTCATATCGAAATAATTTAAGCAACAGAGCTTTTTTCTACGTTTTCTACTTTTTTAACAGGGAAATTTAAGGCTATGATTGCATTTGTAGGACATACATCCACACATTTGCGGCATAACTTACACTTCTGATAATCTATATAAGATAGGAAATTCTCTATTTTTATAGCTTCAAAAGGACATTCTTTCATACACTTCATACAACCAATACACGCCACTTGGCACGCCTTTCTTGCTACCCCACCCTTATCTTTATTGCTACAAGCAACATATACTCTTCTTGATTTTGGTCCCTTATTTCTAAGCTCGAAAATTCCTTTTGGGCATGCCTTTACACAAGCAGCACAAGCCACACATAAATCCTCATCTACCTCTGGCAACTGGGTTTCTGGATTAATAGTTATAGCTCCGAAGCTACAAGCTACTGCACAGTCTCCACTTCCAAGACAGCCAAAAGAACAACCTGTATCTCCTGGATAAAGAGCCGTCTGTACCTTACAAGATGCAGCACCATTATACTGTAATAATTTAGGTCTCTTCTCACAGCTTCCGTTACACTTTAAGACTGCCACCTGAGGAGCCTTCTCCTCAACGACATAGCCCATTGCGTCAGCTATTGCCTTCATCACTGAATTTCCTCCTACTGGACAGTTTAGATTATCAAGTGTTGGAGCCTTAACCACTGCCTCAGCAAATGCACGACACCCTGCTAAGCCACAACCTCCGCAGTTCGCTGCAGGTAAAATAGCCTCAACTTGATCTATACGAGGATCTTCTTCTACTTTAAATTTTTTAGCTACAAGATATAGTACCATAGCTAAGACTAATCCCAAGACACTGAGGGATACGATAGTAAAAATAATTATATTGCTCATTTTATATAGCTTTAGACTCTCTCTATATAGAAAGAGAAAGTCTTGTTAATGTTATTCCTTAATAGATAGATAAGAAGGTAATATATGCTCAGCACACCTAATATCAGTACTGCGAGCATTAACTCACTCATATCTACAAGCTGCAAAAATAACAATAAAATTAATATAATCGCTAAAGGAATGCCATAACCTAATAAAACGGCCTTAACTCCCATATCTCTTGCTAGGACAACTACGACATCCTGACCTAGCGTATATTCCTGATTTTGAACTCTTTTAACGACTATCTGCTTTACAGCTTTATCAGAGGCCATACATACTGACTTTGCATGACATCCGGCACATGCAGACGTGCTCTCGATCTCTAGTTCTATCACATCCTGCTTTATCGCCGTTATTTTTGCTTTATGCTTTATGTTATTATGTTTATTACCCATTTTTTACTTACTTAACTTACTATCTAGAGGATATTTCAGATTCTCATGACCTATAAGTATTCCCTGTACCTTGCCTACGATTATCGGCGACTCAAAAAGTAAGGGTATACGATTTTTATCATCACTTACCCATAACTCCATTTCTTCCTTTCCAGTAAAAACAGCACCTGCAACTAACTCAACTGAGAATTTCAAGGTCTTGAATCTTCCTATAGGTTTTATCTTTATCTCATCTTTTCCTATGAATCTAAACGAGATATTAAATAACTCATCGTCTATTACAAAGGAGACCTGAATACGTTCACCCTCAGCCAAATTCTCCATATTGATACTACGTGCGTAGTAGATTAACGTCACGATATCGTAAGTTGAAGGAGTACTTACTAGTACGGTGTCCTTTGCACTTCTATTTTTTCTCTGAATCTGAATATTAATGTGTTTTCCGTCCTCTTGCCAATAATAAGTGTTCTTTATACCATAAGAGCCCTCATTTATATCTCGATGGAAATAAAATGGTCTGAGGTTATCTTCGTAGAATTTAGACTCGAAAAAATCTTGCACCTTAAAGAAAGAATCCATTAATTTCGCTGAATAAAGATTCGCCTTTGCATGGTAAAAAGTTCTAGAGTCACCATTCAAATAAGAGTTTATATTTATTTCTGCATAACCAACGGTAGACGGTATTCCAAAAAGTCTATATCTCATTCCATATTCTAGTTTCTCACCACTCTCAAAGGGTAAATCCCTCACCTGCGCCAAAAGAGTGAGCGAACTTAGAAATAATATACAAACTAGAGATATTCGCTTAATCATAGGTCTGGGAAGTCTCTACTTAAACTTTCATATTCATTATTCATTCCAGAACTTATCATTTGATCTTCCATAGAGAAATTATCTCCGAAACCTGTTTCATCTATATCATAGAACTTGGCTTCAGACTTTCTAAATCTCATTTTCACATCACAGGTATCTCCATTTCTATGCTTCGCAATAATAATTTCTGCTAAGCCCTCCATCGCTGGATCCTCTTGAACTCCATAATAGTCAGGCCTATGTATGAATATTACAATATCCGCGTCCTGCTCTATCGCTCCTGACTCACGAAGGTCACTTAGCTGAGGGCGCTTGCTTCCTCCTCTACTCTCAACATTTCGGCTCAACTGCGAGAGTGCTATGATCGGAATATCTAATTCTTTCGCTATCGCCTTTAGATTCCTTGATATGTTTGATACTTCCTGCTCTCTATTTCCTCTTAATTCTGGAGGTCCAGACATAAGCTGAAGGTAGTCAACTATTATTAATTTCACTCCAGCATTTCGAACTAGACGCCTTGCCTTCGATCTAAACTCATAAATAGATAAAGAAGGAGTATCATCTATATATAATGGAGCTTGAGTGAGATCTTTTATCCTATCACTTAGCTGGTGAAGCTCGTATTCTTGTAACTTCTTACCTCCTCTTAACTTACTTGATTCTATTCCCGTCTCAGCTACAAGTAAACGCTTTACTAACTGCAAAGAAGACATCTCCAAAGAGAAAAATGCTATCGGTTGTTTGTGATCTACAGCCATATTTCTTGCCATAGTTAACACAAAAGCAGTCTTTCCCATCGCTGGACGCGCTGCTAATATCACTAAGTCAGATGCTTGCCACCCTAAAGTAACTTTGTCTATTCCGACAAAACCTGATGGGGCTCCACTCAATCCATCCTCCCTATCTTGATAACTATGTATCTCGTCTATCGCAGCATTAATTACCGACTGTATTGACTGAGTCTCTCTTTTCATATTCCTCTCTGATAGGGAGAAATAATTTTGCATAGTCGTATCTAGTAGATCATCTACTGGAATATTATCATCAAAGGAGTCTCTTTGAGCTTTATAAGATATGGAGATTATCTCTCTTTGTATATACTTCTGAAGTAATATTTTAACGTGGTAATCAATATGTGCTGCTGCACCTATCTTCGAACTTAGCTCTGCTAGATACTGTGATCCACCTATTTCATCTAGCACATTCATTTTCTTTAGCTCATTACTTAGAGTAAAGATATCCACTGGGCTTCTATCTAAAAATAGCCTGTTTATGGCTGTAAATATCTGCCTATGTGCATCCTTGTAAAAACATTCAGAGGAAAGCACATCCAGTACGTCAGGTAAAACATCGGGTTCCAACATAAGAGCACCCAATACTACCTCTTCTATATCTAAGGCCTGAGGCGGAACCATTCCCATCTCCAGACCCATCATTTTCACATTATCTGCATCATTTTTCTTTCTTGGCGTATATGCCTTTCCTGTTGTTTTTGCCATATTCTTAAGTGTCTCTTTTATAATACATTTAATGCCCTTACTACTGCTTCTAATCCATCTCTCAACTCTTGTTCGGTAATACATAATGGGGGAGCTATTCTAAATGACGCCGAATTAAATAGGAAGTAGTCACTTACTATTCCTTGCTCTAATAACTTTATTAGTATTTCACTTGCATCATCTGGATTTGCTAACTCAACTGCTATAAGAAGTCCTGCAGCACGTATTTCCTTCACCTTTGGGTGATTCTCTAGATATTGCTTTACAAGCACTACCTTCTGCTCAACCTTAGAAATCCAATCCTCTTTCAAAAGCACCTTCAGTGATGCTAAGGCCGCAGCACAGCATACAGGGTGTCCTCCAAATGTTGTAATATGTCCCAATATCGGATTAGTCTGTAGCGTCTGCATTATCTCTCGCGCTGCGCAGAATGCTCCTAGTGGCATACCCCCACCTAGTGCCTTCGCAAGAGTTAATATGTCTGGTACTACTTTATATTTTTCGTGCGCAAATAATGATCCTGTACGTCCAAATCCTGTCTGAACCTCATCAAAAATAAGCAAGGCCCCCACTTGGGTACATCTTTCTCTAAGAGCCTGTAAATATCCTTCCTGTGGCAGGACGACTCCTGCTTCTGCTTGAATCGGCTCTAGTATTATACAAGCTGTTTGTTCATCAATATGTTGCAGGTCTTCGAAAGAGTTAAATCTAATTTGATATGTATCTGGCAAGAGAGGACGATACGACGATTTAAAGTACTCACTTCCCATAACGCTTAATGCGCCATGTGTCGATCCGTGATAAGCATTGTAACAACTTAGTATCTTACTTCTACCTGTATAACGTTTGGCTAATTTTAAGGCAGCTTCATTTGCCTCACTACCCGAATTTACATAATATACTGTATTTAATGTCTCTGGCAGAGTTGAAACTAGAAGCTCTGCGTGTAGAACCTGAGGTGACTGTATCATCTCCCCATATACCATCAAGTGGAAGTAGTTATCAACTTGATCCTTTACTGCCTTTACTATTTCTGGGTGAGCGTGACCTACATTACTCACTGATACACCCGAAACCATATCTAAATATTTTTTCCCGTCAGAGTACAAAAAAACACCATCAGCTCTATCAATCTTAAGACCCAAAGGAGATGATGATGTTTGTGCAACATGTTGGAAAAAAAGCTTACGTAAATTACCGTGCTCTATATCCATTCGTTATTTTTCGTTATTCATTATCAAAGTTTGGATTGACTAAAATTCTACCGCAATACTCACACACTATTATTTTCTTATTCATAGCGATATCTAATATTCGCTGTGGTGGTATTTTGTTGAAACATCCTCCGCAGGCTCCTCTTGCTACCGCTACAACAGCCAGTCTGTTTCTTACATTCTCCCTTACTTTGTTATAAGCTGCTACTAATCTTGGCTCTAATGACGTTTGAAGTTCTGCTATCTCTGCTATTAAAGCTTCTTCATCTTTTGCTGTTTCTGCAACAATTGTAACAAGCTCTTCATTCTTTGTTGCTAAATCTTTTTCGCGACCCGCAATTGTCTCCTTTAAGGATTCTAACTGAGCTTTCTTCTCTGCTATAAGAGCTGTATTCTCTGTAATCTTCTTGTTTGACAGTTCTATCTCTAACTCTTGAAATTCGATTTCTTTTGAAATAGAATCATACTGTCTGCTATTTTTTACATTAGCTTTATCATTCTCATACTTCGCGATAGCATCTTTGCTAACTTGTAAATCAACGCGCTTTTCAGATAAGAACTTCTCGATATCTTCGATTCCTGATATTAGGTTATTTGACCTTGTCTTTAATCCTTCTATCTCATCCTCAAGATCTCTTACTTCTTCTGGCAATTCGCCACGTAATAGGTGGATCTTGTCAATTTGAGTGTCAGCCTGCTGTATCAAATATAAAGCACGAAGCTTTTCCTCCATACTTATTTCTGAATCTAACATACTTGTAGATAAAGAAACAAAGGTCTCTCTTGTATCTACTGGAATCGCATTTTGCTGAGTTGTATTTTTTGTAGCCATCTTAATAATAATATACTAAATTTTTACTTCGTTCTGATTTTAGAACTGCAAAGTTAGGAATTTTTTTTCGAACTAGTGAAAAGATAATATCTATTATATCCTTTTCACTTTCATAATGCCCTATATCCACTAAAATTAAACCTTGTTCTACGAAGAATTGATGATAACTCAAATCTCCAGTTACCATAGCATCTGCTTGTTCTTTTAGTGCAGCACCTATTAGTGAATGCCCACTCCCTCCACATAGGGCAACCCTACTAATCTTCTCTTTCGTAGGTTTTGAGCATCTAATCATATCTAATCCATAACTTTCTTTTACATGTTTAAAGAAAGTTTCAACATCCATTTCACATTCCAAGTCTCCAATTACACCTAGACCTTGTAAGTGCTCATTTTCTGGCGAAAGTGTTTTAGTATTTACTAGTCCTAAGCGCGATGCCATCTGCCAACTAACACCACCAGCTACCTTATCTATCGGTGTGTGTGTGGAATATATTACAATATAATTTCTAATTGCCTTTTCTACCACTCGTGACAACCTATCTGAGGATAATATTTTTTTTACCCCCTTGAAGATAAGTGGATGGTGGGTAATTATCATATTACAACCCTTCTCTATAGCCTCATCTAGAAGATATTCGTCACAGTCTAAACTGAGCATTATTCCTGTAATCTCCTGCTCTGTATCGCCTATACAAAATCCAGAATTATCCCAGTCCTCTTGGAGATAACTAGGGGCAAATTCCTCAATTATGTTCGCTATGTCTCTTGCTTTCATACTATAAACTATCTTGAACCTCCAGTAACTTCGATCTAATACTTTTTAATGTCTGAGCTATCTCCACACTCTTATCTACTTGCTCTCTATTGTTTGTAATTTGCATATTTGCTCCTTCTAATGTCATTCCTTTCTCCTTTATCAGATAATGAATCGTACGGAGACACTCAAAGTCTGCTTGAGTAAATAGTCTATTACCCTTATTATTTCTATGAGGCTTAATATGTCGAGCGAACTTATCCGACCAAAAACGTATAGTTGAAACGCTTACGCCTAATTGCTCTGCTACCTCACCTATAGTGTAATACATTTTTGTCACTGTGAATTCTTTATATCCCATAATTTAATTTATTAATCTAATGATTGACCAGTGTTTACTGCTTTTCTCATCATAATTATATACTGTTCTGAGTCATATTCTGTCGTAAAGAAATTTATAGGCTCCTGAGGCTCATTTTTCAATTTTACCTCATAGTGCAGGTGGGGAGCAAATGACACTCCGGTACTTCCCACTTCTCCTATTACATCTCCTCTTTTCACTTTCCTTCCATTTCTTATTAGGATTTCACTAAGATGTGAGTAAACCGTCGTATATCCATTTTGATGGTCTATTACTATTTCATTACCACCACCTCTTTTTGAAGTATTTATCTTTACAACTATCCCGTCTGCACTTGCTAATACTTTCGTCCCCTCTGGAGCTATTAAGTCTAGCCCATCATGAAAAGTCACCGTCTTATAATATGGATGTATCTTATTTCCTAACGAGGCTCCCACTTTTCTAAGAGAAAAATTTTCAATAGGGGCTATCGATGGGATATTTCTTAAAGCCTGAACATCGGCTAGTACCATAGTCTGAATACTATCTAGCATTTTATCTACAAGTAATGATTCAGATTCTATATTTTCTAGACTTAAGGCTGTTTGTTCTACAGCTTCTCTGTACTTTAAATTTGCAAAATTTCTAGTTTGCTCGTTTGTCTGTACGGAGAAAAAATCAGGTGTTTCCGTATTAAATATCTGATAGTAGATGTGCGCATCGCGCTGCTGCATATCTTTTGTCGAATTTTCCAACACCTCGACTTTGCCGAGTAGTCTATCTCGCTCTCTTTGTACGATCTCTCTCTCCCTTGTTAGCGATCTAAGTTCTTTTTGACTAAAAAAGAAAGAGAATATTAGATAGTAGGAAAATATAAGTAGAACAGATAAACCCAAGATTCTTACTATAAGCCACAATCTTCTTTTAAGAGAAGGTTTTACTCTCTCATACTCTAAGGTTTTGTCATTAAATTTATACTTTTTCACTTCAATCCTAATATATCAAAATAACTTTCCTTCTCGATATCAAAGTCAAAATAATAACTCGGGTTAACTCTTTTATTCTTATAGATAACCTCGTAGTGCAAATGTGTTCCTGTACTTCTAGTTCCAGTATCACCCATTATTCCGATTACATCTCCCCTCTTCACCTCCTGTCCTCTTTCTACATTCATGGATTTAAGATGAGCATATTTTGTTTTGTATCCAAAACCATGATTGATAACCACATATTTACCTAGCTGCAAATTATTTGCGGCTACCTCTATGGTTCCATTACCCGTAGCATATATTTCTGGATCTGAATCTAAAGGTGCACAGATGTCAATTCCTGCATGGAATCTGATTTTATGATTAAATGGATCTATCCTATTTCCAAAATTTGAAGATATTCTATGTACACCCCTATTTGGGGCCACTGGAGATATTGAAGGAATACAAGCTGACATCTCTCCTGCTTTTCTAGAGAGTAAAGATATCTCATCTAGGGATTCTGTCTGAATATAAGCCTTCTTGTATAGAATATCCATCTTCGATGAGGTTCTTGTTATCAAGTCCTTCCCTTGAAGATTTCTTAGATAGGCATATTTATCAACACCTCCGAAACCAGCATTTCGAATATCCGATGAGATAGAATCTAATCCGAATATTGAGCGGTAAACTGAATTATCCCTATTTTGTAATTCTACTAAGGCGTTATCTACAACATCAAGCCTTCGACTTATCTCCGCTACATCTGAATAATTAGTAATTAATTCACTCTGTAGGTTCATTAATTTAAGAGTTCGAAGGTCTACCTTTGACCTAAAAACAGAAAGAAGGAGTAAAAATATACAAAAATTTACCACTAGAAATAAAAAGCCCCTCTGCCACCTTTTCTTAAAAGATGCCTTGTAGGGTTCATAAATTAGCTGTTTTTGATTATATATATATTCTTTTTTACTATCCATCGTAAAAAAATACGCATTTAATGGAGCACAAATTTAATTATTTTTCAGAAAAAACCTATTTTTGCACTCTAAGATTTTTCATATTATGACCACATCACAAGAAATTCGCAAACAATTTAAAGATTTTTTTGAATCTAAAAATCACCAAATAGTATCTTCTGCCCCTATGGTAGTAAAAGGAGATCCAACCCTTATGTTCACTAACGCAGGAATGAATCAATTCAAGGATTGTTTCTTAGGAAATACAGTAATAAAAGACCCAAGAGTCGCTAACTCACAGAAATGTCTTAGAGTTAGTGGAAAGCATAATGACCTAGAAGAGGTAGGACATGATACCTATCATCACACGATGTTCGAGATGCTTGGTAACTGGAGCTTTGGTGATTATTTTAAAGAAGAAGCCATATCTTGGGCTTGGGAACTGTTAACAGACGTTTATAAACTTGAAAAAGATAGGCTTTATGTAACCATCTTTGAAGGTGCAAATGATGATGATCTTGAGGTAGATAGCGAGGCGAAAAATATCTGGTTAAAATACGTTCCTGAAGATAGAATCATCTTAGGAAACAAGAAGGATAATTTCTGGGAGATGGGAGATATGGGGCCTTGTGGTCCTTGTAGTGAGATACACATTGACCTTAGGGATGATAAAGAAAGAGCCGAGGTTTCAGGAGCTTCTCTTGTAAATAAGGATCACCACTTAGTAGTCGAAATATGGAATCTTGTTTTCATTCAATTCAATAGAAAAGCAAATGGAAGTCTAGAACTTCTTCCAAATAAGCACGTTGATACAGGTATGGGTCTTGAGAGACTTGTAATGGCTATTAACAAGTTGAAGAGTAATTATGAGGGTGACTTATTCGTAAGTCTTATCCGTAAGGTATCTGAACTATCAGGCATTAAATACGGAGAGAATAAGGATGTCGACGTAGCGATGAGGGTTATATCTGACCATATTAGAGCCATCAGTTTCTCTATAGCAGACGGACAACTACCATCTAACGTAAAGGCAGGTTATGTAATTAGGAGAATATTAAGAAGAGCTGTAAGATACGGTTATACCTTCTTAGACTTCACTACTCCTTTCCTATGTAATCTAGTACCTACTCTTGTTAAAGAAATGGGCGAGGCCTTCCCTGAATTAGTTAGTCAGCAGCAGCTTATCTCAAAAGTTATTAAGGAGGAGGAAGAAGCATTCCTTCGCACCCTTGCGAAAGGTATTAAGTTAATGAATGATGTCATGGAGAAATCTAAGGCTACTAAGATGATATCTGGAATAGACACATTTACTCTATACGACACCTTCGGTTTCCCTCTTGATTTGAGCGAACTTATAGCTAAGGAAAATGGTTATACTATCGATATTGCTAGTTTTGAGGAAGAACTTAACAAACAAAAGACTCGTGCTAGAAACGCTGCTAGTGTTGAGCAAGGAGACTGGGAAGAGATCAAGGCTTTAAGCGAATGCGAATTTATCGGCTACGACTATTGCGAGGCTGAAATTAGCATTTGTAAATACAGAAGTGTTCGTTCTAAGAACGTACAATACTACCAATTAGTTTTTGATAAAACGCCATTCTATGCTGAGAGTGGAGGACAGATGGGTGATAGCGGATTTATTATTACTAAGGAAGGAGAGAAGATAGAAATCGTGAATACAGTTAAGGAAAATAATCTTATTATTCACGTAACAAATAGATTGCCTATCGATATTAATGAACCTTTCAAGGTCGAAATAGATAAGGTGAAACGTAGCTATATAACAAATAATCATACGGCAACTCACCTGCTTCATAATGCATTACGTTCAATATTAGGAGATCATATTGAGCAAAAAGGTTCTTCTGTAAATGCTGGTTACTTTAGATTTGACTTTTCTCACTTCGAAAAAATTCCAACGGAATTACTTAGAACTGTAGAAAGAAGAGTCAACGATATGATCAGGGAGAATAGAGTGCAGGATGAACATAGAGGCATTCATATAGAAAAGGCTCAAGAGATGGGTGCTATCGCACTTTTCGGTGAGAAATATTCGGATCAAGTACGTGTAATTAAATTTGGGGATTCTATAGAATTATGTGGTGGTACTCACGCAAAACATACTGGCGAGATAGGTCTATTTAAGATAATTTCTGAGTCAGCAGTGGCTGCTGGCATAAGAAGAATTGAGGCATGCACTGGTCATCATGCAGAGATGATGGTAGAAGCAAACGAAGACCAAATTAGCACTATCAAATCATTATTTGGATCACCAGACATAGTTGCTAGCCTGAAAAAGTTACTCCAAGAGAATGAGCAGTTCAAGGAAAATATGCAACAAATTAACAAGGAGCGTGTTAACAGTCTAAAAGCTTCACTTTTAGAAGAAAGCATGGTTGACAATGGCATTAGAGTCATCAACGTAAGAGGCTCTTTCACTCCTGATGTAATAAAGGATGTTGCCTTCCAAATATATAACGAGATAGAAGACCCTACTGTTTTCGCGGCTGGTATCGAAACTCCTGATGGCAAAATAAATCTTACGCTAATGTATAGTAAATCCCTTGTTGATAGAGGATTTGATGCATCAAAGGACATTAGAGAAGCTGCTAAATTCGTCAACGGAGGCGGTGGTGGACAGAAATTTTTAGCCACTGCTGGAGGAAAGCTAAAGGACGGCATCCCTCAAGCTGTTGAATTTATGATAAATAATGTAACAAAAGGGTAGTTTGAAAAAATTAAATCTATTCATATTAAAATCGTTCCTAGGCCCATTTATTCTGACTCTATTAATCGCAGTCTTTATATTGGTTCTACAGTTTCTATGGCTATACATAGAAGATCTTGTAGGAAAGGGACTTAGCATCTTCGTCATCTTTGAATTTCTAGGATGGGGTTCAGCTACGATATTGCCTTTGGCAATGCCACTTGCTACTCTCCTATCTTCGATTATGACCCTTGGTGCGATGGGAGAGCACAATGAACTCCTAGCGATGAAGGCAGCAGGTATATCCCTTAGAAGGATACTTACACCTTTGATCTTTGTAGCTTTTGGCATTAGTATCTCGGCCTTCTTTGTGTCGAATGAGCTTATCCCTGTCGCTTATCGAAAGATTTACACTCTTCTATACGATATTAACAAGACCAAAGAAGAAATCAAAATCCCAACAGGAACTTTTTATAATGGAATAGAGGGTTATACATTAAGAATAGAGAGTCGTAACAACCGTACAGATATGATGTACGATGTTATGGTGTATAACCATACAAAGAAGAATGGAAATAATTCTGTTGCTCTAGCAGATTCAGGGCTAATTAGATCTACAGAGGATAAAAAGGCTCTTATCTTTACTCTTTTTGATGGGGTTTCTTATGAGGAAAACAATAAGTTTGCCTATAAAGATACAACCTACTCTTTACAAGAGGTTAATTTTAATGTACAAGACCTAATAATACCCCTTGAGAATTACTCTTTTGAGAAATCAGAGGACGATTCAAAATATCAAAGTAATGTGATGTCTAAAGATTTGAAAACCTTAAATCATGACTTGGATTCCATCACTACGATCTTTACAACTATCACCAAAAGGCAGCGCGATAATGTCTATAGACAAACCAGCCTAGAGCATCACTTACAATTAGACTCTTCAAGCAATATTACTGGTTATAAAAACTTAGAGGCAGCTGATTCTACCCTTGTATGGAATGGAGTTATATCTGAAATCAGTGGTGTTAATAGTGCCATTGGCGCCATTAAAACTGCCATTTCGCGCATAGAATCATATAGGGGGGAGAAAAATCATCACGCTTATACGATAAGAAGAACTAGTTTAGAATCATATCGAAAATTTTCTCTATCACTTGCCTGCTTTGTGTTATTCTTCATCGGAGCACCACTTGGGGCCATCATTAGGAAGGGAGGACTTGGTATGCCTGTTATAGTCTCTGCTATTTTCTTTGTCTTATACTATATCATAGATATTATAGGAAAAAAATTAGCTACTGACGGGGTAGTAAACTCACCACTAGGAGCATTTATTTCAACTGCTGTCCTAAGTCCTATCGGTATATTCCTGACATGGAAGGCAGTGAGAGACTCTGCCCTATTCAATATTGACACCTACCTTAGGTATATAAAGCTTTTTACAGATAAACTTATGTTTCTAAAATCAAAAGACCCTAAGCAAAGCAAAATAGTCTTCATGGGGACTCCAGAGTTTGCCGTTGCCTCTCTCAAGGCATTAATCGAAAATGGATATAATGTAGTCGGTGTAGTAACCACTCCAGACAAACCTAGTGGAAGAGGACAAAAGATAAATATGAGTGCAGTAAAAGAATACGCCTTAGAATTAAAACTTCCTATTCTTCAGCCTGAGAAGCTATCAGACGCAGCATTTATTGAGAGTCTTAAGGCCTTAAATGCAGATTTATTTGTAGTAGTTGCATTTAGAATGCTCCCTAAAGTAGTGTGGAGTATGCCTAAACTAAAAACATTTAATCTTCACGCGTCTCTTCTTCCAGACTATAGGGGTGCAGCTCCTATAAACTGGGCCATAATTAATGGGGAAAAAGAAACAGGAGTAAGTACCTTCTTTATAGATCAGAAAATAGATACTGGTAATATTTTATTCCAAGAGAAGTGCGCTATAGAGGATGAGGACAACATAGGAAGTCTGTACGAGAAGTTAATGAAGCTTGGGTCACCTCTAGTACTTAAGACAGTGGACGCTCTTGTTAAGGGAAAATACACAGCTATTCAACAAGAAGAACAGATGGCAAAGAACGATGCCCCTAAGATAACTAAGGAAACCCGAGAAATAGACTGGAGTCAAGATGCTGAAAGTATTCACAATCGAGTTCGTGGACTTAGCCCATATCCCGCTGCGACAACAGGCTCTATGAAATTATATCAGACGCAAGTTTGCTCTAGTATAGAATTAGATGGTGCTGCTGACGCAATACCGGGCGCAATGCTAAGTGATGGAAAGAAAGAATTATATATAAAATGTGGAGAGGGATATTTAAAAATACTAGAATTACAAGCTGCTGGGAAGAAGCGTTTAAAAGTTAAAGAATTCCTTGCAGGATGGAGGGCTGAATAATATGGATTTTATTTTAGAAGCAAAAGACGCACAAAGCGCTGCTAGATGTGGCGAGATAACAACTGACCACGGAAAGATCCAGACTCCTATCTTTATGCCTGTTGGCACGATTGGGTCTGTTAAAGGGGTATACCAACGAGATTTAGAGAATGATATTAAAGCACAAATCATTCTAGGTAATACATATCACCTTTACTTACGTCCAGGATTAGATGTTCTCCAAAAAGCTGGTGGCTTGCATAAATTTATTAATTGGAACAGACCTATACTTACGGATAGTGGTGGGTTTCAAGTATTTTCTTTAGCTGACAGCCGAAAGATAACAAAGGAGGGCTGTACATTTAGATCTCATATTGATGGTTCTAAGCATCTCTTCACACCTGAGAATAATGTTGATACACAACGAATAATCGGAGCTGATATAATTATGGCCTTCGATGAATGTACGCCAGGTGATGCAGACCATAGCTACGCCGAAAAATCTCTGACACTTACTCAGAAGTGGCTTGAGAGAGGAATAAAACATTTTGACAATACAGAAGCTCTTTATGGTTACAAACAAGCATTTTTCCCTATCGTTCAAGGCTGCGTTTACCCAGACCTAAGAAGAAGAGCAGCAGAACACATCGCGTCGCTTGGTAGAGAAGGAAATGCGATAGGTGGTTTATCTGTTGGAGAGCCTACTGAGATTATGTATCAGATGTTAGAAGAGGTTCACCCTATTCTTCCTGTTGACAAACCACGTTACCTAATGGGTGTTGGAACTCCAGCAAACCTACTAGAGGGTATAGCTCGAGGCATAGATATGTTTGACTGTGTAATGCCAACTCGCAATGGACGCAACGGTATGCTCTTCACGTGGGAGGGAATGATCAATATTAGAAATAGAAAATGGATGGATGATTTTAGCCCATTAGATCCTCAGGGAACATCTTTCGTAGATTCCTTTTATACTAAGGCCTATCTTCGTCACTTATTTATAGCTGGAGAGATGCTAGCTGCACAAATAGCTAGTGAGCACAATCTAGCATTCTACCTTGATGTGGTAACAAAAGCAAGAGAACACATACTCAAAGGAGACTTTACACAGTGGAAAAATGCAGTGGTTAAGAAACTTGAGTCTAAAATATAAAAAGGAAACAGATGAGATTAAAACCTACGATACTAGATAGGTATATTATCAAGAAATTTATAAATACTTACTTAGTAGCGATCCTACTAATTATTGTAATCGTTATTATTTTCGACATAAGCGAGAAAATAGACGACTTTGTTGATAATCAATTGACGATTAAGCAAATCGCGATGGAATACTACATACACTTTATTCCATACTTTATAAATATGTTTAGTCCTCTTTTCGTATTTATTACAGTAATTTTCTTTACATCAAAACTAGCTGGTCATAGTGAAATAATCGCTATGCTGTCTGGAAGTATCAGCTTTAGACGCTTAATGTACCCCTATTTTCTATCATCTGCCGCTATCGCTATATTTAGTCTTGTATTAAATCTCTTCATCATTCCACCTGCTAATAGGGAAAGACTTGAATTTGAATCAAAATACATCAAGCACCAAAAGTTCCATAATACTAGCAGGAATACTCACTACCAAATATCTCCAGGTGAGTTTGTATATGTTGAGTCATTTAGTACATGGAACAATACAGCCTATAGATTTACCCTTGAAAATATCGAAGATAATAGACTCAAAAAGAAAATTACTGCGCAAACTGCGACTTGGGATACTACGGCTAAGGCCTGGACACTAAAAAGATATTTTATCCGAGAATATCATAATGACAGAGAGGTTATTACGTCAGGAGCCCAATTAGATACTGTTATAGCGCTTAAATTAGAAGACTTCTATATGCGAAAAAACTCATTTGAAGCCTTTAATTATTGGGAATTAGAAAATGTTATTCAGATGCAAAGACAAAGGGGAGACTCGATGGTGAAATATTCTCTAGTAGAGAAAAATAAGCGATTCGCTGTTCCGTTCTCTGCTTTTATACTGACAATGATAGGAGTTTCACTTTCTTCAAGGAAAAGACGCGGGGGAATAGGACTAAACCTTGGTATAGGTATAGCTCTTAGTTTCTCCTACATTCTATTCTTAAGGTTTAGTGAAATGTTTGTTGTGACCGATACATTGCCACCCAATATAGCTCTATGGACACCTAATATTTTATTTACCATTATCGCTATCTTCTTATACAGAATAGCTCCAAAGTAAATTCTATTAGTGGTATAATATGCCATCCTTAATAGTAGCTGTCAGTTTTTGATTTCCTGCTTCTACATTAATGACAACATCTAGTGGCTCGCCCTCTATATGAATATCAGCTCGTATAGGACGTCCTGTCATAGTTGCCACATCTAGATATATTAATCCGTCATAATAACCTATCCCTCCCCAGTATGCATAACTATAGGAGGTATGTCTATGTGCGTGTAACTCTTGTTTTATCTCAAATTTAGTAGCAAAAGATCCGTCAATGGCTCTTACTTCTGCGCTACTTTCTTCTGTTATGACATACTTATAGTTGAAACCATCAACTTGAATATACTGCTCATCTAGCTGTTCCACCTCGACTTCTAAGTCTAGGTCTTTGATTAATAGCTCCTTCTCTCCTTCTAGGTGATTATTCCTCTCCGCATACAATCTATACTTCCCACTTCCAACATTTTGTATTTCAAACTCTACTTTTACTGTATTTAATGGATATATTACTAGATTCCATACTGCTCCGCTCTGAGTTAAGGACTTATCATTCTTTCTAATTATTTGGGCTACATACTTTTCTCCTTGATCTAATACTGCATAATCTCCATCTGAAGTGCTTCTAATTTTTGAGTTTGGAAAATAAAGATCCTCGATATCATATCGTTCTTCACCCTGAGCTTCTATATATTCGTTTACCTTTAATGCTAGGTCAAGCCCTTGTACATATTTAGACATTCCATAGTCTGTTACTATCGAATACATCACTAGTGCAGCCTGCGCATCTGCGTTATTCTCCTCCTCGGTAAAACTGACACAAGAAGTCTGAGATAATACTATTATTAGGAATAAAAATATTCTTTGTTTCATTTTTTACTATTTTAAAGTTTAAAATTTGAAGCCAAGTCCGAATTGAAATAAGCCTTTGTATCCGATATTTATATCTGAGAATACATATACATCCCTACCTAAGGTGATACCTATAAGATTTAGATTTGCCGCCATAAAGGTATAAGAACCAAACTTTTCGATAAGGCCTGACCCTAAATTCTCTGATTCTGAATAAACACTCTTGTTATAACCTAGTGACGCTCCTGAATATAGAGAAATCCAATTCTTTTTTAACCATACGTATGTAAGTGTTGGAAGAATCGAAAAAGAATACTTTTCATATTCATTAGCTGCAGTAGAAGCATCTCCATAGCGTACTCCTTCTTCTGAATAAAAATTAAAATCAACACTTAATTTTAGTCTAGGATATAACTCTCTTATATATGAGACAGATATCAAGCCCGTATAAAATGTAGGACTATAAGTAATATCGCTTCTAAACATATCGTGATAGCTTGACAAATCCCAATATCCCATCTCTTTGTTATTTACACTATAGACTGGTATTCCATAAAAAACACTCCCTTCTGTGTGTAATGCAGGATCTGAAACTGATGTACTTCCTACACTTAGTCTTATTTCATTTTTTTGTGCAAAAATATATTCTGTCGAGAATAATAATATTCCTAGTAAGAGTATGATAAAATATTTCCTTTTCATATAGTTAAGTTTAGATTTCGCCATTATATCCTAGATTCCAGGCCAACTCATCGCCGTTAGAGCTAATTACTAAAATAGGGTCTTCTGGTGTCCCCTGAAGCGAAGCGACAAAATCATCATCAATAAAATCGTAGTAGCCACCTCCATCAAGAGAAAAATCTATCCCTCCATCATAATAGATAAAATTACCAAAATTTTCAAATTTCCCTGTTGGGAAAGCCAAAGCACTTACAGGTTCTACTAATTCTAGCCCCACTTGGATTTTAGAGTAAGCTAAATCTTCCGAACCTGTTTGAGTATATATGCTTGAAAGTTCGTCAATCTTATACATAAAAGGATGGCTAGGTTGGTAATATGTATCTGCTGTTGTTACATTTATATCTAACTCCATTTCGACCACATAGATATATTCTGTATGATAATTTGCAAGTGCACTCAGTTTATAATTCCCTCCCCCTAGACTTTGAATAGTCATTTTTATAGATTCATTGTCTTCTGTATTATACGTTACATTCCAGATTGAACCTTCAGTTCTAATATCTGTCCCAAATGTGTTAATTTTCACCAACAATTCACTCTCATATCCGCGATTCATTATAAACTCCTGATCTTCGCTATAATACCTTACTTTATTATTTAAGAAGTATTTGTGTTCAATTAGCTCTCTTTCAGCAAAATCCTCTTCGTGTATATACTCGTTTGCCTTTAATACTATATCTAGATTCTGCAAGTACTTTGACAATACGAAATCTGTGGCCGTTGCATAGTATGATAAATATCCCTCAAGGTAATTCACTGGTGGGTTTTCACTACGATTTGACAATGAGATGCAAGACTCAAGACTTGCAAATAATACTAATGCTATAATTATTCTATATATCTTTTTCATTTGTTTACGCGTTTAAATTAGAAACTATAACCTATTCCTGCTCTTAAAAAGCCTGTCATTCCGACATTTACTTCAAATATTCCATATAGCCTTCCTCCTATTTCGACACCTATTGGGTTTAAATGAAGAGCAAACGAGGCCCACTTATCTCCCCCATGTTCAATATAGTTTCCTAGGCCTAAACCTACTGACGAATATAGTCTTACCTGTTCACGTCTGAGCCATGTAAATCGAAGGATAGGCATAAATAATATTTGTTCATCCCTTGAGGTATATAAAAAATCACCTTTATATGAATATTTATTTGTCATAGCCGTTGAATAGGTTAAAGATGCTGACACACTTATTACCCTATGAAATTTATAATTATATTCGAGTACTGTCATTCCTGTTAGTATGGTTCTACCTGAATATATTCCATTAATCGAATTATCGCTATAAGGATGGTGAATGTTTGGCTTATTTATTTCTTGTGGTTCTCGTAGGTCTTTATATGATACTAAGGAGTTAAAGAACATTAAATCTAAAGGCAGTATACCATAAGAAAGACGTATCGAGTTTCTGTTCTGTATATACCTATTTTCGTAATTTCTACGATAATCATATTCTTGCGCAGTCAGCTGCAGACCTGTAAAAAACAAGAATAATAGTATTATTACTTTTCTCATACTTATATTGTTTAGCGTTAATAGTTAATAATAGTTTGCGTTAACAAAGTTATAAATATATTTTTAACTAATCTTTTTTTGCAAAAAAAAAGAGGTACTTTTTCAAATACCTCCGTTTATATCTTCTTATTTTCCAAGTTTCTTTCTTATTGCTGCAAGCATATCATCTACCATCTCATCTAATCCCCATTTTGGGTTCCATCCCCACTCTGCTCTTGCACAGCTATCATCTAGCTTATTTGGCCAAGACGACGATATCTTATCTTTGATAGGATCAACATTATAGTCAAATGTCGCATTAGGAACTCTTTGCTTAATCTTTGCAAATAAATCCTCAGGGCAAAAACTCATAGATGTTACATTGAAGCTATTTCTATGCACTAACTTTGTTGGATCTGCCTCCATTAATTGAGTGATCGCATCTAAGGTATCTGGCATATATAACATATCCATATATGTATTTTTTGGAATAGGACAAGTATAATGGCCTTTCTCTATTATCTCATAGAAAACTTCTACTGCATAATCTGTAGTTCCTCCTCCTGGAAGAGCTCCATTTGAAATGATACCTGGATAACGAACGCTCCTTGTATCTACGCCAAAGCGAGAAAAGTAATAATCTGAAAGCATCTCTCCTGTAACTTTGCAGACTCCGTAAATCGTACTCGGACGCATTACGGTGTCCTGTGGGGTATTGTCCTTAGGAGTGTCATTGCCGAAGGCACCTATAGAACTTGGAGTAAATAGAGCTGTCTTGTACTCTTTTGCAAGAGCTAAAGAGTTCATTAAGGCTCCCATATTAATATCCCAAGCTAGTTCTGGCTTTGCTTCGCCTGTAGCTGATAATAGGGCTACCATATTAAAGATAGAGTCGATTTTGTGTTTCTTTACTATCTCTGCATAAGCCTCTAGGTTTAGTGCATCTAACTTCATTGAATGAGAGAACTCGCCTAATTTAGCTACAAGTGCATCATTTAAGTCAGCTGCGAAGACATTATCTTCACCGTAGTGTTTTTGTAAATGTGGTATTAATTCAGTGCCAATTTGTCCACCAGCACCGACTACTAAAATTCTTTTCATTTTTTTAAAATTTATCGCACAAAACTAATATATTATATGCTATATCACAACAATATTTTATACCTTTGGTGACTTTAATATAAATTACCTCGATGAATAACAAAAATAGAACTATTGTAGAGCTCCCTGAACGACTATCTCTTATTACTAAAGAAAGTAAGATTTGTTCGCTAGGTTCATGTTTTTCAGATGAAATCGGCCGCCGTCTTAAAGATGATGGCTACGATATACTAATAAATCCATTTGGGGTTTTATATAATCCTCTATCTATCGCAAATTCTTTGCATTTTTTAGATAGCTCGCACCAGTTTTCGTATGACGATATTATAGAACGTGACCCTCATTACGGCAGAAATAAAGGCATATCAAATAGTAGTGCAAATGGTTTTACCTCTTTTTATCACCATGGTTCTTTCACTCGGCCCTCTAAAGAGGAGTTTCTCGAGGTAGCAAACTCTAGCCTTCGCTCCGCTCAGGAGTTCTATGCGAACTCTGACACTGTTATTATTACATTTGGGACTAATTCGCTGTTTGAGCATATTGTGCGCAGAATTACTGTTTCAAACTGCCATAAACACCTTCCTAGTAGTTTTGAGAGAAAGAGTTTAAGTATTGAGCAGATAGTTTCGATATATTCTGAGATCATAATGAAGGCGCCAAACAAGTTGTGGGTTTTCACTGTGTCACCTATTCGCTACACTAAAGATGGTCTTCGCGAGAATCAGATTTCCAAATCTATTCTACATCTTGCAATAGATGAGATATGCAGGAAGTTTACAAATACACTGTATTTACCATCTTACGAAACTGTCATGGACGAGCTTCGAGATTACTCATTTTATGCTGAAGATTTAAAGCACCCAAACAACATTTGCATTGAATTTGTTTACGAAAAAATGTTCAGGTAAGCTGAATTTTTATTAAGATTTTAATTATTATCAAAATCTTTTTATTACATTTGCAACAATTATACTCACGCACTAAAAATTATTTATATATGAATACACTATTAAAAAAATTGTTTGTTGGACTACTTTTGGTCCAAACTATTTACCTAACATCATGTGAGACAGTGACTCCTCCAAGTAGTACTCCTCCACAGGTAGAGTTCAATATTACTGACTTTGATGCAGAAAATGGCTCATTTAATCTAAACATTTCACTACTTAATGAGGCGGATCAAGATCTTGATGCATTTGAGCTAGCTTATAGTATTGTTGAGCGTATTGATGGCGAAGACAACAGCGTTTCAGCAGAGAAGATTCTACATGAAGGCGTAGAAGTAGATATCGATGCTATGCCTATCGAGGTTAGAAATCTAGATGCAGGTAAATCTTTCACAGTATACGTTGCTGCTAGAAATTTTGATACATTCTCAAATATTGCGTCAGAAGAGATATCAACAGACCCAGCAAAATTCACTTATGAAGCTTCTATTGTAGATGTTACAACTATCGATGCTACTATTAATGTGACAACAAATAATCAATCTCAGACTTACCTTATCAGACCTATCAGTTTCGCTGACTATAACGTAACTACAAGAGGAAATCCAGATTTAATTCACGATCTATTCTTAGAGCAAATTCAAGAAGAAAATGAAGGTTTATCTCTTCAAGAAGCTTTAGCTAAAGTATTAAGAAAAGGAAATGGTGATGTACTTCTAAAGAATCTACCTCTATCAACTCTAGGTATACCTAAAAATAATTATGTTATGGTTTACGCGATGAATAATGATGGTGTTAGACTTTCAGGTATGACTATGACTGATACTGTTAGAACAGTGGTAAAGGAAAGTGAAGCATCAAAGAGATACACTATTAATTTCGATGCAACTGATACTTATAATGTAGAGGTAAGCGTACAACCTTCTAGCGGAAACTCCACTGAATATGTATACTTCTTCGGTGCAGCCTCTGATTTTGACGGGACTTCAGCAAATGCACGTGCAAATGAATTCATCGAGAAAAATGCTGAAGAGTTAAACTATGGTGACTATCCTAGACTAAGCGGCTCACACACTGAATCGTATGAAATTATCCCAGGAAAGCAATATTTTGCACTTGCCTTTGGATATGATAAAGGAATTCTCACTGCGATAGGACATAAATCATTTACAGGAGGTACACTAACAGATCCTGATAACCTTAAATTTGAAGCGACTTTCGTAGAGAGCGATATCACAGAAACAAAGGTTGTTTACGATGTGACTCCTTCGAATGACATAACTTATTGGTCTGGAGTTCTTGTTCCATCTTCAGGTTTCATTTCTACTCTTGCTGATGAAGGAGATGCTAGAGACGAAGAGCAAGACAACGAAAATGCTATTATTGATAGCTTTGAGGCTAGATTAGTTGAAATACTAGCTGAGAAACAATTATATGATGAAGATTATACTATGGCTGAAGTAATTGACGAGTACTGTATGATCTCAACTAGAACTATTCGTGAGACACACTTAGCTCCAGGTACTGATTACACTCTACTACTTTGGGCTGTTGAGCCAACAGGAAAAGCTGTTTCTAATGTAGATATCAGAAAGAATTTCCTAAGAACTCAAGCTGCTCCTACTGTTTCAGATGCTAAATTCACAACAGAAATATATGGTATCTTTGATGGTGACGATGCAGTAGCTGAAGGTATTACTATACCATCATACTCTGGAGATCTATCAGGTAAGGCGATTATCGTTGCTGAGCCAACACTAGAAGGCAATCCTTCTCTTGGATACCACGGAATAGCTTTTGGCGACTTCTCTGACTCTCCAGCTGACGTATTAGAAACTTATGCTAGATCATCTATATTTGCGATGATGATGCCTAAATACTTAGTATATGTTGTTGAGTACTGGTATAATGATTTCACTATCATTTCAAGAGCTCTTGGAGACGAAGGATATGGCGCATTCTATACAAACGTTATAAATCCTAATAAGATTGAAGCTGGAAACATTGATAACTTATCAAGCATTCTTGAAGATCTTCCTGCTTTTGCTCCAAAGAACGAAGTTAAAGATCTAGATTTAGACTTTATTCTTCAATAATAAGTACCTAAATATATTAATATAATAAAGAGCAGATATGTGAAGACATGTCTGCTCTTTTTAATTCAATTAAGTTGATATGGCATTAATTTTATTATCTATAATATTCGCTCTCACGAGCAATATTATCATTTTTGAGCCTAAAGATGAGGGATTCAAACATATTACTCCACAAAAGGCTAAGGAATACATATACAAGCTATCTGATGATGCTAGACTTGGTAGAGAAGCAGGCAGTAAAAGTAACAGAGAGGTGGCAAAATTTCTATCCCGAGAATTTAAGTCTATCGGATTGGAGCCCTATGGTAGGAGATACTTAATGCCATTTAGAAGTAATGGATGGATGGATAGTACAAAAAATGTCTTGAGGATGAAACTAGACTATGACACTATCCCTGACAGTACGCTTCAGGAGTATAAGATAAAAAAATACAAACTAAATAATGTACTAGGGATGATAGAGGGACATAAAAGCGATGAATTCATTATTATTGGTGCGCACTACGATCATCTAGGTGTAGATTATAAGCTTGAGGGAGATAATATATATAATGGTGCTGATGATAATGCTTCTGGCGTCGCTGCAATACTTCAAATAGCTAAAGCTTTTAAAGAGTCTGGAATTAAGCCGCATTATAGCGTCATATTTGCTCTATGGGATGGAGAAGAGAAGGGTTTGCTGGGTTCTAGGTATTATGTCGAAAATGAGTGTAAAACGGAGAATATTAAGGGGTATATTAACTTTGATATGATAGGACGCAGCAAATCTGCTGATGATCCAAGATTTCTTATTCTTTTTTATACTGCAGCCTACCCTCAATTCGAAGAATGGGTAAAGGAAGATATAAATACTTACTCTCTTAATCTAAGTACAAGATATCACGCTTGGGATAAACCTGAAGGAGGAAGTGATAATACTCATTTTGCTAAGAATGGTATTCCTATAATATGGTATAGCACTGGTGGACATAGTGACTATCACAAACCAAGTGACGAGGCTCACAAGATAGATTGGGATCTAACATCTCAAATTACAATATCAGCTTACTTAACTCTTCTTAGACTAGCTAATCCCCCAATCAAATAGCCACGCCCCACCACAAAAGATTAATCTTAGGGCTAGCGCCATATCTTCCTTAGGTGAATGGTAATCCTTTCATCATTTAGACTATCCGAGTCGTGTTTTTGAGGCTTTACTGTTCAAATATCTCGCACAAGCTGTATTCCGACATAGATCACCATAAATTTCATATCTAAACACCTCGCCCGTCGGCAAAAAACGCTCTCTGAGGGCAAAAACTCCGACGGGCCGCTACTTTTCGTCTCAAAACACCCCACCCGTCGGCAAAAAACGCTCTCAGAAGGCAAAAACTCCGACGGGCCACATCATTATATATCATACCAAGTATTCATTATCTAGTTATCTCACACATCACCGCATTCCCATCCTCACTACCACTACCTCCCCCACGGAAGATTAAACCTCGGCTAGGTAGTAAACAAAAAGGGTCGCCTTTTGTAGGCGACCCTCTATTGTATTTAAGTATTTCTACTTT
>CAYJFD010000016.1:29590-47885 GCA_964369605.1 uncultured Muribaculaceae bacterium | reverse complement strand
CAAAGTCTTGAAAAAGAAATCATAAATAGCACTAAACATATCGTATTTATTATAGGTGGAGCCTATGGTTTCTCTCAAAAAATATATAATATAGCCCCCGATTTACTCTCGCTTTCGAACATGACATTTTCGCACCAAATTATTAGAGTCATATTTTTAGAACAATTATATAGGGCCATGACAATAATTAAAAAAGAGCCATATCACAATGAATAAGATTAATTATTTTTTAAAGAATATTAAGCAAAATGTAGCATTACTTTTAATAATAGTTGCTGTGTTTTTCTATATCCTTTCTCTATTTAACATTGAGAATAGCTTGGGAAGGTTCAAGCTAAATCGTATTGAATCGAGACTTATTAATAAGATCGAGAAGATGGATATTTTAGCAGACTCGCTTCTTAATACCTCACCAGAGACATGGACAGAAAGCACTAATATAGCAGATGATATCACCATCTATAAATATAGCTCTGGTGCTCTTGTATTCTGGCACAATACCTTCCCTACAGATAGCGACACATATTCTCCTGCCTTTGACAACTCTCACATCCTATTTGATGGGACAAATAATGTGCTTAAGCTGTCTCAGTTAAACTCTATAACAGACACTGAGAGTTATGTAAATATTGGATCTGGGTGGTACATAGCAAAATCATATTCAAAAGGAGATGAAACAGTTATCGCTGCAATATTCATTAAAAAGGAATATATTCATGAGAATCACGCTCTAGTAAATAATGTAAATACTAAACTACTTCCATCATATACAACTACTTACCCTGTAAATCAAGGGATAAGAAATATTATATCGAGTAAGGATGGCGAGGCACTATTCTCTGTTGTGATTGAGAATAATATGCAAAAGAAAAATTCAAATATTTTCTTAACAGGTGTATTTATTATTCTTTTTTTCTTAAGTTTGATTGTATATCACTATAAGAACCGTAGTTTTAAATCTCTTGTGTTATCTAATTTGGGGGTGATACTACTTCATTTCTTTGCTAATTTTATCTATTCTAAACCAAATAATCATCTAAATATATTCTCCCCTACCAGTTTTGCTGATAATTTCTCATTTGACTCTTTAGGAGATTTTATTACTACAAATGCCACTATTTGCTACTTCATAGTATCGATGTATATAATAAGACTTCTGCTTTATAGAGTCTATATCAGACGTAATAAACTTGTAAGATACCTAGCGAAGGCTTCACTTTTGGTAACTATTCTTACTCTTATCTCCTATATCCATTACTGCGTATATTCTATTTCAGTCAATTCAAATATTACCTTATTATTATTTGATATTAAACATGTAGGAGTTTATGCCTTGTATGTATACCTAAGCATAATTTTTATCTTCTATTCACTCTACCTAACCATGGTTTTCTTATTATCACTATTAAGAAAGACAAAGAGATTTAAACTATTTAGGTATAAATACATAATAACCTACTCAATGATAAGTGCTATATACTTATCTACCATTATTGGTATTTTTAATTATCAGAATGAAATCTCAAAAAGTAGAATATGGTCTGACCAGATTACAGCACGTAGAGACATAGAGATGGAATTTTTTCTCCTTAAGAATACAGATAAACTTAATAATGACAGACTAATCAAAATGTTCATCGCTGAAGATGATTGCGAAGAGCATATTTACAACAGACTTTTAGATCTATTCTCAAATACAGTAATTGACAACTACAGTATAGATATTACAGTTTGTAAGAAAAACCCAAAAAAGTATATGCCTAGAGCTCTCTTTTCTTTAGAGAGTGAGTGCAAGGATTTCTTTGAACAAAATATAACAAATAAAAACGGCCAAAAACTAAATGAATACTCAGATTTTTACTTTATTAATACAAAAGATGGCAATACAAGCTACATAGGAGCGCTCGAGATTACAACTACTAATGATAAGTATACCCTATATATTGAGTTTTCAAAAAGTGTTTCCAAGGCCTATAAGATGTTCTTGCCAGGACGTGCTAGTGGCAATCAAAATGACAAATTTACTTTACCGAACAAGTTCTCTTATGCCATATATACAGACGGTACTCTAACATATAGTCAAGGGGAATTCAATTACCCAATCAACGATCTTTCCAAATTAGTAGAATATACCCTTTACTCTAGACCAAAAAGTACTATTCATTATAAATGTGAGATAGATGACTCGACTCTTGTAATTATTAGTAGGCCGAAATATCCTTTCTTTTCATACTTTATCTCGTCTTCGTATATCTCAATCGTACTAGGTGGTATTCTTATTTTCGGGACAAGAACCCTTAGGAGGAAGTATAGTTTTTCATCATATAAGAAATCGTTTAAAAATAGGATTACCGCCCTTATTACATTATCTCTAATAAGTAGTTTCATCCTAATCGCTATAATTAGCTATGTTTTCTCTACTTCTTTCTTCGAGAGTAATATGAAAAATCAGGTTAATGAGCGCATCTCAGGACTTCAAGTGATAATTACTGAAAGTTATAATTCACTATCAGCCGTATCTGACTCCCTTGCGTATGAAACGACACTCGAGACACTTAATTTTATATCTATTAACTCTAGTGCCGACTTAAATATTTATGATGTTAATGGCTCTTTAGTTCATTCGACCAGGCCAGATCTTTTCGAGAAATATGTTATTGGCACTAGGATAAGTCCTGAACCATATAAAGATTTAATCAGTAAGAGTCACACCATCGTTATCGCAAAAGAACAAATAGCAGATATTAGCTATTTTTCAGGATATGCTACGATATACGACCAAGGTGGAAATCTCATAGCTATAATTCATCACCCTCTATTCCTTGACAACTCTGCATACTATGAGAGTACTAGTAGGATGATTGCGATTCTGACGAATTTCTACCTTATTATTATCCTTATAGCCATCTTTTTAAGTTACCTTACTTCCAACTCCATAATTAAGCCTCTCTCAAGAATAAGTGAGAAACTCAAGTCCCTAAATACGCTAAAACGCTTTGAGCACATCAAATATACTAGAAACGACGAATTAGGTAATGTGGTAAAGGCCTACAATGCTATGGTAGGAGATCTTAAGGCAAATACTAAAAAGCTAGCTCAGTCCGAACGCGAACTTGCTTGGAAAGAGATGGCACGTCAAATCGCACACGAAATCAAGAATCCGCTCACGCCTATGAAGCTGAGTATTCAGCATCTAAGTAAGATGAAGGAACAAAATAGGCCTGAATGGCAAGATAAGTTTGATTCTCTTTCAGTAACATTATTAGAACAGATAGACATTCTCTCAAACACAGCAAATCAGTTTTCTGATTTTGCCAAATATTATGAAGAGAATAATAGTATAACGGATTTAATAGTTATTAGTAACGAACAAATTACACTATTTGATAATAGAGAGAATATCTCTTTTATTGTCAATACTACACTTCCTCAAGCACTTATAATCGCAAAGAAGACACTTATTACCAGAGTATTTGTTAACTTAATCACAAACGCTATCCAAGCTGTAGAGTCACTTGATAAAGCTATTATCAGGCTGTCGATTAAATTAGAGGGAAATCACTACATCGTGAACGTTGAGGATAACGGAGAGGGAATTCACCCAGACCTGATAAATATGATATTCAAACCCTACTTTACGACTAAATCTAAAGGTACAGGTCTAGGAATAGCTATATGCAAGAGTATTATTGACGAACACAAGGGAGAAATAAGCTATAGTCCTTCTAAAGAACTCGGTGGAGCAAACTTTACAATAAAACTCCCAAAATACTAAATAAATTATACTAGTTAGTAATAGATATTTTATCAGCTAACTCCTCATACAGAGGCTCTCTTTGATAATAGAGAGCCTCTATTGTTTTATATAAGTCATCTTTACCAGAAAGTAATGGCCTTTTCTGAACTTCTTCACTAGTACTTCTGAGTCTTGATAAAATAGTATCTATATCTACTTTTATATAAATACAGTATGTAAGATTCTTTATCAGATCTCGGCACAGAGGGCTCGCTACTGCTCCTCCTCCTAGAGATATTACTAGAGTACATTTTTTTGATTCTACAGACTCAGCCATATCATCTAATGTTTCAGGGAAACGCAGTATATGATCCTCTAGCACATCTTCCAGGTACTTCTCTTCCATTTTTCTAAAGGCTTCTTCGCCAAGTTCATTAAAAATTTCAGAGACCTCTTTATCCTCCTTTTCTTCTATGTACGCATCTAAATCTATAAATTGACACTTCATCGAAGCCGCCAATTGCTGACCTACAGTAGTTTTGCCAGCTGCCATAAATCCAATCAGTGATATTATCATAGTCCTTAAAATAATGTTGGTTCATTTTCATCAATTAAATCTATAACTGTTCCAGCCATAAATTCAGTTGAGCTATCTTCCTCTATAATATGATTCATACCCTCGCCTGCATCTATCCCAACGAGTTCCATCTCAGTATCTGGAGTTAAGTCCAGAATAGGCTCAATAAATTCTATACTCTCTATTTCATGAGTAGATAGCCTTTTACCCTTTGCCTTGAAGCCTTTAACTGAAATAAATTCGCTTACATTTACGATCTCAGGTTCTCTGCTCTTTTTCTCAGTTGCAACAAAGTGTATTTTTAACTGAGGTAGGGCATCCATCGAAAAACTATGAAGATAAGATCCTTTTGATTCAGATATTATAGACTGCATATTATTATCACTTAACTCAAAATTAAATCGTTTTAAGTAAAAGGATTTCGTTTCTTCCACCCAATAAACAACCGAGCACACTGTTTTTGGATTAAACTGCTGAATTAATAATAAGTCTCCTTGATATCTATTACTAAAGTCTAGGTTCGTTGTATAAAAAGAACCCTCCTTAAATAATGCTAAGATGTGCTCATTTCCGATAAAATCTCCTAATAAATCTCCTCTACCCTCATCATTTAATCTATTTATATCTCTATCAAACCATAGTTTCTTCGCTCCTATTGTTGAAACACCTGAGGACTTCAGAGATATTCTTTGTATAGGGAATCTACTCGCGATATTTCCTTGAGCCGAACGATTCTTAATAGCAAGAGTTGCAAAATCAAAATCGAAATTAAGCTTCTTTAATTTAGGTCTTGGTCTCAGGTATATCCTTAACAGTTCCGCCTCTCCATTCGGATTTGACGTGAACCATACTATAGTAGATCCCTCCTCTCCTTTGGTTAGATCGTACCATTTATCTCTTGTTATTCCGACTATTGCAAATCTCTTTGCATAATATAATCCGCCCTTCCCTGAGCGGTATATTACATTGTAAATTGTCCTTTGGTCTGCCTTATTAAATATCGCAACGTGAAGAATATTTTTATCGAAGAAGAATTTATCACTTATCTTCGATATCATATATTTTCCATTCTTTAATACGACTATTACATCATCGATATCTGAACAGTCGCAGATATACTCCGCGTTCTCAATTTTCTTTTGATTAGTTCCGACAAAACCTTCTTCCCTATTTACATAAAGTTTAACATTATTTGCTGCGACCTTAGTAGCCAGAATATCTTCAAAAGAGATTAACTTAGTTCTTCTTGGATATTTATGTCCGTACTTCTCCTTCAAGGAAGCATACCAATCTATCGTATACTCTGTAAGTCTATTTAGATTCGCCTCTACCTCTGCTTGCTTCTCCTCTATCGATGCGATCTTTAAATTTACTGACTTAATATCAAAACGTGAAATCTTTCTTACTGGTTTCTCTACTAATTTCAAGATATCATCCATTTCTACTGGCATCTTCAGAACAGGTTCATACTCCTTCATCTTCACAAATACCTCATCAAGCTGCTGTTCCCAAGTGCGAGCCTGCCCCTCGAGTATTTGATATATTTTATTCTCAAAAAATATCTTCTCAAGAGAGGTATAGTGCCACTCACTTGACAGTTCCGCCAAACGAATTTCAAGCTCCTGCTTTAAAAGAGATCTTGTACTGTCTGTATTATGCTTAAGTATCTCATCAACACCTATGAAGCATGGCTTATTATCCATAATCACACAACTATTAGGTGAAATGGATACTTCGCACTTTGTGAAGGCATACAGAGCATCTATCGTTCTGTCAGGAGATATATCATTATTTAAAGTGATTACGATTTCTGCTTTCTCAGCCGTATTATCATCAATCTTCTTAATTTTAATTTTCCCCTTCTCATTAGCCTTTAAAATGGATTCGATTAGAGATGTAGTAGTCTCCCCGTATGGGATCTCATTTATTACCAATGTATTCTTACTCTGTTTTACGATATTAGATCTCACCCTTACCTTACCGCCTCTTAAACCTCTATTATACGCACTTACATCTGCAAGACCCTCTGTGATAAAATCAGGCAGGAGTTCAAATTCCTCACCGCGTAAGTATGCAATAGATGCATCGATTAACTCATTAAAATTATGAGGAAGAATTTTACAAGATAGTGCTACCGCAATACCCTCTGCACCCTGCGCAAGTAGCAATGGAAACTTAACAGGCAAGCTTACAGGTTCTCTATTTCTTCCGTCATAGGAACTAACCCACTCTGTTGTCTTCGCATTAAAAACCACTTCTTTTGCAAAAGTTGTTAATCGCGCCTCAATATAACGACCTGCTGCCGCTGAATCACCTGTTAAAATATTTCCCCAGTTTCCTTGACAGTCAATAAGTATTTCTTTTTGTCCTAACTGCACCAAAGCATCTTTGATGGAAGCATCTCCGTGCGGGTGAAATGGCATAGTTGCACCTACCAAAGTAGCTACTTTATTTAGTCGCCCATCATCCTGGAGCTTCATAGAATAAAGTATTCTTCGCTGTACAGGCTTTAATCCATCTGTTATGTGAGGAACAGCTCTTTCTAATATTACATAAGAAGCATAATCAATAAACCACTCTCTGTACATTCCAGAAAGTTTATACTTCTTTTCTCCGTCCTGAACTATTTTTTCGAATTTTCCTGAATTCTGGACTTTTTCTTGATTATTCTCGTCTTCGAAATCCTGATCAAATTCCTGATCAAATTCCTCATTTTCTTGGTTATTCTCTACTTCGAAATCCTCTGGTATCATATAATATTACTTTATTAAATAGGAACTATATACTCCAAGACATCCTTCTTGGTGATTACATTATTCGACAAGATAACCAACCTTTCCATAGCATTACGAAGCTCTCTTATGTTTCCGCCCCACTCATAATGCATTAGCTGCTCGATAGCATCATCTTCTATCGGCATTTCTACTCCGCCTGTTTCCTGTGAAATTTGCTTTAGAAAGTGCTTCGCTAACAATGGAATATCTGATTTTCTGTCTTTTAGTGCAGGAACAGTCATAACTATCACACTTAATCTATGATAAAGGTCCTCTCTAAAATTATTTTTCTTTATTTCTTCTGCTAAATTTTTATTCGTTGCACAAACCACTCTCACATCCACACTTATTTCCTTGTCACTTCCTACCCTGCTTACCTTCTTCTCCTGAAGCACCCTTAAAACTTTTGCTTGTGCTGCCAAACTCATATCACCGATCTCATCTAAAAAGAGGGTTCCGCCATCTGCCTGCTCAAACTTACCCTTATGCTGCCTTATAGCAGAAGTAAAAGCTCCCTTTTCGTGTCCAAAAAGTTCACTCTCGATTAACTCAGAGGGTATCGCAGCGCAATTTACTTCAATAAAAGGTTTTGAAGCTCTATTACTTAGTTCATGTAACCACCTAGCTACTAATTCCTTTCCTGTTCCATTAGAGCCATTAATAAGAACCCTTGCATCTGATGTTGCCACCCTATCTATCATATCCTTAATGTGTAGAATAGCCTGAGATTCACCGACTATTACCGGCACCTTACTCACTTTCTTTTTCAGGGTCTTTGTTTCTTTTACTAACACGTTCTTTTCCATCGCATTTTTCACGCTCAGAAGAATACGATTAATATCTAAGGGCTTTTGGATAAAGTCATAAGCACCCTCACGTATACACTCTACTGCTGTCTCTATCGATCCATGCCCCGATATCATTATGATTGGCGTCTCCACTCCACTCTCTCTCATTTTTACCAATGCCTCCTGGCCATCCATATTAGGCATCTTAATGTCGCAGAAAATCACGTCATACCTATTTTCTTGCACCATATTATAGCCCACTAAACCATCCTCAGCCAAGCTCACATTATGTCCCTCAAACTCTAGAATTTCCTTCATAGTGTTTCTAATGCTTCTCTCGTCGTCCATTATTAAGATATTCATAGCTCCTTTTTTTATTAATTTACAAAGATAGAAAATAAAAGCACTATCTTCGCATTTTCAAAGTAAAAATATAAACATAATGATAATAGCTATTGACGGGCACTCATCTACGGGGAAAAGTTCTTTTGCAAAGGAAATTGCAAAGAGATGGGGCCTTGCATATTTAGATACAGGAGCCCTCTATAGAGTCATTACTCTATACGCACTTAGCTCTGGACTAATAGCTTCAGATCATAGCATAAATACAGATGTTCTATATTCAAAACTAAGTGAAATCGACCTTGATTCTCATAAAGTTGACACTGAAATTAGAAGTCTTAGAGTATCGGAAGAAGTTAGTCACATCTCGTCCCTAGCACCAGTTCGAGACTATGTAAATAGATTCCTTCAAGGCATAAATATTGACCAAGGAATAGTTGCAGATGGGCGTGATATAGCAAGTGCAGTTTTCCCAAACGCAGACATTAAAATATTTATGACTGCAAATAGTGAAATTAGAGCTGAGAGAAGACTTAAAGAGTTACTTGAGAAAGGGGAAAATGTAAGTTTTGATGAGGTTCATCAGAACATCCTTAAACGCGACTATATTGATCAATCTAGAGAGGTAGCACCACTTATTAGAGTCAAGGACGCCATAGAACTGGACAACAGCTATATGAGCATTCAAGAGCAACTTGACTGGGTGGACAAACTAATTAACGAACATAAGCATTCATAGATGACAATAGAAATAAACAATGAGTCTGGCTGCTGTAATGGAGTAGAACGTGCCATAAAGAAGGCAGAAGAATATTTGAATTCTCACAAGGTTTTATATTCACTAGGTTCAATAGTTCATAATAATGTCGAAATTAATAGGCTATCTGAGCTTGGGCTAAAAACTATTGATATTCAGACATATAGCAAGATGCAAGGTGAGACTGTGCTCATTAGAGCACATGGGGAACCACCTAGCACTTATGATATTGCCCATGATAATGGGCTAAATATTATTGACTGCACCTGCCCTGTCGTTCTCAGATTACAAGAAAAGGTAGCCGCAAGCTATAAAGAAATTAAAAGCGAGGGTGGGCAAGTCATCATTTTTGGAAAAAAAGGGCATGCAGAGGTACTTGGAATTATAGGTCAAGTAAACGGCGATGCTCTTATTATTCAAAGTTTAGCTGAACTCAAGGCACTTTTGGAACAAAACGTTCTTGACCTAAATAGGGCTATTCATATCTTCTCTCAAACAACTAAGGATCCATCTGAATATCAAGAAGTTTGCGAATTTCTAAATAATAAAATCAAAGAATTTAAGGGAGCTAGTTCTAATCTAAGAATCACTAATAGTGTATGTAGGCAAGTATCATCTAGAAATGCAAGTCTAATTAACTTTGCCTTAAATAAATCCATCATTATTTTTGTCTCAGGAAAGGAGAGTTCAAATGGTTACGCACTTTACGAACTCTGTAGACAACATAATCCTCGCAGCTACATAATAGAAGCTATAGATGAACTAAAGGATGAATGGTTTACCCAAGATGACCACGTTGGTATTTGTGGAGCGACCTCAACTCCTAAGTGGCAATTAGAAAAAGTCTTAGAGGCAATAAAAAATATTTGATTATCTTTGCCACTCATTTGAAAACAAGAATAAAGAATATAATATTATGGCAACAACAGCAGATTTTAAAAATGGTTATTACCTAAATTTTAATGGTAAGCCTTGCTCTATTGTATGGTTTCAACACGTAAAACCTGGAAAGGGAGCAGCATTTGTGAAGACAAAGCTTCGCAATCTTGAAAATGGTAGAATTCTTGAAAAAACTTTCTCAGCTGGTGAAAAGGTTGAATCTATATCTGTAGAAAGAAGACCTTATCAGTTCCTTTACAAGGACGATATGGGATTTAATTTCATGCACAACGAAACTTTCGAGCAAATTTCTTTAAGTCCTGAATTAGTGGATAATGCTGATTTAATGAAAGAAGGACAAGAAGTAGAGATGATGTTTCTTGCAGATGAGGAGCGTTGTTTAACTTGCGAGCTTCCAGCTCACGTAGAATTAGAAGTTACATATACAGAACCTGCTGTAAAAGGTGACACTGCATCTACAAATGCTATGAAGGCTGCAACACTTGAGACTGGCGCAGAGATCATGGTTCCACTTTTCATCAACATAGGTGAGAGATTAAAAATCAAGACAGAAGATAGATCATATTCAGAGAGAATTAGATAATTTTCGATGTTAAAAGTTTCAGTACTTCAGAGTGACCTACTTTGGTCTTCTCCTCAGGAAAATTTAAATAACTTCTCGAGGATGATAGACGAAAATTCTGACAGTTCTACTGATTTATACATACTACCGGAGATGTTTACCTCTGGCTTTATTACTAAGCCTCAGGAAATATCTTCGGTAGTTTCTTTTAATGCTGACAAAGGATTAAAATGGATGCAGGATATTGCGATAAAGCACAAATGTGCAATAACTGGATCCTTAGCCATTCAACAGGATGGCAAATATTACAACAGGATGTACTTTGTCACCGCTGACCAAGTATTTAGCTATGATAAAAGCCATCTTTTCAGTTACGGGGCAGAGGACTTATATTACACTAGCGGTAATAAAAAAGTTGTAGTTGAATATAAGGGCTGGAAAATTTTACTTGCTATTTGCTATGATTTGCGCTTTCCTGTATGGTGTCGTAATAACCACCTAGATAGCTACGATTTAATGATATATGTTGCCTCTTGGCCAGACACTAGAATCTTCGTTTGGGATATACTCTTAAGAGCAAGAGCTATAGAAAACCAAGCCTATGTCATCGGCTGTAATCGCATAGGCAAAGATCCTTATAATTCTCACTGCGGACACTCTCAAATAATAGACTACAAAGGACAACTCGTTTCTACTCCCTCACAAGACTGTGTCACATTAAGCGCTAGTCTTGAACTCAAGGGGCTAAAGAACTTTCGCGAAAAGTTTCCTGCACTAAAAGATGCCGACCCTATTACCCTATAGTTTCTTCTTCTACGAGTTCTTCGTCCATATTATATCTCTTTCTAAAAATAACTTTTAATGTAAAGAACGAGATAGTTAAAAAGACAATTACCAATAAAGAAAAGATATTCTGAAAGATAGTCCTTTGAATAATTATATTCTCAGGATCTTCTTCGTCAAGTAATTTTTGTACCCTACTCTGGGAAATTTGCAGTCTACTGAGTTTTGCCACAACAGTAGCTGAATTAAGATAAACAAGACCTCCATTTGAACGATTCATAGAGATTATTGTCTTTGAATCTGCAAATGCAAAATACTCTTGCGGTATAATATTATCTGGCACCTCAGAACTAATCTGCGCATAAGGCGTAGAAGTTAGTATCTTAAAACCTGTCTCCTGTTGCGCAAGAAAACTTATCAATTCTACGATCTGAGCCCTTTGCACTGCATCAGTCTCGAGAAAGTCAGTAAAAGTTAACAATATATATCTAGAATTAGGATCTACTATCTCAGATGTTATCTCGACTAAGGCAGCATCTGTGACGTAAAAATCAAAGGCCCCTAACTTTTTCATATCATCTGGAAGATATGCTTCCGAATCCACAAATACCCAGGTAGAATCAGGTAAATTCTCTAGAGTAAAATACTCCTCTCGTCCATCCTTCTGATAAAGCAGTCTTGTTTGATACTGTACTTGTGAAGACTCGACCAAACGCTCGGATATATCTACTCCCACTTTATAGCTACCGAAATCTAATGCTGGGGTGACAATTAACGAGGCTACTCCATATATTAGGATAGATAGAGATATTAAAATTGTCTGCCTCCACTCTACTGGCGTGGGTGCTAATTTCCTATAATACTTCCTTCCAGAAAAAACTAATAAACTGCATAAAAATAGGGCCACATTCTTGAAGAAGGTCTGCCAATTTGTTAAAGATATAGCCTCTCCAAAACACCCACAATCGTTTATTGGATCAAAGATCGCAAGGACTAAAGTAAGTAAGGTAAAAAAACTCATTAAGCCAAGGCCTATCCAAGAGAAGAAACGAAGTCGTAGGCCCGAAAGAAAGGATGCACCAAGTATAAATTCTAATAAAGAAAGTGCAAGCCCTATATGAAGTGCTATTCCTGACAAAAAGGCTAGGTGTCCAACCCTTAGGTACTCTTGAACAACAAGCATCGTTCCCACTGGGTCTGACATTTTTAAGAATCCAGACACTACAAAGGTAAATCCAAAAATAAATTTGGCGATAATAAAAGGTACTCTAGAAATTACACTCCACCCCATAGACTATATTTTATGTTCGATTTGACTTAATATTCTTTCGAAAATTTCTGAAGGACTTAACATCTCACCCTGCTCTGAGGAGCAATCTATTCTTATAAAGTCATCATCTATACTGCACAGCTCTAAATACATATCCCTTACCTGGGACTGAAAACTCATATCTAATTCGTGAATATCTTCCTTTCCTTGCAGATAGTCTCTATCACTTCCCTTTCTCTCCTCCTTGAGCTTCTTCTCTACAAAACTCAGTGGCACATCCAAGAAAATATTAATATCTGGGCGCGGTACCCCAAAATACTTATATTCTGCATCTAATATCCAGTCCAAAAGAGATAACTTATCTTCTCTATTTTCTAATTTAGCGCACTGATAGGCCACATTAGAATACACATATCTATCTAGCAGCACGACGCCATCATCTTTCAACCATTCATTTATTAAACCCGAGGCTTGTCTCCTATCTTCTGCGAAAAGCAAGGCAACTATCTGGGGATGAACATCATTTATTAGGCCATAATCTCCTCTGAGGAAGTTTGATATCATCTCTCCTACTACTGGCGCATCATACCTAGGAAAATGCAAATAATTCATTTGTTTATCAGGCCTAGAAAGATATTTCTTTAGATTATTTAACTGTGTGGATTTTCCGGCTCCATCTATACCCTCTATTACTATCAGCATAATTTACTACTTTTGCATTTTCAAGTTACAAAGATATATAAAATATATGATGCAAAACAGTCCGAGTAGTCCGAAAGTGATGGGAATCATTAATATTAACCAAGATTCCTATTTTAGTCCTTCAAGAGCTTCCAGCAATGACGAAATAAGAGCTCGTTTCGAACTTTTAGTTTCTGAGGGAGCAGATATTATCGATATTGGAGCTTGCTCCACTAGACCTGGCTCTAACCCTATAGAGATGGAGGAAGAATGGAGAGCACTTGAACCAGCACTAGAAATTTTCAAAGAGCATTTTTCTCACATTCCCCTATCAGTGGACACCTTTCATTCTGAGATAGTAAGAAGATGTCACAAACTAGTAGGAGACTTCATCGTTAATGATATATCAGCAGGAGAGGATGACGACAAAATGCTCCAATGCGTAGCCAAGCTTGGACTTAACTACATAGCGATGCATAAAAGAGGAACACCTAAGACTATGCAGGGTCTTTGCCAATACGAAGATGTAACAAAGGATATCATTAAATACTTTAAAGACTTTGAGCTCAGGGCTCAATATTTTGGAATAAAGCACTGGATTGTAGACCCTGGATTCGGGTTCGCAAAGACTCTAGAGCAGAACTACGAAATCCTAGATAGATTAGAAGAATTTTCAGAACTAGGCAAGGAATTACTTATAGGTATATCTAGAAAAAGCTTTATATACAAAAAGCTAGGGCTCGGTCCAGAAGATGTACTTGAGGCTACTAGCGAACTTCACATTTCAGCTCTAAAGAAGGGAGCGTCAATACTCAGAGTTCACGATGTTGCAGCAGCAAAGCAATGCATTAAATCCATAGAGCACGCAAATTCGTCTATCTAAAAAATATTGACTACTTTTGTACTTTAAATAATATAAGAAATGATAACATCTATTACACCTATTGACGGAAGATATTACAGACAGGTTGAACAACTATCTGCTTACTTTTCAGAGTTTGCCCTAATTCGCTATAGAGTTAGAGTTGAGATAGAATATTTTATCTCGCTTTGCGAACTTCCATTACCTCAGCTTAAAGAATTTGACAAAGAACTATTTTCATCACTGAGGGATATATATAGGGACCTTAACGAAGAAAACGCACAGGAGGTAAAAGATATCGAAAAAGTTACAAACCACGATGTTAAGGCCGTTGAATATTATATCAAAAATCGCTTTGACGCACTTGGAATAGATCCAAAGTACAAGGAGTTTGTTCACTTTGGTCTAACTTCTCAAGATATAAATAACACCTCTACTCCTTTAAGTTTAATGGAAGGAATACAAGATGTGTATCTTCCATCTCTATATAATGTATTAAACATTCTAGATTCTATGTCAGAAGAATGGAAGGACACCCCTATGCTTGCTCATACTCATGGTCAGCCAGCATCACCGACTAGACTAGGTAAGGAGATTAACGTATTCGTCGTACGCCTTAGAGAGCAGATAAGACATTTACTAGCTATTCCTTACTCTGCTAAGTTCGGAGGTGCGACTGGTAATTTTAACGCTCACTTTTATGCCTATCCAAATATTGATTGGAATGCTTTTGCTGTTAATTTTGTAGAAGAATCTCTTGGCCTTAAAAGATCTTACCCTACTACTCAAATAGAGCACTACGATAATATCGCGGCACTTTTCGACGCTATCAAAAGAATCAACTCCATCTTAATAGATTTAAGTCGTGACATCTGGAGCTACATTTCGATGAACTACTTTAAGCAAAAAATTAAAGCTGGAGAAGTGGGATCATCTGCAATGCCTCATAAGGTTAACCCTATCGATTTTGAAAACGCTGAAGGCAATCTAGGTATGGCAAATGCTATTTCTGAGTTCTTGTCCTCAAAATTACCAGTATCTCGCCTACAGCGCGACTTAACAGACTCTACTGTTTTAAGAAACATTGGTTCTCCAATCGCTCACTCACTAATAGCACTAAAATCTCTTGAGAAGGGTTTAAATAAACTTATTCTTAACGAAAGTGCTTTAGATAGAGACCTTGAAGATAATTGGGCAGTAGTCGCCGAAGGTATACAGACGATACTTAGAAGAGAAGGATACCCTAATCCTTATGAAACTCTAAAAGAGTTAACTCGCACAGGGGAAGCTATCTCTAAGACTACTATTCTGGAATTCATAGATACATTAGAGCTATCTGAATCTGTAAAAGAGGAATTAAGAGTTATTACTCCTCAGAATTATACTGGTAGGTAAGACTAAAAACTATTCTACTATAAAGACATCTTCGTCTTTAGTGTGGAAGTAGTAATTTTCTCTTGCATACCTTTCAACTGAATCGATGTTGGTACGAAGTTCGATTATTCGTTCGTCTACCTCATCGATTTTTTTTTCATAATTTAAAATTATTTCCTCTTGTCTGCTCACATCGATCCAATTTGAAATTAGGCGGATTAAACTATGGTCATTAAAAAAAACAATTAGCAAAGTAAAAATTATCGTAGTCACTACAAAAGGGTTCGTTAAACGTTTAAGCCACTTACTTGAACGGAATTTTCCCCATTTAGAAGAGGAGCTCGTATTTTCTCTTGTATTGTTATCTTGTAAATTCATTTGCTGGGTAATTTGCTATTGCAAAAATACTATTTTTTTCAGCGCGAGTCCAAATTTTATGTATATTTGTCAATTAATCAAACATAACCAAAGAATAAAATAACACCTACTATGTTAAATAACCTGAAATTTTTCAACCCGACTTTAAAACAATCATTCGTTATTGTTTTTGTTTTTTTTATACTTCTAGGCCAATTACTCTCTAGCGGCGTAATGCTAATTTTCAAGGGTATAGACATAGAACAAGGTGCTGCACTTACTCAGTTTATAGGCTACATCCTGGCATTTGTTCCATCACTTTTATACGCTAATGCAAAAGGAAAAACAAATAGGTTAAACCTTGAAGCAGGTCTTGCTTCTCAAGCTCATGCGAAGGTACCTATAACAAATGATAATTTCGGTACGCTAAATCCTATCTTGTTTTTTATTCTTCTCTTTATAGCAGCACTTTCATTTATGATTGTAATAGATGCAATAGGGATAATAATGCCTATCCCAGACTGGTTCAGTAAAATAATAGAGGACCTTATAACTGACAATGGTGTCGTTTGGGGACTTATTAACGTAGCTGTTCTTGCTGCTCTTTTCGAAGAAATTTTACTTAGAGGTATCATCTTAAAGGGTCTATTGCAACGCATAAGCCCTATGAAGGCTATTATTTGGTCAGCAGCACTATTTGGCATCCTTCATCTTAATCCTTGGCAGGCAGTATGGGCATTTATCCTAGGGGTCTTCTTTGGATGGATCTATTATAGAACAAGAAGCTTATGGGCTGTAATTTTCCTACACTTTGTTAACAATGGTATATCTACAGTCTTACCTTATATCTTCCCTAAAATGAAAGAAGTAGACTCATTCTTCGAGCTCTTCCCTTCTTCAGGACCATATATTTTACTACTATGTACATGCATTGCGATTATCACTTTGATCTCCGTAATTATTTATAAAAATACAACTCCAAAAGTATACTTACCTATAAGCACAAATGAATCCTAAATTACACCCACTCAAATTCAAACCACAAACGATCGAAAGAGTTTGGGGTACTGAATTATGCCTAATCTCTGGCTTTCAAGAAGACAGTTCTATTGTGGCTGAAGGCTACCTTCAGAATAATGCCCTTTTTGATATCATAGACACATATATGACAGAAATTATGGGAGAGGAGCAGTATAAATTCTATGGAAACGAATTTCCTATACTAGTAAAGGAATTAGATCTTAAGGATAGATTATCCATTCAGATTCACCCAGACAATGAGACTGCCTTTGACCTACATAATTCCTATGGAAAGAGTGAGGCATGGTATGTACTGGATGCAGCTGAGGATGCAGCCCTATATTTAGGCTTAAAGGAAGATATAGACCCAAGCGACTTTTACAATAAGGCATTAAAAGGGGATATTGAAGGTTTATTAAATGTTATCAAACCTAAAAAAGGAGACTTTCTGTATATAGAGGCAGGAACTATTCACTCAGCAAAAGGACATATACAACTATCGGAAATTCAACAATTATCTGACATTACTTATAGACTATATGACTGGGACAAGGAAAGAACTTCAAGCTACAAACGAGAGTTGCACTTAGAAACAGCTTTTGGTGCGATTAACTATAAAAAAACCGACCTATCGACTTGTTATTTCCCTGCAGAAAAGATCAAAGAATGTGGAGATGAGATTATACTTACTGACAATAATTTTTTTAACACCACTTATCATAAAATAAAGGATAGCGTAGAGTACTCAAAGGCAGCGGGTGAGAAGTTCGCTTTACTATACTGTATCGCTGGCGCCTTTGATATCGAATATAAATCCGATAAACTTTCTAAAAAAATCGAAGTTATAAATAATGAGTGGATTCTAGTTCCAGCTAGTATATCTAACTTTACTATTACGCCAAAAGATAGTATATCCGAACTACTTTGGGTTAGCACACCTGACAAACTAGAGGACCCACTAGAATATTTAGATTACAAGGAAGAACAATAGTATGTTTGATATCGAAAATTCTACTGAACGCCTAGATAAATACCTTTGGGCTATTCGTGTATATAAAACTCGTTCAGATGCTACTGAAGCTTGCAAGAGCGGCAGAGTACTTGTTAATTCTCAAAATGCAAAGCCGTCTAAGGACATAAAGAGAGGAGACATAATAGAAGTACGTAAGGGGAACATACACTATAAATATAGGGTAATAATCGCCATTAAAAATAGGCAAGGAGCCAAACTCGTTTCCGAATTTGTTGAAGATATTACAGATCCTGAAGAATTACTAAAATTAAATGCTCCTATTGAAAGTGTTTTCATTCATAGGGATAGGGGCACGGGAAGACCCACTAAAAAAGAGAGAAGAGATATCAATAAGGTTATGGAGTACTAGCGGGCTTATTCTTTGTATTATATTGGTTCATAGCACGGTCTACGCCTATTGTCCCAAAAGCCTTTATAGCATCTATCGTGGCATCTATAGCTGGTTTTAATAAAATCATTTCTTCTTCATCCCACTTACC
>CAYJFD010000016.1:26053-29580 GCA_964369605.1 uncultured Muribaculaceae bacterium | reverse complement strand
AGTACAAAATTAACTTGAGTATCTCTTCCTATAAAAGAGCCTATTCCAAACCTAATTCTGCAATAATTCTGAGTATTTAGACACTCAGCGATATTAGCTAAGCCATTATGTCCACCATCACTACCCTTTTTTCTCATTCTCAAAGTAGCAATAGGTAAAGCGATGTCATCTACTATAACTAGTAGGTTTTCTTGTGGAATTTTAAGTTTTGTCATCCAATAACTTACTGCCTTTCCACTAAGGTTCATATAGGTAGATGGCTTCAGAAGATTAAATGTACGACCCTTAAAACGAATCTGTGCCACATCACCATATCTTTCTGTCTTAAAAATAATATTGGACGCTTGTACCCAAGCGTCCAATACCATAAAACCTATATTATGACGCGTATTTGCATATTCAGCTCCAATGTTACCTAAACCGACAACTAAATAATTCATACGCGTTAAAATGATTCTTTATTACTTCTTAGCTGCCGCTGCTGCTGCTGCTACTGTTGCACGTGTAGCCTTAACTGCACATACGATAGTTGTCTTAGGAGTAAGAATGCTGATTCCTTCATAAGATAATTCTCCAGCACTGATTTGCTTACCAATTTGTAACTCAGTTACATCTACTGGAAGGAAATCAGGTAGATCATTGATCATACCACGCACCTTTAATTTACGAGCACCTGGCATTAATTTACCTCCTAACTTCACACCTGCAGAGCTACCTTCGATAGTTACTGGGATATTGATAGTAACAGGCTTAGCTGGATCTATTGCTAAGAAATCTAAGTGTAAAGGCTCATCATTTACTGGGTGATACTGAATAGCGTGAAATATTGATAAATACTTCTTACCTTCGATATCTAACTCGATGATGTAACTATTTGGAGTAAATGTAATCATCTTTACATCTTTCTCTGTAATAGTAAAGTTTACATTTTCGATTCCTGCTCCATATAAAGCACAAGGAATATCTCCTGCTTTACGTAGATTTTTAATGTCAGATTTCTTACCTAACTCTCTTAACTTTCCTGTTAAAACGATTTGTTCCATAATTATTTTTTTTAAAAGTGTTACTCAGTCCAGTCTCTCTGGACCCCATTACACAAAAAAGCATTTTGCTTTTTGAGCGGCGCAAAGATATGAAATAGATTATTTATTTGCAAATCTATATTACACCGACTTTCTTATTCCAATCTAGTGTATTATAGAATGTCTCTACGACCCCTGCTTGTTCATCCTTTATGATTGGTATGTATGTCGATAGACCTGAATAGTGCTCTAGTTTAATATGCAAGCCTGAACTCGTAGCAAACTTCAACATCACTATATTTTCTAGACACCTATTAAACTCGTCAAGCATCTTTTCATCTTTACAGATAGTTTCATAAAACTGTGCAAAATCATAATACCAATGATTATCATACCTATAATATGATTGAATATCTCCTTCATTCAGTGTAGACACTGCTTCTGAGTTCTCATTTAATATTTTAGCACAAATATTTGCTAAATCATCTAAATAGAAGGTCTTTATCATTGAAATAGATCCCCAAGGAGATGTAGTAGTATTATTACTTTGATAGAATTGTCTACACACTTCTTCTAGATATGGCACTTGATAATAAAATAGAGGCTCCATTATTAGATTATAAGGAAAGCGCTCAGGCGAGATCTCTGTCTGAGTTGCTAGAATTACATCTGTCTTGTCTTTTAACTGATATGCGACCTCTACTCCACCCATATATGAGGCATCAAATATGATAAAGTCATATTTTAATGGTAAGGCCTCTGCGAAGTCGGCGATATTAACTTCGGTATGCTGATCCTGAACAGGTAACCATCCTGTTCCATTAGTCCAAAATATTAAGCCATTAATCTCTGATGGAAATACTTGATTCACATACTTTAGCACCTCATATAATGATTCTTTCTCTAACTTACTATCATCCTCTGGATATTCCCTTATTATCTCTCTTTCGACTACTCCGTGAGCATTTCTAGAAAGTTTAATTAACTCGTTCACATTTGGCTTATTTTCCGGATCCCTTGCCTTTGTATAAACAAGCAAGACATCTTCTACATCACTATACTGATTTGCAGGCAAATAAGACTGCAGAAGCTCATTATATGAGTTTTGTGCACTTGCACTCAGAGATTCATCGTAGGTCATATACAATAGAATAGTTCTTGAAGAACGATACATACCATCATTCATAGTCGGAGCCATCGAACAAGAACTTACTATAGCAAATAATGCTATCAGATATAAAAAATTTAAATACTTCCTCTTTTTCATTTTCACCTATTTATAATACAAATGTACAAATTATATTTTAGTTTTCGTATATTTGTAGAAATTAACATTTTAACACACATATTATGAAAGGCGATAATCTATTTGCATTTTTAGGTGGAGCTCTAGTCGGAGCTTGTGCAGCACTACTATTCGCTCCTTCCTCTGGAGAAGAAACTCGTAAGAAAATTAAAGATACTGTTGATAAAGAATATCAATCACTAAAGGAGAGTTTAAATAATCTAAAGGACAACCTTAATTCTGAGACTACAAATGAACAATAATCCTAGCCCACAAGAAGAGTTAATAGCATCCGCAAAAGAATACTTAGATATGCGTATTGATGAAGCTAAGCTCAAATTTTCTGCTGATGCAGCTGTAATTACTGCTAGAATCATTAGCTATCTAATTATTTCCTTGTTATTATTCATTGCACTTCTATTCCTTTCTGTACTTTTCTATAGCTGGATGGCAAACATTCTTGATTCAAACTTCCACGCAATACTACTTACGGCGAGCATATATTTAGTTGCAGCTATTTTTGTTTTTATATTTAGAAATAAACTTCTTGTTAATAGTTTACTTAGAATGTATCTTAAGCTCCTATTTAATAACACAAATAATGAAAGGTAATAACAGTATGAATGTTTCCAGTATAAAAAATCTTCGAGATCTTAATTATAAGAAAAAGTTACTTAGATCCAGAATTGAGCACCAAGAGATACTAATATCTTACCAAGTTAAAAATTTAAGAGAGTATTATTCTCCTCAAAGACTACTCTATGTTGGCATAGAAAATCTTGTTGCAAAGAATCCGAAATATGGTTTTATATTAAAAATTGTAGACCTAATTCGCTCTTTTAATCATAAGTAAATATACTCGCAACTTGCTATTTATTAAGCAATAAAGTTAAATAAATTTGCAAAATTTATTTATTACCGCTATTTTTACGGAAATAAATTGTTTTTATATTATATTACATATTAAATAACTCAAAAAAATCTTAAAAGTATGAAAGAATTAATTGAACAAGTATTAGTGGAATTTGACACTTTTAACAAAAATGCTAATGCACAACTAGAGAAAGGTAACAAAGCAGCTGGAACTCGTGCTAGAAAATCAGCATTAGAACTTTCTAAATTAATGAAGGAATTTAGAAAGACATCAGTTGACTTCTCTAAGTAAATTTTACTTCTTTAAGAAAAAAATAGGGCTCATAGCCCTATTTTTTTTATAGTAT
>CAYJFD010000016.1:0-26043 GCA_964369605.1 uncultured Muribaculaceae bacterium | reverse complement strand
CTACTTACTATTTACTAGAAACGGTATCTTACTCCGATAGAGATGCCATCACCAACAAATCTAAAGTTAGGAGTAATACGAATAGCTGGTCTATAATCTAATGATAGAGCTAATGGTAGATCAGAGAAGTTATACTCTATTCCGATCTGTGCATAAACTGAAGATAAGAATGCGCTTCCATAAACTCCAAGATTTAAACCTGCACCATAATACCATCTAAAATCAGCATCAGCTATTGCTATTTTATTCAAACGTTGATATCCTAATGATATATCAAGTCCACCAACATAATAAAGACCAACGTTTGCCTCAAGACGACTTGCTTTTCCTAACATCTTCTGGTAAGAGATCTCGGTTACCGCTGGAGCAAAACGAAGACCGATAGTGTTGCTTCCTTTTTCGAATTTCTTTGCTGCTGCTAACTCTTCTTTTGCTGTTTGTGCGTTAATAGCACTGAATGCGAATAAAGAAATAAATAGTGTTACTAAAATTTTTTTCATACTGTAATTTAATTAAAGTGAATAAATATTTTTTAATGATTTTTTGTGAAACCTTTTCTGTTTGTGTTAAGTATGTTTTTCTTAAGTCTATCACAAAAGTACTAAAAAATATTTCCTTTTACAAAAATATCTCCTCTTTCACATAACTATTTTTATTTATATTTCTATATTTCGACTATAGTAGGCTTGACCATATTCTTAGGATCCATAATCTTATCTAACTGATCTTTGGTTAGTAAGCCTTTTCCTAGCACGATTTTATATACTCCCACGCCTGTAGCCATGGCTTCCTTCGCTACTTCCGAACAATTTGCATATCCGATATACGGCTTCAAGGCTGTAATAATACCAATACTGCTTTCAACCATCTTTTTGCAGTTTTGCTTATTTGCTGTTATACCATCGACACATTCTTCTTTTAAAGTAAGACATGCCTTTGATATCCACGTTGCAGATTCTACTAAACTTTGCACAAGTACAGGCTCCATAACATTCAACTCTAACTGAGCTGCTTCAGAGGCCATAGTGATAGTTAAATCATTTCCTATAACCTTAAAGCATACTTGATTTACCACCTCAGGGATAACAGGATTTACTTTTCCTGGCATAATAGATGAACCTGGCTGACGTGGTGGGAGATTTATTTCATTTAATCCACACTTAGGCCCTGACGACAATAGCCTAAGGTCATTACATATTTTAGATAACCTGATAGCCATTTGTTTCAAAGACGAAGAATAAGATACCATACAAGAAGTATCATGCGTAGCCTCTATTAAGTTTTTCTCTAAAAATACATTTAAACCTGATATCTCTTTAATGTACTCAGTACACAACTCAGCATAGCCTGGTACTGCGGTAATCCCTGTTCCTATAGCTGTTGCACCCATATTTGTACTTAATAAACCCAAAGAAGCTCTATCTAAACGAGCTAACTCGTGCTTCATAGCATCTTTATATGCACTGAAGGTCTGACCTAATGTCATAGGTACCGCATCTTGAAGCTGAGTTCTTCCCATCTTAATGATGTTTTTAAATTCCTTCTCTTTTGCGGCAAAGGATGAAATCAATGCATTTATATTTGCTCTTACATTCTGATGAATATAATAGATACCTAAGTGCATAGCGCAAGGATACGCATCATTTGTAGATTGAGCCATATTAACATGGTCGTTAGGATGGCAAAATTCGTAATCTCCTCTCTCTTTACCCATTATCTCTAGGGCACGGTTTGCGATTACTTCGTTTGCGTTCATATTTGCACTTGTTCCTGCTCCTCCTTGAATCATATCGATTGGAAAGTGTTCAATATGTTTTCCATCAATTAATTCTTGTGAAGCGGCCACTACAGCATCTGTTATCTCCTTGGATACCAATCCAAGTTTATGATTAGCTTTTATAGCTGCCATCTTAATTATACCGAAGGCTTTTATAAACTCGGGATAATCGCACAAATGACTACTACTTATATCAAAGTTTTCAAGACACCTTAGAGTCTGTATACCATACAAAGCTTCGTTTGGCACTTGCTTATCTCCTAATAAATCATGCTCTAGACGCACGATGTCAGGTCTTAATATCTTTAAGGGTTTCATTTTTTTATTTATGAATTATGATTTACAAAAGAATTTATCTACTTTAGAAACTATTTCTGGTGGAGAAAAGACTACTACTTGATCATAAGGTTTGATAATGGAATCTCCATTTATCATAAATGTATCATTTCCTCGAATAACACCACCTATGATAGCATCTTGAGGGAAGCCTAAATCTCTTATTTTTGCTGTTGTTATCTTACTATTAGGGTTAACTATAAACTCCAGCACCTCAGCATTTGTTCCATTTAACACCTTAATAGATCTCACCTTATTTGAGAGGGTAAACCTAAATATCCTAGCAGCTGTTATCAGCTTTTTATTTATTACTGTGTCCACACCCATTCCTTCTGCAAGTTTGATATACTCAAAGTTTTCCACCTCAGCTATTACTTTTGGGACACCCATTTTTTTTGCGATAACGCTCGATAATATATTTGTTTCTGAGCTACTTGTTACTGCGACAAATGCATCATAAGCTTCTATGTCTTCATCAATTAACATATCTGAATTCCTACCATCTCCATTTATTACTAGGGTCTTGTTTAAGACCTCTGATAGGTAATTACATCTCTCTTCTCTTAATTCTATTATTTTAATATGCTCTATTGACTTTTCTAGTTGCTTAGCCATACTCTCCGCGATACGTCCTCCACCTAGTATCATCAGCTTATTTACTGCGACCTTCTCTCTCCCTGAAAATCCTAAGACACTATCTACTCCTTCTTTTTTCGAGATAACATAGACAACATCATCGAGTTTAAAGACTGTATCTTTACGAGGCATTATGGTTTCTGAATCCCTTGTTATTGCGACAGCTCTATATTTAGCATCTCCCTCTTCGCCGATGAAATCTGCGACTGTAAGATCAATTAATGGCGCTCCGTCATCTAACTTAAATACAACTAATTGGAGTTTTCCATTTGAGAAGTCCATAAACTCTGAGGTAGCTGTTTGTTTCAGCAATTTAACTAACTCAGCTGCTGCAATTTTCTCAGGATAAAAAAGAGAATCTATCCCTAATTCTGTAAAAAGCAACTTATTATCATTCGATTGATATTCCTCGTTATTTATACGTGCTGAGACTTTCTTAGCTCCTAATTTCTTCGCAAGAATTGCAGAAACTAGATTTACATCTTGATCAGATGCAGGGCTTACAGCGATAAATAGATCCGCTTTGGAGACCCCAGCCCTTAATAGAGTCGCAATAGATGTAGGCTGTCCTTGAACCGTGATTAAATCAGCTGCCTCAGCTGCAACCCTAAGCCTATCTTCACTTTTATCAATAATTGTAATTTCGTGTTTTTCTTGGCTTAACATCTTAGCTAGATGGCTGCCAACCTCACCAGCACCTGCTACTACTATTTTCATTTTCTATATTTTCTTTACACATCTTACTGATGCTCCATATTCTTCTGTGTCAAAATAAGCTGGAGCTACATAATTTTCATAATTATTTATGTATCTACAGGCTGCTAAATCTTCGTCCATTTTAAAAGATGCCCACCAGAACCCATAAAGAGATATATTCTGGAACCTAGCGTGTGACTCTATAGAATTCCCTCCTGGTAAAGCAGACCAAAGATAATCATTTGTTCTTTCAAGATTTGGAGTATAGTTCCAAAATTTCTCGTTATTCATCTTTGCCTCTACTGTTAGCTTCGCGGCTAATCCATCCCACATATCCCCAAACTCTAAATCAGCACTATTATTTATAGTGTTTGCTAAATCTTCCCAATCCTCTGACGTAGGGATAGACCAACCTTCAGGACAAAGCCCCTGTGGGCCGTTTCCTAAGCCATTTCCTTCTTGTCCCTGTGTAGCTTCCTGCCAAGAGTATAATCTTCCTACTATCTGATCAAGAGCATCATTTTTTTCGTAGTTCATTCCATATTCTTGATTTTCTCCACTATATGCAAGATTCTGAGAAAACCATTTTAACTTTCCGATAGAGGTAACATAATAGGTTCTATTATCTCTTGTATCGACTATAGAATCAACTGCCCTATCTATACCTGTTAATGATAAGCCATAATAATTTGGGTCTATTACATTTACTTCTAAATAATTTGTCTTTCCATAATAGCCATCACGAGTAATGACCAATCTTAACTCATATTTACCTAGCGCACGTGGAGCTTCCACTTTGAGGTCCTGACTAAATATAGTGTCCTTAAACAATAAATCATCATCACATATCCATTTATACTCTGGGTCAGATGGGTGCAAGATTCCACTAACACTTCCTTCTAAATATGCATCGCTCTGATCCGTTGTTCTTGCGGTATACTTAGGCAAAATAATTGTCAAATCACCTGTCATAGACGGAAGATCTTCTACCTCATCATCTTCACACGAAGGGAGAGCAAAGAAGCTCATAGCGATTAACAATAAAACTATATAACTATGCTTTTGTTTCATATTCTTTCTTTTTCGATTTTCGACTCACAAAGATGTATATTTTTTCCTATTTTTGTACATAATTTTCGATTAAATTTAATGATGCTACGATATTTAATTTTATTCATACTTATATTCAGCCTTTGCAGCTGTAAACAAGATAGTGGTTATCATACAGTTAATGGTTATGCACAAGGTGGCAGTTATACATTAAAATACTCAGGAATAAAGAGTAATGGTTCATTAATAGAAGAAACTCCTGCAGAAATTAAACATCTAGCGGACAGTATTTTAAGCCGAATAAACCACAGTTTCTCAGGCTACGACTCTCTTTCTATCCTTAGCCATATAAACAACTCGCCTAAGGATCATTATATAACTAATGATATCTTCAATGAATTATTCTTAATTTCCCAAGATCTTTACGACACGACAAAGGGCAAGATAGACATAGGTGCAGCTCCTATTTTCGAACTTTGGGGCTTTGGGTTCAAGAATAAAGAAAGCGTTAGCGAGGATAAAATTGATAGTGTTTTAATGTTCTCTGGGATTAAACACTTTAAGATACTTGCTGACGGCACGCTACATAAACAAGACAAACGAGCTCAGCTAAACTTTAATGCCATAGCGCAAGGCTACTCGTGCGACTTAATCGCCGAACTCTTTAATGAAATCGGGATAGAGAATTACTTAATAGAAGTAGGACTAGAAATATACTGCAAAGGACTAAATCCTAATGGGAAAAGGTGGAGACTAGGCATAGATAGACCAACTGACGACAACAGCTATTCAGGAGTAAACCTTCAGGAAATCATAGAATTAACTAACTGCGGCATAGCAACATCTGGCAACTATAGAAAATTCTATATAAAAGATGGGAAAAAGTATTCTCACACCATAGACCCTATTAGTGCGAGACCTGTATCTCATAACTTACTTAGTGCAACAATTGTAGCACCCAGCGCTACACTGGCTGACGCTTATTCCACCTACTGTATGATACTTGGATTAGAATCGTCAAAAGAATTCATAGAGTCTCAAGCAGATTTAAAAGGCCTATTAATCTGGGAGCAAGATGGAAAATTAAAGACTTGGAAGTCTGCAAATTTTTAGTAATTTTACCAAAATTATGCCTAAACTATCACTTACATATAAAAAAGTCCTGATTACTGGAGCAAGCTCTGGTATAGGTGAAGAACTTGCATATAGATTTGCAGAAAATGGTTCAGAGCTTATATTAGTAGCTAGAAGAGAGGATGAGCTACTTAGAGTTAGAGATAAATGCCTAGAACTAGGCGCTGCTGGCTCTACTCATTTATGCTGCGATATGTCTCAAAGGGATAGTGTTGACTCACTATGCTATGCTCTTATCGAAAGAAAACTACTGCCTGAGGTAATTATCCTCAACGCAGGAGTATCCCAAAGAGCTCTTACCCTTGATACAGACTTCAGTGTTGACGAAAAATTAATGGAGCTTAATTATTTAAGTAATGTCAGACTTATAAAAAACTTAAAGGAGCACCTTATAAATAGCCCCAAAATAAATATTGCTATAAACACTTCTATTTCAGGTATTTTCGGATTTCCTCTCCGTTCTGCTTATGCATCATCAAAACGAGCGCTTTTTGGTTTTTTTGAGAGCCTTGACCTTGAATATCCGAATATTCACTGTACATTCATTATTCCTGGAAGAATAAACACTCCCATCTCGCGTAGCGCCTTACTCGCAGATGGAAGTAAACACCAAGAGATGGACCCTGGCCAGGCACTTGGTATGAGTGCTGCGCAATGCTCCCGTATTGCCCTAAAGGCAATTATTAAAGGGAAAAGAAAGAAACTAATCGGAGGCAAGGAACTATTAATGGTGTACTTTTACAAGTACCTTCCTTGCATATTTAATAAACTAGCTAGAAACATTTCAGCAAAATAAAATCAATATGGCAGAAAAAATAATTTGTGGAATACAACAAATAGGTATAGGCGTCAAAAACGTTGAAGAGGCCTGGCCTTGGTATATTAAGAATTTTGGATTTGATACTAAAATTTTTGGAGACGAGGGTGTTGCAGAAAAAATGCTCCCTTACACTGGAGGTAAACCTCAACCTCGCTACGCCATCCTCGCAGTTAATCTTAGAGGTGGTGGTGGATTCGAAGTATGGGAACCAAGGGGTAGAGACCTAAACTATATAGCTCAGGAGCCAAGACTTGGAGATTATGGTATTATCGCTATCAAGGTTAAATCTCATAATATAGAGGCAGCTTATGATAAAATGAAAGCAGATGGAGTAAATGTTCTAACACTTCCAAGCTGCTCGCCTTGTGGATTAAAACATTTCTTTGTAAAAGACCCTTGGGGAAATCTTTTCCAAATAGAAGAAGACTATTACACTTTTATCGATGAAAAGAAATGCACTGATAAAAGACCTAAATATACAGGAGGCATAGGTGGAGCGATTATCGGAGTTAGTGATATGGATAAGTCTATAGAATTTTACTCTAAACTTTGTGATTATGACACTGTTGCGATGGATCAGAGCTCGATCTTTGAAGATTACAAAGGAGTAAATGGAGGAACGATGAAGTTTCGTAGAGTACTTCTTAAAAGATCGAAGCCCCTAACTGGTCCTCTTTGCGAAGTACTTGGCAGTTCACATATTGAGCTTATCCAATTATTAAACACTGAGACAAAAGCAGTTAAATTATATGAAGGTCGTCTGTGGGGAGACCCAGGGTTTATTCACCTTTGTTTCGATATCAGAAACATGGCCGAGGTAGAAAAGGTGGCTCTATCGCTAGGACATAAGTTTGTTTGCGACGGAGGAAGAGACTTTGACATGGGAGATGCGAATGGACACTTCACTTATGTAGAAGACCCTGATGGCACTCTAATAGAATTTGTAGAAACATTCAAGATTCCTATAATGAAGAAATGGGGTATCTTTTTACATCTTGAAAAACGTGATGATTATAAACCCCTTCCGCGTTTCATGACAAAGGCTTTAAGATTTCTAAAATAAGTTTAAGGCAGAATATTCAACTAAAGCATAGGGCTTACAAGGCGAGCGATCGATTCATAAATCTTATTTTTGGTCGGTCGCTTTTTCCATTTGGCAGGAGTAATTAGGGTGCTCAAACGAATATCCTTTTCAAACCTATCCTCTATGTGCTCTGCAGCACATTTATCATACATTACAGCAGTGACTTCAAAATGGTGCTCAAGGCTACGAATATCCATATTTGCTGAACCTATCATACAAAATTCCCTATCGACACTAAGTACCTTTGAATGATTAAATCCATCATTAAATAAATATATCTTTACTCCTGCACTAAGAAGTTCAGCGACATAAGACATCGTCCCCCAGTGCGCCAACCAGGTATCTGTTCTACTTGGAAGCATAATAGATACCTCAACATTCGACAATGATGCTATTTTAACTGCATCTAAAAGCGAATCATTTGGCATAAAATAAGGAGTAATTATGTATATGTGTTTTTTTGCCTGCGATATCGCTAATAAATAACACTGCATAATAGCAGCCCAGTCACTATCTGGCCCAGAACTTAGAATTTGTGAATAGATGGTTTTAGATTCTGCCATAGCAAGTGAATTTTCGATATCTACCTCAGGAAAATACTTCTTTCTTCTTTTAAGATTTTTATTTAATATAAAGTATCTATCTAACAAAAAGCTTGCTTGTAGAGACTGTACTGATTCTCCCTCCAACATCATGTGAGTATCTCTCCACTGCTTATAGATTCCTCCATCACAATATCTATCAGCTATATTAACACCTCCTAGAAATGCTTTTTTAGCATCGACTACTAGTATCTTTCTATGATTCCTATAATTTACAATTAGTGGGGGAAAAAGCCATCTAAAGGGTGAAAAAATTAACACTTCAACTCCTGCCTCTCGTAAATTCTTAACAAATTTTCTCTTTAAAAATCTACTTCCAAAACCATCATAAATTAACCTCACCTCCAAGCCTTCTTTTGCCTTGGTTATCAAAAGATTCTTGAATTTATTCCCTATTTCATCATCCTCAAGGATAAAAGATTGAAGATGTATGTGCTCACTTGCTTCTTCGATGGCACTACACATAGCTTCTAAAGCTTCCCTCCCTGTAAAGAAAATTTTAAAAGATTTATCTTTTGTCAAGATACTAGAGCCTGAACGAAGATTATGAAAAATCATCTTAGTATAGTCTTTCAAAGATTCTGGAAGCTTAGAATCCTCTTCGCTAAAGGAAGATATCATCCCCTTTGCTAGCCCTGCCCTTACCTTAAGGTCAGCTGCACCCTTCCAATTAAACATTTTTTCTTTTCTAAAGTTTCTTCCTAGGAAAAGATAACAGAATAGTCCGAAATAAGGTAATAGCATCATAACTAAAACCCAAGATAGAGTCTTGACTGGATTCTGCTTTTTTAAAATCAGAAAAATAGAAGCCAATAAAGACAGTGCTTGATTCAACAGATAAAGCACTAAGGTAAACGTATTCGAGAATTCTTCAAAAAACATAGTTTATCAGTTTCGTTTAAGTTTTTCTTGCTAGATAAATATAGGCTATACCTCCTGATAGGCTCTGCGATCTGACATTATTAAATCCGGCAGCTAATAATTCATTTGAAAAATCGTCTGAACTCGGAAAGTCTATGGTAGATTCAGGCAGGTAAGTATAGGCTGATCTATTTTTTGATATTAAGCCCCCAACAAGCGGTAAAATTCGCATAAAATAAAATCTATATAGCGTTCTTAATAGAGACTTTTGAGGCATAGAAAATTCTAATATCGCCAGTGTCCCATTAGTCATTAGGACTCTATAAATTTCACGTAAGCATCTCTCTCTTTTTTCAAAATTTCTAACTCCAAAAGAGATAGTAACTGCGTCAAAACTAGCGTTGTTGAATGGTAGATTCTCAGCAGAACCAAGTTTAAAATCTAAGGTATCTCCACACTTTTGCCGCGCGATCTCTAACATATTTTTAGAGATGTCTATACCTACGACTTTTGCGGATAGTGATTTACTCAACATAAGAGAAAGATCTCCTGTTCCGCACGCCAAATCTAGTATTTCATTTGGGTTTGATTTGTGTAGCTCCTTAATTAACTTTTTCCGCCAGCGCATATCAATATTGAGAGACAAGATATGGTTCAATCTGTCATAAGTAGGCGCTATAGCATCAAACATCGAAGCTATTTTTGCTTCATTTTTATTTAACGTAGTCATTTATATTCCCAAAGACTTTATCATCCACCTTTAGGGCACCCTTAGTGACATGGCCTAAAAGCGTTAGCTCCTCTCCGATGTTGTACATATAATCTACAAATGCATCTTCTTGATCTTCATCTACTGCTATGATTGCTGTATATTTAGTCTCATCGTATAAAAAATCTTCTTGATCCATCTCAGAATCAGAAGTAATATCAAAGCCTAATTTGTTAGCTTTTGAACACTCCACTAAAGAATTATAAATACCATCTGTTGAAATTAAATGAAAAGTATTAATAAAACCTGTTTCTATACTGTCATTCAAATACTCAGCATTTTCCACCTTTGCTATTAAGTATATTATATCGCCTTTTTGTTTAAAAAACTTATTCTCTTCACTCATTGCTTGAACCTTTAAATTATATTATATCATCTAAACCACAAATATATGTATTTTATCTAACATATATATACAAATCTATTGCTTTAACAGACTTATTTTTGTACCTTTATTTTTTATAAATTAAAAATATGAAACATTATAATAAAACTATAAACTTTTTTGAGCGTCTAAGAGAAAATAACTCAAAAGAATGGATGGATGCTAACCGCGAGGAATACAAGGAGATCAGAGCAGATTTTGAAGATTTCGCTGGCAAACTCATTGATGAAATTAGCCGTCTTGATCCAGGGCTAGGCTCTGTGGAAGTAAAGTTATGCACATATAGACAAAATAAGAACCTACGTTTTGCAAAAGACAAGAGACCTTACAAAACTCATTTTGGACTTTTTATTGCCCCTGGAGGAAGAAAATCAGGATATTGTGGCTACTACATCCACTTAGAGCCTGAGGGTGGAAAGCAGGATAACTACCTATCGTTTGGAGGATCATTCATCGGAGTCGGAACTTATGCTCCTCATCCTACTGTTCTAAAAAGCATCAGAGAAGAAATTCTCTATAATGGGACAAGAATACAGGAAATCATTCAAGAGGCAAAGAATGTAGGTTTCATTCTAAATAGCGAATCACTAAAAAGAAATCCAAGTGGCTTTCCTCAAAACGGCCCCTTCGACGATCTATTGAGACTAAAAAATATATCCTTAAGTAAGAAACTATCCCCTAAAATATTCGACTGCAAAAATCCGGCAAAAGAATTAGCCCTAGAGTTCTGTAGTACAGTGCCATTAGTCAGCATCATCAACAAAGCCATACGCTATGCATTCGAGGAAATGATGTAATTATTTCTATGCGTTTATTCCAACATTAAACCTCAAAAAATCAAGTATAATCTAGAATAATTATCGTTTTTGGAGAAGAGGAAAAAAAAAGCTAATTTTGCTTGATTTTTTACTCACAAAAAAATGAACAATCAGAAGTAGTATGACTGACCAAAAAAGTTATATAGAAGACATAATATACAGAGGGGAAAAGTTAGAATTAACCGAGCAGGAGATAGATAGGATGCAAAAGTCATTTGACTTTTTATCAGAGTTTCAGAGAGGGAGAGTTATTTACGGGATAAATACTGGTTTTGGGCCTATGGCTCAATATCGCATTGACGACGCAGAGCTACTAGAACTTCAGTATAATATCATAAGATCTCACTGCTGTGGAGCTGGCGAGGCCATAGCTCCTGTGAACATCAGAGCAGCTATGCTTGCTAGAATTCAAACATTCTTAGCTGGAAAATCAGCAGTACACCCATCTGTAGTCCAGCTGCTTTGCGATTTCCTCAACCATAACATCATACCATTTGTACCTCAACACGGAAGTGTAGGAGCGAGTGGAGACTTAGTCCAACTATCACATATAGCACTATGCCTTATTGGAGAAGGGGAAGTTTTCTTTCAAGGAAGGAAGGTCAGCACCTTTGAGGCTATGTCTCAATGCGGACTAAGCCCCATTAGCATGAGAATCAGAGAAGGGCTTGCACTTGCAAATGGAACAGCTGTTATGACGGGTATCGCTCTTGTAAATCTAATTCTGTCTAAGAAATTACTCAGATGGTCGACGATAGCATCCGTGATGATTAACGAGATAGCATCATCATACGACGATTTCATGTCAGAGGTTTTAAATAATTCCAAGAGACACACTGGACAAAGAGAAATTGCATCGCAGATGCGCGAACTAGCAAGCTCAAGCGCCCTATTAAAACAACGAGAAGATATACTTTACGACACCAAACAAAACAAAGAGAACATCTTCACACATAAGCTACAACCGTACTACTCACTTCGTTGTATCCCTCAGATACTAGGTCCTGTGTATGATACGATAGTATACACTGAGCAGGTAGTAACAGATGAATTTTACTCTGTGGATGATAATCCGATCATTGATCTACAAACAAATAGCGTTTACCACGGTGGCAACTTTCACGGAGACTATATCTCTATGGAGATGGATAAACTAAAGATAGCTATTACAAAACTAACGATGTTAGCTGAAAGGCAGACTAATTACCTGTTCCACGATCGCATAAATGGTATCTTACCGCCTTTTGTTAATCTTGGGAAACTAGGGCTAAATTATGGACTTCAGGCAGCGCAGTTTACAGCGACATCTACTACGGCTGAATGTCAAACTCTCTCAAATCCGATGTGCGTTCATAGCATACCGAATAATAATGATAATCAGGACGTTGTAAGTATGGGAACTAATTCAGCCTTAATAACGCAGAGGGTTATAGAGAACAGTTTTCAGGTACTAGCCATAGAGATGTTAGCGTTAATTCAAGCAGTAGACTGCCTAGAAATAAAAGATAAACTATCTCAAACTACGCAAAGACTATATTTAGAGCTTCGCAATATCATCCCTACTTTCAGCGAGGATTCTACAAAATACAAAGAAATAGAGCAAGTTATATGCTTCTTAAAGGAAAAAGAATTTTAAAATAACACCTGCTTTAAGGACAATGGCAAATTATATGGAAAGAAAACAAAGATACGCACTAATCACCGGAGGCAGTCGAGGTATAGGTCGAGCTGTTTGTGTAAAGCTAGCCCAGATGGGCTATTATACACTGATTAATTTTGTGTCTAACCAAGAAGAGGCTCTCAAAACGTTAAATCTTGTTAGAGAAGCATCAGGTGAAGGAGAAATACTACAATTTGATGTCGCTAATGCGGAAGAAACACATAATGCTCTAAAAAATTGGCAGGAACAAAATGCAGATTCATATATTGAAGTTCTAGTTAATAATGCTGGTATAAGATCTGATGCTCTTATGCTATGGATGGAGAGGAGTGACTGGCATAAAGTAATCTCAACGAACCTTGATGGTTTCTTCAATGTTACTCAACCCCTACTTAAACCTATGTTGGCTTCAAAAGAGGGAAGAATCATAAATATCGTTTCTCTTTCAGGAATTAAGGGGCTTGCAGGCCAAGTAAACTACTCATCTGCAAAAGGAGGTATGATAGCTGCTACTAAAGCACTTGCCCAGGAAGTAGCTCGCAAAGGAGTAACAGTAAATGCCATAGCTCCTGGTTATATCGCAACTGATATGACAGGAGAATTAGATGAAAAGGAATTAAAGAAACACATCCCTATTGGACGTTTTGGTAAAGCAGAAGAAGTCGCTGAACTTGTGGCCTTTCTTGCTTCCAAGAACGCAGCCTATATCACTGGAGAGGTGATATCAATAAATGGAGGATTACATACATAGTTGATATGAATAATAGAGTTGTTATTACGGGCATGGGAATTTACTCGTGTATCGGAGATAACTTAGATAAAGTAAAAGAATCCCTTTACAATGGCGTATCGGGAATAGGCATAGATCCCAAAAGAAAGGAGGACGGTTTTCGTTCTGCACTTACGGGAATAATAAAAGACCCTAACCTGAAAGGTCTTTTGGATAGGAGAAAAAGAACCTGCTTACCAAAGCACGGAGCTTATGCCTATATGTCCACGATTGAAGCACTAAAAAATGCAGGTATCGATGAGGACTTCCTAAATAAAAATGAAGTCGGTATCCTATTCGGAAATGATAGTTGCGTTGAACCTGTAATAGAGGGCAACGACATAATCAGAGAGAAGAAGAACACGACTCTTGTAGGCTCTGGGAATATATTCCAGTCTATGAATTCCACTGTTTCCATGAATCTCTCAGTAATATTCAACCTAAGGGGAATTAATTTCACCGTTTCTGGAGCCTGCGCTAGTGGTTCTCATTCTATAGGAATGGCCTACCTACTTATCAAAAATGGACTACAAGACTGCATTATTTGTGGAGGGGCTCAGGAAGTTAACAGTCAGGCGGTTGGAAGTTTTGATGGACTCAGTGCTTTTTCAATAAGAGAAGATGACCCAAGTACCGCATCACGACCTTTTGATAAAGATAGGGATGGGCTCGTACCTAGCGGTGGAGCTGCAACTCTTATCCTAGAGAGCTACGAGTCTGCTATTCAAAGAGGCGCAAATATCATAGCAGAGGTTATGGGCTATGGCTTCTCATCAAATGGAGATCATATCTCTGTCCCAAATGTAGATGGGCCACGCCGTTCGCTTGAAATGGCAATAAAGACATCTGGCATCGCAAAAGAAGAAATAAGTTACATAAATGCTCACGCGACCTCTACTCCACTTGGAGATATGAATGAAGCAAAGGCTATAGCAGAAGTTTTCGCAGGGCACACTCCTTATATCACTTCTACTAAGTCTATGACTGGGCACGAAATGTGGATGGCAGGAGCTAGCGAGGTGGTATACTCTATACTTATGATGAATAATGATTTTATCGCTCCTAATCTAAATTTTAAAGAAGCTGACGAAAATACACCTAAGCTAAATATCCCGAACAAGCGAGTGGACATTAAATTCGATACCTTCCTATCTAACTCTTTTGGATTTGGCGGAACAAACTCAACATTAATAATTAAGAAAATAAAGTAAATTTATATGACTGATATAAAATTAATTACCAAGATCAATGAAATACTAGCTGATGAATTCGAGGCAGATATAGACAATATTTCTCCTGAAGCTGAGTTAATGGAGACATTAGACCTAGATAGCCTAGATTTAGTAGATGTAGTCGTGCTAATCGAGAGCAACTTTGGGGTAACTCTTACTAGACCAGACTTTGTTGATATCAAGACATTTGAAGACTTCTACAATCTAATCTCTAGAAAGATAAATGAAGAATAAAGAGACTAGGCAGTGGAGTGGCAGATCAAGGGGTGGATCACTGGGGCATAATGCCTATATAACAGTTATCCGCTATTTTGGTGTGCATACAGCCTATATTCTCTTAAGTTTGATAGTCGTATATTTTATTCCTTTTGCACCTAAAGCAACACGTGCAATATGGATTTACAATAGGAAAATACTCAAATACAATATTATTTCATCTCTATTTCATATCTACCTTCACTACTTCAGATTTGGACAAACACTAATCGATAAAGTCGCCATAAATCAAGGACTTAGCGATAAGTTTAAATTCATTTTCGATGAATATTCTGATTTTATTAAAGTCCTAGATGCTGGCGGGGTAATGATTATTGGAGCTCATGTTGGCTCTTGGGAGATAGGATCTAAGTTTTTTGGAGACTATGCCTCTAAGCTTAACGTTGTTATGTATGACGTGGAATATGAAAAGATTAAAAAGATACATAAAAGTAATCACAAAACATACAATATTATACCTGTAAACGAAGGAGGAATAGAATCAATGGTAGCTATTCATAAGGTACTTTCAAAAGGGGAATATGTGTGTATGCAGGGAGACAGATACCTAGACAAGTCAGGTGCTACAAAAGTTAAGTTTATGGGATATGATGCTCTTTTTGCAAAAGGCCCATCTCTACTAGCTTCTAAATTTAAAACTCCTATTGTATTTTATTTCGCGATGCGACAAAGGGGGCTAAAATATCGCTTTCATTTTAAAGTTATCGAACCTGGACATACCCAAGAAGAGATTCTAGCACTATATACAAAGGAACTAGAATCTATTGTTAAACAGTATCCACAACAGTGGTTTAATTTTTATGACTTATGGAGCATATAGTAGCGCTTATTTCTCTAAATAGACTATGTGACCCCTACCCTGTCTATCCTCTTGCTACAGCTTACCTAAAGCCATACATAGAGGAACACCTTCCAACTTGCCGTGTTGAGATACTAGATCTAAACATCTTAAGCGACGAAGATATGATCGAGAGGTTACAGGTACTAAATCCTCATTTCTTATGTGTATCTATTAGAAATGTCGATGGGGCTAACTCTCTAGATAGAAGGGCTTTTTTTGGTGGGTACAAGGATATTATCGATAAAATTAAGGGATGCTCTAATTCACCTATTATAATAGGAGGAGCAGGATATTCCATCTTCCCTGAACTCTTCGTTAAAGAACTTGGAGCAGACTACGGAGTAGAAGGCGAGGGAGAAGCAGCTCTATGCGAACTACTTAGCGCTCTTATTAACAAGACAAGTACTCTTGATTTATCACGGATAACACATAGTTCTGGAGAAAGAAATGCTCAATGTAGCTATATTAAGTCTCCACAAGCATGCTATGATCCGATGTTAGTTGAATACTATTGGAAACAAAGTGGTATGCTGAACATTCAGACCAAGCGTGGCTGCCCATACAACTGTATTTACTGTACCTACCCTATAATCGATGGACGCAGAGTTAGGACTATGGATATAGACTCCATCGTCGAGACTATTGCGAAAGCAAAGAAGGATTTTAGCGCAAACTACTGGTTTTTCACAGACTCTATATTTAATATAAAGAACGATTTTAACGAACAGCTTTGTCAAGCTATCGTAGAAAAAGATCTAGGAATATCATGGGGGGCATACTTCTCCCCTTCTAATATTTCTGAGTCTCAAATGGCACTGTACAAACGTTCAGGACTAACTCATATTGAATTCGGGACCGAATCATTCTGTGATCAGACACTTGAAGCTTACGGAAAAGACTTTGATTTTAGCACTACACTAAAAACATCTGAGTTAGCATTAAAACATAATGTCTTCTATTCTCATTTTCTTATCCTGGCAGGTTATGGTGAGAACAAAGAAAGACTTCGCACAAGTATCGAGAACTCAAGATATTTACAACATACTGTTATTTTCCCCTATGTAGGTATGAGGATATACCCTCATACTATCCTCTATGACAAAGCTTTAGAAGATGGAGTTATAACAGAACAAACAGATATGCTAATGCCTCAATACTACCTTCAGAAGGACTTTGATCTTAATGAAACAAAAGCACTAGCAGAACAAACAGGCAAGGCGTGGATATTTCCAGATGCTCCTCAAAATGAGCTAATGACCATGCTTAAGGTTAAACGAAATAAAAAAGGACCATTATGGGAATATCTAAGAAAGCCATAATCTCTGGTAAGGAAATCCTTGACTACATTCCCCAACGTTCCCCTATCGTAATGGTGGATGAATTCTATGGTGTGGACCAAGAAAAGTCATATAGTGCGCTTCTCATCTCTGAGGACAATATGTTCTGCGACGAGGGTGAATTAAGTGACTGCGGACTTATCGAGCATATTGCACAAAGTGCTGCACTCAGAGTTGGATATATCTACAAGAGTCAAGACAAGAATATTCCTTTAGGATATATTGGTTCAGTAAACCAGCTAAAAATCGCTAAGCTTCCTCTTATTGGCGAACAGCTCCATACAGAAATATGCGTTGAACATGAGGTTATGAATATAACTGTAATCTTAGCGACTTGTTTTGTAGAGGGAAAGGAGATAGCTAAATGTAAAATGAAAATTTATCTTCAAGAATAAGAACTTATGAGTAGAAGAAAAAAACAAGAGGCAGTACTCACAAATAGAACTAATTTTAGAGTTAGATTCAGTGAGGTAGATTCTATGAAAATCGTATGGCACGGTGAATATGTTAAGTACTTCGAGGATGGAAGAGAGGCATTTGGGAGAGAATTTGAGGGTCTAGGATACCTAGACATTCAAAATAGTGGTTTTCTAGCACCTGTTGTAGAACTTAATTTAGAATACAAAAAGTCGTTAAGATGTGGCGAAAAAGCCATAGTAGAGACAAGATATATAAATACGGAAGCGGCAAAAATATGCTTCGAATATTCAATATTTAGAGAAGGTGATGGAGAGCTTATAGCAACTGGAAGTTCAATACAAGTATTTACTGACCAAGAAGGAGAACTCCAGTTACTTTCTCCTGCTTATTATTTAGAATGGAAGAAAAAATGGATAAAGCATATATAGGTAATAGCTGTATAGTTAGTTCACTAGGATTATCTACATCTGAAAATGTAGATGCCATAGTATCGTATTCAACGAATATTTCCTCGTTTGGATCTACACCAGTATGCACTATTGATCGTAGTAGACTCGATTTAGTTACGGATGGAGAATACACCTTCGCTGAACAGCTATGTATAAAAGCGATAGAAGATGTTCTATCCAGAAGTGGAGTAATGCTTAATGATGGAAAAACAGCTATTATACTTTCAACTACAAAGGGGAATGTAGACAAACTTGTTGAGGACTTCTCTCGAAGCCTTCTTTGGAGTCTTTCAAATAAACTCACAAGTTATTTTGGCTGCAAGCATGACCCAACTATTATCTCCACTGCCTGTATATCAGGAGTTGCAGCCATCATAGCTGGAGCTAGGATGATAGAGCAAAAAGAAGTAGAGAATGTATATGTTGTAGGCGTAGATATCATAGGAGAATTTATTGTTGAAGGATTTAACTCTTTCAGATCTATATCTCCGACTATTTGTCGCCCGTATGATTTAGATAGAGATGGACTAACAGCGGGTGAGGGCTGCGGCGTCATCCTTCTTACTAATGATCCTAGCAAATCAGACTCAGGTATTATCGTCGCTGGTGGAGGCTTATCTAATGATGCAAATCACATCTCTGGTCCTTCAAGAAGCGGGGATGGCCTATTTCTAGCTATCGACAAGGCTATGAAAGAAGCAAATATAACGGCACAAGATGTAGACTATATTAACCTACACGGAACTGGTACCTCATTTAATGATGAGATGGAAAGCAAGGCCCTTAACTTAGCAGGGTTAACCTCAGTTCCTTGCAACTCCTTAAAACCTTACTTTGGGCATACATTTGGTGCATCTGGAGTAATCGAGACCATATTACAAGTTGAACAGATGAAGAGTAATATAGTATATGGAGTGCTAGGTTATTCCCAAAATGGTGTCCCATTTGAGTTAAATGTTTCTGCAAAACATCGGGCTTTGCAAAATAACTGCTCTATTAAAAGTGCGTCAGGTTTTGGAGGTACAAATGCGGCGATCGTATTATGCAAACAGCCAAAGACTGGGGTCATATATAGAGAAATAGAAACTGAGCAGCTCTCGCATATTGAATTTGAGAACTCTAATACTGACATGAATTTTACAGATTTCATCAAGAGTGAATATAAGGCTCTCAATGATGCTAATCTAAAATTCTTCAAGATGGACGAACTCTCAAAACTAGGCTATGTGGCTTCATGCAAGCTTCTTAAAGATATAAGCTTAGAACTTCCTAAAGAAAGAATCGGAATACTACTTGCAAACAGTAGTTCGTCATCTCAAACAGATCTAAAACACCAAGACTTAGTTAATCAGAAATTAGAACTTGGAACATCCCCTGCGATATTTGTATATACCCTTCCGAATATTGTAGCAGCAGAAATAGCTATCAAACACAAAATTCAAGGAGAACAGCTCTTCTTAGTAGAAGAAAACAAATCGATGGACAAACTCAAAGAGCGAGCGGAGCTTATGATGAAAAGAAATATCTGTGATGCAGTAATATATGGCTGGTGTGAACTACTTGGAGAAAACTATAACGTTGAATTAAAACTAATTAAAATTAAATAGAAATGGAAATACTAAAGCAAGAATTTAAAGAAAAACTAATAGAGGCACTTAACCTAGAAGATATTACTCACGAGGATATCGACTCAGCTGCACCTCTATTTGGTGATGGTCTTGGACTAGACTCGATAGATGCACTTGAGATAATTCTTATTCTTGAGAAGTCATACGGAATCCGTCTTGAGAATCCTGGAGCAGCAAAAGAAATATTTTTCTCTGTTGATACATTAACAGAGTATATTTCTAAAAACAGAAAATAGTAGATAATATTTCTAAAAACAGAAAAATGGATATTAAAGTTTGTGGAATAGGTATAGTCTCAGCACTAGGAATAGGATGCGTGGAAAATTACCAGGCCCTTCTCTCTGGTCGCTGTGCTATCGGGGAGAACAACCTCTTTGAGAGCTCTATTAAAGTGCCTGTTGGTCAGCTGCGAAAGAGCAACGAACAGCTAAAAGAGTTATTAGGACTTTCACAAACGGATATAATATCTCGGACTGCCCTACTTGGAGCTATTGCGGCAAAAGAAGCTTTATCAAACGTCGAACTCTCAGGCAAGAGACTAGGTATTATCAACTCAACATCAGTTGGGGGGATGGATCTATCTGAAGAAATGTACAAGGATTTTATGCAAGACAATACAGCTGGGGACATAAACATGTTCTCAGGCCACGACTGTGCCTCTTCCACAGAATTTATCGCTCAGATGTGCCATATCAAAGGATTCCAAACAACCATCAGCACAGCCTGTTCTTCTGCAGCTAATGCAGTTATAATGGGGGCACAGATGCTAAAGAGTAATATGCTAGACTACGTCCTTGTAGGTGGAACTGATGCACTTTGCCGATTTACACTAAACGGATTTAACTCTCTAAAGATCCTAGATTCACAGTTATGCCGTCCCCTTGACGAGCAAAGAGAAGGATTAAATCTAGGAGAAGGAGCAGCATATTTACTACTTACTAAAGACCCTGAAGCTTCTAGCCTCTGTACCCTTGTAGGCTATGCTAACGCAAATGACGCTCACCATCAAACGGCCACATCTGAACAAGGCGACGGTGCATTCCTAGCTATGTCCGAGGCTTTAACTATGGCACAGATCAGCATAGACGATATTGACTACATAAACCTGCACGGTACTGGCACTAACAATAATGACTCCTCAGAACTAGCTGCCCTTGAAAGACTTTCTCCGGATAAAACAAGACTCGCTTGTAGCTCCACAAAAAGCTACACAGGCCATACCCTAGCCGCTGCAGGTGGAATAGAGGCTGTGTTCTCTGTCTTATCGATATTGCATAGCACTATCTTTGCTAACCTCAGATTAACAAAGCCCATACTCGAGGGAAGCTGCCTCATAACAGAAAGCAAAACAGACATTGATATTAAATACGTCTTATCCTCTTCATTTGGATTTGGAGGAAACTGTTCAACCTTAATATTTTCAAGATAATGAACTATTACATCAACTGCATAAAAAAGCACGATGCTCTAAGTAGGGATATCAAGGAATTGATTCCGAATATGAACATTAGGCGTAGAATGAGCTCTCTTGTAAAAATGGGGGTTTGTACAGCTCTTGATAGCCTTGAAGATTATAAGTCCTTCGGTGAGGTAGATGCTATTATCACTGGTACTTGGCTTGGATGTATCGCTGATAGTGAAAAATTTCTAGCAAATATCGTCGAAGCACAAGAAAGTATGCTCAATCCTACCCCGTTTATCCAATCAACGTTTAATACTGTTGGCGCACAAGTAGCTCTTATTAAGTCGCTTAAATGCTACAACAATACTATTAGTCACCGCTTTACAAGTTTTGAAGGTGCACTCATCGATGCTATGCTTCAGATAGAGCACAAAGGAGCAAAGGCTGTACTGATAGGAATATTTGACGAACTCACACCTACTGTTAACTCCATACTTGACAGACTAGGAATGCTAACCCAGAAGGAGAGGGGGCAAGGAGCTATTTTTTTCGTACTTAGTGCGGAACAGAAAACATGCTCTCAGGCAAAGATTACAGATTTTGATTTTAACTTGGAAGTAGATTTCGATTCTAAGCGCTTAGACAGCGCAATTTCGGCAAAAGAACTTTGTTCAAAGGAATGGTGCGGAAGCCTTGCAGAGGCCATATATCTAAAAATTAATGCATCTTCTGGAAATGCGGAGCAAAATCTTACTGATAATCAATTAGAAACGATTAAAATCCAGAATGATATCTACGGAAAAATTCATTCACAAATAACAATAAAATGTATATAATTCTTCTTATAATAAGTATCATTTTTGCTATACTCTTCTATTTTTCGTGGAGTATATCTCTTGGGATCTATCTAAGAAGTATTTGTCGTGCTCCTAAAGCAACAAAAAATATAGCCCTTACCTTTGACGATGGAGTCGATCCACAAACTACGCCTCGACTTCTAAAACTTCTTGATGAGTACCAGGTAAAAGCTAGTTTTTTTATTATAGGATCAAAGGCTAAGCAATATCCAGAACTAGTAAGGCAGATTCATAGTCAAGGACATACAATAGGTAATCATTCAATGTGGCATAAGCCGTCATTCCCTATACAAAGTCGCAAAAGAATTCTAACGGAGATCCTTGAATGTAAGAAAGTCATTGAAGACATAACAGGTGAAAACAATATTTACTTCCGCCCTCCTTTTGGAGTAAGTAATCCTCCTATTGGCAAGGCAGTAACTGCATCTGGACTCATCTCTATAGGTTGGAGTATTCGCTCGTATGACACTGTAAAACAAGATGTAAAAAAAATATATAGCAGGGTTATCGATAAAATCGATGGTGGAGACATTATTCTCCTACATGATAATCGTGTAGGTACTCTAGAGCTCACAGATATGCTATTAACATATATCAGAGATAACGGCTACAAAGCAGTCTCTATTAACGAATTACTAAATTAATTAAGGATCTAGTATGAAACGATTATTACTGATTATAAATATTATAATTATTTCTCTTTCAGTGTTCGCCCAAGGTGAGGAGATCACATCTGAATTTGAGAAAAAACTTAACGAGGCTAGCTCTAAAAACCTTACTATCGTAGCAAGATTCTTGCTAGAGAAGAGCATTGTTAACATTAAGAAGCCTTTAATCAAGGAAGGAGACTTCTACTATGACAACACAGGAAACATAGCGATGTACTATGATGAGCCAGTAGGAGATAAAATTATTATTAGTAATGAAGACTTTATAATAGTAAATGATGGTAAAGCCATAGAGCAAAGCGCATCATCTAATCCTCTTATGAAGCAAATTTCCTATATGATGCAAGCCTCTATGTCAGGAGATGTTGCAAAATTAGGAAGAGGTTGGGAGCGGAAGCTTGAAAAGATAGAAGGCCAATACAAGATTAGCCTTTATCCATCAGAGAAGAGAATCAAGAGATATATTACAAGTATTACTTTGGTTTTCGATGAACAGAATATGACACTAAATTCTATGAGAATAGATGAGAGTAAGGGCTCCTACACTGCTTACTACTTTAATTCAAAGCAGATAAATGCAGATATTAAACCTGAAATTTTCACCAAGTAAGTTTATGAAAGTATTTAATAGAACATATATCTCCGAGAATGGTGATACTTATCATTTTAATGCAGAGCCTATTCCGAATTCGAAGGTTTTTGAGGGTCACTTTCCTAATAATCCAATCGTACCCGGAGTTTGTACTATACAGCTAGTTAAAGAATGTTGCTCAGATATTTTACTTAGAAAGATTAAATTTAGTGAGATTAAAGAAGTGAAGTTCTTAACTGCCATCATCCCTGAAATTCACAAAGAACTAGAACTTATCATTAACTTAAAACAAAACAACGAAAGCATAAACATTACTGCCCAAATACTATCTGGGCAGGAAAATGTAATGAAACTAAAGGCTAGCATTCGATAACTATGAATAATATTAGAGAGAGGATAAAAAAGAATAAGGTTTTGATCGTTATACCAACATATAACAATCATAGCACTCTCGCATCTGTAATAGAGCAGTTACGAGAGTATAGCGACGATATCTTAGTTGTAAATGATGGTTCCACTGACAATACCGCTGAAATACTAGACTCACTCTCTGTTAATAAAATAGAGTACGCCACAAATAAAGGCAAGGGCTACGCCATAAAACAGGCACTAAAATACGCATCCAATAATGGTTTTGAATATATTCTAACCATGGATTCTGATGGTCAGCATTATGCAAGTGATATAGTACTCTTCATAGATAAACTAGAGCAGGCCCCTAATTCTTTGATTATAGGAGCAAGAAATCTAAAGAGCGAAAATATGCCTACACAAAATACCTTTGCAAATAGATTTTCTAACTTCTGGTATTATGTAGAAACTTGGCAAAAACTGGAAGATACTCAATCAGGTTTTCGACTCTACCCTATCAAAAACATTGCTAACAAACATTATTTGTCAAATAGGTACGAATTTGAAGTAGAAATTATAGTACGTGCTGCGTGGCGTGGCATCAATGTAAGTAACATTCCGATATCTGTATACTACGCTCCTGGAGATCAGCGCATATCACATTTCAAACCACTAAAAGATTTTTTCAGAATAAGTGTAGTTAACCTGATACTTGTCCTATTGGCATTATTATATTACTATCCTCTGAAGTTTATCAAAGCCTGTAACCCTTCTAATATCGTTAGGCTCTTGAAGGAAAATTTAACTCATACTAAAGAGTCAAATCTTCGTTTGAGTGCAGCTATGGGACTTGGGATTTTCTTTGGCATATTTCCTATTTGGGGTTACCAGATGGTAGTCGCAGCCCTGGTTGCTCACCTAGTAAAAGTTAACAAGATTATTACATTACTAAGTTCTAATATAAGTATTCCTCCAATGATACCTTTCATACTATATGGCAGCCATTATTTAGGTGGAGTAATACTAGGGACTAATAAAAGAATTGAATTTTCAAACATTAATCTAGAGACTGTCTATCAGGATATCATTCAATACCTTATCGGAGCATCAGCCCTTTCTGTTGTATGCGGACTTTTGATGTTTGTACTATCATTCTGCTTACTCACTATCTTTAGAAAAAGGAGTACCCATGCCTAGCTTTTTTACAAAAATATACGACTATTTCGCTTCTCATAGACTTGTGATGTGGTTATCCTTAATTTTACTCTCAGGGATAATGGCTATAGGAGCGATCAATATCCGCTTTCAAGAAGATATAACAGCCTTCTTCCCAGAAAGTGAGCAAAATTTAACAAAGGTCCTAGGAGAGCAGACCTTAACCTCTCGTATTGCCATTCTTATCACATCAGAACATATTTCCAAGGAGCCTGGAATATCTGACACTGAATATGATATGATAGACTGTGCTGATTTGCTTAGCGAAAGCCTTATAAATACTGAAGCCTTTTATCAAAATGCAAAACTTACAGCTAAAGTCGACGACTCAAAGATAGATTCAATTAGCCAGTTCATCTATGAGCACCTCCCTGTACTACTAACAGAGTCTGACTATAATAAACTCGACTCTCTTACCTCAACAGAGAATATAAAAATGAAGATGCGCTCTAACTATGACCAACTTAGTTCTTTTATGGGAGCATATATCAGTGATTTTATCTATCGTGACCCACTAGGAATAGCTACACCCAAACTAAGTTCTCTACAAAGTATGGGACATAATTTCAGTTACAATATTTTAGACGGCTATGTTTTTTCGGAAGATAAATCCACCCTATTATTCTACATAGATCCAAAGACCAATAATAACAGTAAAGAATTAATCCGATCTATTGAATCAAGCATTCAAGATATCTCTAGCCAATATCCTGAATTACTTATCGAATACTTTGGAGCACCAGCAGTAGCCCACTATAATGCAGTTCAGATTAAGAGAGATAGTATGATAACGCTGAACATAGCTATTTTAGTAGTAGTTATATTCATAGTCTGTGCATTTAGAAGTAGAAGAAATATTATTCTGTTACTAATGCCTGTTGTTTTTGGGGTACTCTTCTCTCTAAGTCTCGCTTATCTTATACAAGGCAATATCTCGCTTATTGCCGTAGGCTCTGGATCTATTATTTTTGGTCTAGCTTTTAGTTACTCTATACACCTAATATCTCATGCAGAACACTCTAAAGATATCTACAGTGTAATCAAAGAACTTAGTTATCCACTAACGATCGGAAGCGTTACAACTATAGGAGCCTTCATAGGTTTACTATTTACTAATTCAAAACTTCTTCAAGATTTCGGACTATTCTCATCTCTAATTTTGGTAGGTACAACATTATTCTCATTAATATACCTTCCCCAGTTTATTAAAGTGCCTGGCACAGTAAATAACGAAAGTAACGAAGGTAAGAACCGTTATAAGCTATTGAATAAAATAGATAGAATATCTGGAAGATCCTACGAGCATAATAAGGTTTTAATTTGTAGCATTATCATCTTTGTTTCTATATGCGCATTATTCTTTAATGATGTGAATTTC
>CAYJFD010000015.1:0-49455 GCA_964369605.1 uncultured Muribaculaceae bacterium | reverse complement strand
TTGAAACTCATAGTGAAAATCAATCTTAGAGTTAAAAGTTCTTGTACTGATTATATTATCTTGAATAAGGGCATTATTTACAAACATCTCAGGACTCTTTAACTCTAGAACTAAAGCGCTATCAGGCTTAGTGAGAGAGATGTCTAGCTCGTTAATGTAATTTTTCTTAAAAATGATCTTATCTGAGTGTGCCGAGAATAGCTTATCTGCGTTCTCATTGAAATTCAAATTTACTAGCGTACTGTCTGCAATATAAAGTTGAGGCATGATAACAGAAAAAAGCTTAGTTGTATTTTTAGAAATAACAGATAGCCTTGAATTTGTTTTAGGTAATCTTCCGTATGAGAGTTCACTCTGAACCATTGCCAAAAAGTTAGATAAGGCAGCCTCTCCCTGATATTTTACATCTATAGGACCAGAGTTGAGAGTTACATTATAAATATCGTCACTTACATCAGATGTTACCTTTATATCTTCTATATTATAGTCTCCATTTACATTTTGATAATTTAGATCCCTAATTGAAACAGAGCCAAGATAATCTATCCCAGTACTATCGGGGCAGACTAGATTAGCTATAGCATTAAACCTAATTAAAGATTGTCGGCTCTTAGTCTTTATAAAGTTGAGAGTATCTAAATTAGCATAAGGAATATCTACATAAGCGCGAAGTAGTCTATTATCTGGATTAAGGCCTACTTGTCCCTGAAAGATAAGGCTAAGGTTCGGGTCATGACTGACAATTCTAGCATCAATAATATCTGATTTGTAGTTGCCCTGTACCATAATGTTGGAGTAGGCATAGTCATTGAATTCTAGATGACTTATTTTTGTATTCTTGAAATCTAATTTAACACCACTATCTTCTGCCAAAACTGCAGTCACCGAAGTGTTAAGAGTAGCGGTTCCTAAAGAAGAAGTATTAAGGAATGCTCCTAGGTCTAGTTCCTTTGTCGCGATGTTAGCATTTATCTTTGTTGAGTCTGAAGCTAAGGATAGATTTACATCATAATTAATTAGACCTTTTGGAGTAATTAGTTCTCCCGTGCTGTTTAAAGAATCAAGTCTTCCAATAAGGTTACCAGAATAAAAAAGATTCATATTTGCCAAACTATCACTAATATTTGAAGCTATCTCTTTTCCAGAAAAATCAGCAATACTACGCTCTAGATCTAGATAGTTAGAACGAAATTCATCTATGTAAATACCTAAATTTAGTCCACCAGGTAGTTCAGTTAAGGAGCCGTTTACAATTAAATCACTTTCCTTAGTTTCGGTACTAAGCTTAATATTGTCAAATCTTAAGTTACTAACAGGTCCATAGGCTCTGCCGTGTAAATATACCCCTAGTTCGTTTCCTCTCATTGATTCAGTAATCTTACCGAGAGTGCGGAAGTCAAAATATGAATCAACAAAATCAGCCTCCATAATAATCTTGTTCAGAAAATCACTTATGTCTGTGAAGTGCTTGCTGTTAAAATGCAGATAATCTGCGAATATCCTAGAATAATTATCAGCAAGAATTAGATTCTCTAGTCTTGCTCCATCTCTGTCTTGGGTATATTTAGCCTGAAGTGTTCTACACTCCCAGCCACTTTTGTCCCTAGCGCTAAGTTGACGAATATTGGCCCTAAGTGTACCGTGCTTATCTACACCTACCTCGTTTAGTTTAATTTGAATCTTTGAGATGTCCATATCCGAGAAATCCATACATTCAGGATGTCCAGGGACAAAGTCTTCGTAACTCCCATACCTAAAGGCGAAGTTCTTGATATCTAAATGTCTAATATGAAATTCTGGAAGGTTTAGAGGTCCTCCTTCTCCAGATTTTTCCAAGTTAAATATATCACTAAGGTTATTTACACCTTCTTTGTCTGTGATATAATTAAATGATCCCCCATCTATATAGAGACGGTTAATTCTGAGATCTCCCCTAAGTAAATTCCTAGCAGAGAAGGATAAGTTTAATTTGCCAATGCGGCCAAGGGTGTCATTTTGGAGCCCTACCACATAGGCATTTTTTATACTTACTCTATTAAAAAAAGCAATACGAACCTCCTCTATGCCAATCTTGCCGTCAATTTGCTTAGAGATGTGCTGCCCTACCTTGTGAGCGATGAATGTTTGAGTAACAGGTAGCTGAAGTACGATATAGGCAACGATAGGCAGAAGACAAACAATATAAATACTTGTCCATACAGTCATTCTTGCTTTTTTGTACGTTGCCATAATGTATTATTTAGAAGCTAACAATGTAGTCTATCCCTAGTACAAAGCGGTTAATGTATATATCTTTAAAGGCATTCTTATTAACTAGGGCAGCCCTAATAGATATGACATTATGCGCATTTAACTTAATTTCAGTGCCAGCTAAATATCTTACCTCAGTCCATTTGCCGAAGTCATCTCCATTTAGTTTAACAAAAGGCTCTACCGCTACAAAGGGTGTAAAACGGGTATTACCTATTTTATACTTTAAAGTTAACAAATTCCTTAATTCGAAATGTTCAAGACTTGCAGTAGGGTTTCCTTCTATTTGAGCATAATAATAGCCAAGACGCTCTAAAAGAGAGATAGTGAAGCCATTAAAGCTGTGGTGACCTAATACTTGTAGCTCAGGGCCGTGCATCATATAATATTCGCCAGAGGAACGACGTAGCTGAAATATATGATAGTTCATTCCAATGTTAAGGTTACGATGAACATTCGAATTTAGACCTAGTGATGTATGGTGTAGGTCAAAGGTGGTGACGTCATTATAATATCTAAACTCTTCTACGATATTCAGATTTAGCTTTTGAGGCACTAAACTTATCTTTGCGAAAACAAGACCCCACACAGAGAAATCAGTCTCTGAGGCCTTTGCTTTAGGAATAAATATTAGGGAAATAAGGAATACTACAATGAACTTTTTAAACATTTGGGAAAGGATTTTTATCATTACTTCTTGATCAAATCATTGCCAATATCTTGGCGGTGGTACATATCTTTAAATTTTACTTTTTCTATTTCGCAATACATGTGCTTTCTTGCATCTTGAATATTCTCAGCGAGAGTTGTTAGGGCAAGTACCCTTCCTCCATTACTTACAAGAACTCCATCTTTGATAGCTGTTCCCGAATGGAAGCTGATGATGTTCTCTAGCTGGTCTAATCCTGTGATTTCATAACCCTTTGCATAGTCTTCAGGATATCCACCTGATACTGCTATTAGCGTTAAGGCTGTTTTATCTGAGATTTTTAACTGTTCGGATGCTAAATTACGCTCCCCAGCCGCCCATAAATGTGATAATAAATCACTATCTATACGTGCCATAACAGCCTCTGTTTCAGGGTCACCCATACGCACATTATATTCTATCACCTTAGGTTCTGAATCACAGTTCATAAGCCCGATAAACACAAAGCCTACATAGTCAAAATTATCTTTAGCAAAGCCGTCAATAGTCGGCTTGATAATGCGATCTTCAACCTTCTTCATAAAAGCCTCGTCAGCAAAAGGAACAGGAGAAACAGCTCCCATGCCTCCAGTGTTTAAGCCTGTATCTCCATCTCCAATCCTCTTATAATCTTTAGCCTGCGGCAATATCATATAATTCTTTGAATCAGTTAGAACAAAAACAGAAATCTCGATGCCAGATAAAAATTCCTCTATTACAACAGTATTACCAGCTGCTCCAAATTTTCCAGAGAACATTTCCTTAAGTGAAGCCTTTGCCTCTTCTAGGTCATCTATAATAAGAACACCCTTGCCAGCAGCTAGTCCATCAGCCTTAAGTACGTAAGGTGCTTTTAAGCCTTCAAGGAATTTACAAGCCTCCTCGTAGCTCTCTTCTGTGAAGCTAGCGTATGCAGCCGTCGGGATATTATGACGAGTCATAAAGGCTTTTGCAAAATCTTTGCTGCCTTCCATAGTCGCGGCTAACTTGTTAGGTCCGATAACCTTTACATTTGATAATTCAGGGTCGTGTTGAAAAAAATCTTGAATTCCATTTACTAGTGGATCTTCAGGTCCAACGACTACTAAATCTATGCTATTTTCAAGAACTGAGGCCTTAATTTTATCAAAATCATTTACAGAGCCTTCAATATTTTTAGCAAAAGAAAGAGTTCCAGGATTCCCAGGAAGACAGAAAAGCTGATTCAAATTGGCGCTTTGCGCTATTTTCCAGGCTATTGCGTGTTCTCTTCCACCTGAGCCTAGTACGAGGGTATTTACTTTTGATTTCATTTTATACTACTTTACGTTGGCAAAAATAATAATAAAAATTAACTTTGTGGGTCAAAATCGAAACAATGAAATATAAAGCTATATATATACTTGCTTTTTCTCTTATAGCATTGCTCTCTTGCGAGCAAAGGACGCTAATATCTGAAAAAGATTTAGAAGACATCTATTATGAAATGTATCTCTTAGATGCCTATGTTGATAAAAATATAAAGGGGAAGAAATTAGAGGATTCAACCCTAGTATATGAACCTATTTTTAATAAGTATGGCTATAATACTGAGATATTTAAAAATACAGTAAATCATTATATTGATATTCCAGATGAATATGTCGAGATACTTAAAAAAGTTAAGATAAGATTTGAGGATAGACTCGAGGTTTTACAGGAAATAAGGACCTATAACGAAGAATTGTCAGTTTTTATTAGAAATGTTATGGATTCTATTCCAGAATATGGAAATCCTATTTATAAGAATAATCATTATAAGAGAGCAAAATATTTTGTTCTGTATAATGCTTTTAACGAAGATTTTTACGAGAAGGTAGTGCAAGAGCAAGAAGAGAAGATGAAAAAAGCAGTAAGAGAATTTGATTTTGAGGGCACAACAAAAGAATATAATGAGAAACTAGAGAGTATAGAGGAAGAAAGATTAGCACATCTAGAAGAATTAAGAAAAAGACCGTATTGGGTGCTGAAAGATTCCCTTATTTTCAGCGACTCTCTTAAATTGAGCGACTCACTTAAACTGAGTGATTCTCTTGTACAGAAAGATTCTCTTGTGCTGAAAGATACCACACTAGTAAATGATAGCACTGCTACTTTCGTGCTAGAGCCAGGACATTACAAATTACTTAAGGATAAAATCCTAGTGGATAGTTTAAAACTTGCAAAAAAAGAACAGTTAGAGGTTTTAAGGTATAATCTACTAGAGACAAGTATAGAGAGAGAACTAGAATTTATTGATAGCCTAGCGCAAATTAAAAAGACTCAAGACAGTTTAGATTTGATATTGCTCAAAGAGCTATACCCTTCAAATCTCTTTTTTATCTTTGGTAATCTTTCTGAGGTAGAGAAGATTCCAGACTATAGCGTCAAAGGTTTGACAATTAAAACGCAGATCAATGAAACTAAAAAGAAACCAGCTAGAGAACATACATCTCTTAGACCTAACGAGTACACAAGTGTAAGACCACAAATAAATCAAGAAAGAAGTGATGCAGACTCCAAAACGAACATTGGCAGCCAATCTGCTAATTACAATGGCTGGCGAACAGATGAAAACATCATACATAAGTTTGGACGAGAAGTCAAAGATTCTAGCGGTAGAAAAGTTAGAAGGTAGGGAAATTCAGAGTACAGAGTTCTATAATGGCATCCTTTGCCCAGACTTTGTAGCAGGAGCAGAGGGCTTCACTCAAGATGTATTCTTCAAGAGTGGAGACGAAATTATAGATTCACAAGAGGATCAAAAACGACTAAATACCTTTTTAGAAAAAATTAAAGTGACAGAAGGAAGGCTAGAGGATGTCTTAAGGCGAGTTACCCTGGAGGGTGCTCAGATACAAGGAGTTAATGAAATAAAAGGTAGTTTTGAAGTCGGAAAAAGTCCTGGAGTTCTTTTACTTACCCGAATTTCGTGGAAGGATCTTAAGCTTACCGATGATAGTGAAGTGCTAAGATTGGTCTAAATAATAAATACATAGAATGAAAGTTGTAATACAAAGAGTGCGTCAGGCCTCAGTCCTGATAGATGGTCTAGTTTATAGTCATATAAATGAAGGAATGCTCATCCTAGTAGGAATCGCTGAGGATGATGGGGCAGAGGATATAGATTATCTATGTAAGAAAATCGTTGGGCTCAGAATATTTGATGATAATCAAGGAGTGATGAACCTATCTGTCAAAGAAGTCAATGGTCAGATATTAGCTGTTAGTCAGTTTACACTCATGGCCTCGACAAAGAAAGGGAATAGACCCTCATACATAAAAGCTGCACATCCAGATATCTCAAAACCACTATTTGAGGAATTTAAGAAACAGCTTGCACTAGCCCTTGAAAATCCAGTATTTTCTGGAGTCTTTGGAGCAGATATGGAGATATCTCTCGTAAATAACGGACCTGTAACGATACAAATAGATTCAAAGCAGAAGTAATGAAGGTGCTAATCGCAATATCAGGTGCTTCAGGCTCAATCTATGCTAAAACACTCCTGAGTGAGCTAGCCCTTCTGCGTGCAGCTGGTACACAGTTGCAAGTGGCAGTCGTAGCGTCTTCCACCGCTTGTGGGATATGGGAAGAAGAGTTGAGCGAGGGGCAAAAAGAGGAAAGTCATAAACAGCCTGCAGCTCTTGCGAACTTTGTGAAAGAATGCGGGTTTGAACTACTTGATAACTTCGATTTTCATACAGCTTATGCTTCAGGTTCAAACTGTGCAGATGCTATGATTATTCTTCCAGCAAGTATGGGTTGTGTCGGAAGAATAGCCTCAGGAATATCTATCGATCTTATCTCACGTGCAGCAGATGTAATGCTAAAAGAAAGAAAGACTTTAATAATAGTTCCTCGTGAATCACCCCTAAGTCTAATTCATTTGCAGAATCTAACTCTACTCTCACAAGCTAGTGCGCAGATTATGCCAGCATGCCCAACCTTCTATAACCACCCTCATACAATCGAAGACCTAGTTGAAAATTTCATAATGCGACTACTTGATCGCCTAGAACTCCCGACCAGATCCGTATCTTACAAATACATGCTAGACTAGGCCCTCCTGTATCACGTTGATTTTCAGCAATCTGCAAAAAGACTAGTCGAAAATATAGGTGGTCTTTTTGTAATTAACTAATATACAGGATTTTGCAGAGGGGCCTAAAAAATCTTTTCGCTCTGAGAGCACGATTCTGCATGCCACATAAACTGGAAAGAAGAGTAAAAGAGGCTTTGATTTATGTCAGATGTCTAGGAATTTACATAATATTTTACGATATTTGGCTTAATAATTAAAGCGTATGCCGAAAAGCTGATAGAGTAGGTAATTTACTAATAAATCTGAAACATGAATAAAGAAGAAAATACTCCAAAAATGAGACTAGAATTAGTATTGAGGTATATATTATATTTTTTCGTGTACCTTATTTTAGTCTTCACAGCGTTCTATATTCTTAAATTGTATATAGATAACAGAATAGTTATTATATTAATTGCAAACATAATTGCAGGATCAATAAGTCTATTACTCGACAAAAGCATAAAAAGACTAGTAGAATCAAAAAGAACATAATATTGATTTGACTTCTCCTTATTATAGGATTTATTGTTTCCTCTTAATCTTTACAGCTGAGAGAATAGCCGTACTATACTACATAGTGCTACATATTCTACCTACTACATCGCCATACTCCAAGCTATCGTAGAAGACTAGATTTGTGTCTAGCGCCATATTTTCTTTATGTAGTTGGAATGCTTTCGTAAACTTGTTTAACTGAAGATTCTTTGTGAGCCATTTGGTTTGTGTGCTGTGGTATGCCCTTTTATGAGAGCACGATTCTGCATGCCACATAAACTGGAAAGAAGAGTAAAAGAGGCTTTGATTTATGTCAATGATAATTCAACTTCAACTTCAACATCCTCTATCTTTAGTTTTACTTCTAAATTTAAAGCTTTGAAAACTTTGATAATGGTAGCGATCGTTAAATTTTTACCATTTTCAATACGAGAGACTTGTGCTTTCTGCGCGCCTATTAATTTGTCTAAACCACCCTCATACAATCGAAGGAACTCCCGACTAGGCCCTCCTGTATCACGTTGATTTTCAGCAATCTGCAAAAAGACTAGTCGAAAATAAAGGTGGTTTTTTTGTAATTAACTAGTATACAGGATTTTGCAGAGGGGCCTCCTTGGCGATATTTTCTACAAGTTTATCTATTAGGAGGGTGCGGGCTTCTATGCTTGTCCAGCCTATGTGAGGTGCTAGAATAAGTTTCGATGGATCTTTAATTTTTTCAAGGTATGGGTGGTTTGCCGCGATAGGTTCTTTTTCAAATACATCGATAGCCGCTCCAGCTAGGTAATCAGAATTTAGGGCTTCTACAAGATCGCTTTCATTAATGATGCCACCTCTTCCGATATTTATGATGAAGCCTGAGCGTTTCATTAGTTTAAGGTTATCTATGTTTATAAGATTTAGTGTTCTTTCATTTAGGGGAGCGTGGATAGAAACGATATCACTAGTGCTTAGAAGTTCTTCGAGGCTTAAAGATGGGTATTCTTTGCAGTGGGAAGTACCAGAGGTCGAGAAGTAGGCAACTTCCATACCGAAGGCTTTAGCTATCGAGGCTACGCGAAGTCCGATATTGCCCATGGCTATAATTCCTAATTTTTTACCCTTCAACTCAAAGAAAGGGTTGGATACGTTTGTGAAGTTTCCGCTTTTAGAGTAGTCTCCGGATTTTACATAAGTGTCGAAATAGTTAGCCTTGCCAACGAGGTTGAGCATAAACATAAATGTAACCTGAGCAACGCTTTCAGTCGAGTAGTTTGCTACATTTCTTACTGGAATGTTTTTTGACTCGGCATATTCAAAGTCTATATTGTTTATTCCAGTGGCAGTGACGCAGATTAGTTTTAGGGAAGCGGAGGCATCGATATTCGCTTTTCTGATTTGTACCTTATTGACTATAACTACATCATAACCAGCTATTCTCTCGTCTACTTGCTCGCTCGTGGTACTTTGATATAGTTTTAGTTCTCCGAATTCCTTAAGTTTATCTAGTGATATATCATCACCTATGGTATTGGTGTCAAGAAATACAATTTTCATCATTTATTATTCTTTATTGTTTTTTATAAATCTTAGCTAAGTAGTGGTAGTTTTCTCCATCTATTAATTTTTCCACAGTATATCCGTGCTGCAGAGCATAGTAAATCAGAGTGTCTATGTCAACATAGAGCCAGTCAAAGCTGTCCCCTGTGACTTTGGTGCCATCCTGCGCTCTATACTCCATTTGAAAGTCGACCTCCCCGTAGTAGTCATCATTAAGATCTATCAGGAAAGAACCGTCTTCATCTTCGTACAGATATCTTAGGTCAGAAGAATCTAGGATGAGTTCACCCCCAGGTTTAAGTATCTTATCAAGGGTTTGAAAAAACTCAGCCATCCTAGATACTTTTCCAATTATTCCAGAGCCATTCATAAGCATAATTATGAAGTCGTAGCTTTTTAGTGAGTCTCCATTTTGAGACCTAAGTGCAAAAAAATCAATACAGTCTACATTTTCTAAACCCCTTTCTCTCATCGTCATAACGGAATAAGGAGAAATATCGATGGCGTGTATATTTGCATTAGGACAACGCTTGCAAAGTTCTAAAGAGTGTGTCCCGCTCCCTGCCCCTACGTCTAAAATATTAACGAATCTATCTTTGCTCGCTTTACTAATATAGCTTATAGCTTTTTGTTCTACCTTCGGCATGTCCTTGTACTCTCTCATAAGAATATCAGTAGGGATCTCATCGTCATCAAACATTGAGGATGATACTATCAGTTTGCCTTTTTTCTTTTGCCAACTTTGATAGATGGCATATCCCATAGGGTCTTTCTTTGCTTCCATATTTAGGGAATAATTAAATCATCAATATTTATTTTCGGCACGAAATGCACACCGTCTTTTCTATAATATGTATAGCCTTCGCTTTCTTGAGCCTTTGCACAAGTAAGCTGTATCTTGTCTTCGCCTACTCCTAGCCCAAGCATCAAAAGTGGTTCATACTCTAGCTTAAAATCTTCAACGAGTTGTTCTTTGTTAAATGCCCCTATGCAGATACCATTTAATCCGAGTTCAACAGCCTTTAGTAGCATAGTCTGTGCACTTATGCCAAGGTCCATATCTACCCATTTGTTCTCAGGAACAGTACTGCAGATGATAATGTACGCAGTAGGTGCGTGTCCGCTGTGAGGCAGTTGAAGTTCGCTAAGTGCAGCCCCTAGTTTAAGATTCTTGGTTATCAAGTCGCACTTTTGTTCACTAACAATTTTGTATCTTAAAACCTGTGCATTTCTAGCACTAGGAATTTTGTTTGTAACATTAATTATTTCTTTTAATTGTTCCTGGGAAGGAGGTAAGTCGTGTCTGAAATGCCTATGGCTGCGGTTTTTAAGTATGAGATCGTTAAGAGATTTTATGCTGCTCTTTTTCTTTACACTCCTTGTTCCTTTAGAATCGTTATAGTCACTAAGTCTTTTTTCTAAAAATGAGTCTGCCATGTCGTGAAATTTTTGTCAAAGTTACTCAAATTTTAGTGTTGATTGTAGTAAATAGTTAAATTTGCAGTATGAATGCTCCAAAAGGACTAAAATTAAGTGAACTCCTAGTCCGAGTCAAAGAACAAGTAAATGTTTCATTCCCTGAGTTTATATGGGTCAGAGCTGAAATATCATCCTTGAATGTAAACTACTCAGGGCACTGCTATATGGATTTGGTAGAGCTGCAGGAGGAAGGTGACGAGGTGGTAGCCAAGGTCAGGGCAGTTGTATGGAGATCTAGCTGGACTATCATATCTTCTTATTTTCAACATTCTACAACTAAAGATTTAAGTGAAGGCATGTCCGTACTTTTACGAGTTAAGGTGATGTTTTCAGAAGTGTATGGGATCAGCCTCGTGGTGAAAGATATCGACCCTACATTTACTGTAGGAGATAACGAGTTGAAGAAGTTAGCAGTAATAGAGCGCCTAAAGAAAGAGGGTATGTTTGATATGAATACAACTATCGATTTACCTGTACTTCCTAGAAATTTTGCAGTTATTTCTTCAGAAACGGCAGCTGGTTATAGGGACTTTATGAAACACGTAGAAGCCGGGAGTCAGGAGTATTCGTTAAATTTTGATTTTTTTTCGGCCCCTATGCAGGGCAATATCGCCCCTGAAGGAATAATTAGAGCCCTTGACGAGGTTATAGCCCAAATAAGCTCAGGTGAGAAGGATTTTGATGCGGTATTAATTATGCGAGGTGGAGGTTCGGTAAATGACTTAAGTTGTTTTGATGATTATAATCTAGCAACTAATGTGGCCCAATATCCCCTTCCTGTAATGATAGCTGTTGGACATGATCACGACTATCATATTTGTGATATGGTTGCAAGAGTTAGTGTCAAAACACCTACTGCGCTAGCTGATTATATATTAGGGATTTTTAATGAGCAGGAGTTAAAACTCTCAGCGCTGAAGCAGAGATTGTCAAATACCCTAAGAAGTAGGATAACTGGCGAGGCGGCTAGAATCTTATCTCTTAGGCAGAAGATGTTCATAAGAATTGAAAATAATATTGCTTCGCAGAAGCAAAAACTAAACTTTTATCGTCAGATCCTTGAAAATCTAAATCCAAGACGTGTTTTAGAAGGAGGATATGCCTTAATTTTTAAGGAAGGAGTGAAACAAAGTTCAATTGAGAAGATAAAAGAAGGTGATGAGATTATGTTACTTACTCATAAAGGTGAGTTGGAATGTATAGTTAAGAAAATAAAGGGAGTTGCGAATTCCCTTACAATAGAAGAATAGCCCTATGAAAGAGACGGAAAAATTAAGTTACGAGAAGGCCTTAGAGGAGTTAGAAATTCTTATTAAGCAAGTAGAGAACCCTGAGAATTCCTTGGAGAATATTGAAAAGGCGATGAAAGAGGCATTGTCCTTATTATCCTATGCAGAAGGACTTCTTAAGAATTATGAAGGTAAGGTCATGAAATTATCAGAAGAATCGTAGATATGAAAGTATGTGCAACAGGTTTTTTCGATGGAGTACATTTAGGCCATCGCGAAATAATAACAGCCCTTGTAAGAGAGGCAAAAGAATTAGGACATAAGAGTGCCGTAATAACGTTTTGGCCCCACCCAAGAACGATTCTACAACAAGATGCCTACCAGTTAAGGCTTCTAACCACGATGGAAGAAAAGAAGGAGCAGATACTCGGTTTAGGTGTCGATTATTTCCACGTGGTGCATTTCAGTAAGGAATTCAGCCAACTAACTACAAAAGAATTTTTAGAGACATATTTGAAAGAAAAATATGGCATTACGTCTATGATAATAGGGTATGATCATAGGTTAGGGCGAGATAAACTACCATCTAGAAGTAGCCTTAGTGAAATAGCTCTTTCTTGCGGAATAAACACTATCGAGGTGGGTGAGTATTATCATTCAAATAAGCGAGTAAGCTCTACCATAGTGAGAAATAAACTCCTTGAAGGAATGGTCGGAGAGGCGAATGAATTATTAGGTTATCGCTATTCGATGAAGGGAGTAGTAGTGCTAGGGAATAGAATCGGACGTACAATAGGCTTCCCTACAGCTAATATGCAGTTATATGAACCTCTAAAATTAGTGCCAGGAAATGGAGTTTATTATGTGAAGGCGCACGTACAAGGAAAAGAATATGATGGGATCTGTAATATCGGAACACGTCCAACTATCGGCTCGAATAATCAAGTTACCATAGAAACTCATATATTAAATTTTAATGAAGGTATTTATGGAATAGATTTAAAACTTGATTTTATGGAGTGGATAAGACCTGAGAGAAAGTTCGATTCACTGACAGATCTAAAGAAACAATTAGAATTAGATAAAGCAGCAGTCGGAGATATAAAAGAAAAAATCAAGTTAGCCGAACACTAATTAATATTATTTGTATATTTGTAGAAATTTAAACAATAATGGAAGATATACTAGGATTAGTCGTAATAGCAGTAATAGGAGGCGCTTTCAGTCTACTATCTAAGCGTTCGCCTAAAAAGCAAGTGCGACAAAGAGACGAAGTTGAAGGAAATACGGAAGAGAAGATGGAAAGCATATTTGCTAAAATCTTTGATCTAGACAGTATGGACCAGAAGTACGAAAGGGAGAGAGAAAATGTGTACGACGGATTTGAATCGGAGTACCAAGAAGCGGAAGAAGATTTACAGCCTGCATATTCTGAGCCGGTGATAGAAGGTAGAACTTCACCTACACACAGTAAAGGCCCTGTTGATCAGACTTATGAGAGTGAGCAAATAAGTGGCATAGATGCTTATGGCTTCGGAGAAAAGAAAAGAGAAAAAATAGATAAGAAAAAATTAATTATTTATTCAGAGATACTAAAACCCAAGTATCAAGACGAATATTAAAAATTTATTTTATACATTTGCATTAGTTTTTTAAAGAGTTCTCGTAAAGGGGGATTCTTTTTAATTTTTATACCAATATAATTATATGTCAGAAATACATTACATAACAGCAGAAGGATTAGATAAACTGAAGGCAGATTTATCTACTTTAATAGGACAGAGATCTGGAATTTCTAAACAAATAGCAGAGGCAAGAGATAAGGGTGATTTATCTGAGAATGCAGAATATGATGCCGCGAAAGAGGCTCAAGGACTTCACGAGCTTAAAATATCTAAGTTAGAGAATCTTATAGCTAATGCTAGAATTATAGACGAAACAAAAATAGGAACAGATAGAGTTCACATTCTTAATAAAGTGAAGATGTTAAATCTGGCGAATAAACAAACGCTAGAATATACATTGGTAGGAGAGAGTGAGGCGAGTTTAAAAGATGGTAAATTAGCCGCTACTTCGCCAATCGGAAAAGCTTTACTAGGAAAAGAAAAAGGAGATATAGTTGAAGTGCAAGCTCCTTCTGGAATATTAAAGTTCGAGATTATCAATATATCTATCTAAAGATATGGCAAGTATATTTTCAAAAATAGTATCTGGGGAGATTCCTTCTTATAAAGTAGCGGAGAGCGACGAGTTCTATGCCTTTTTAGATATTTTTCCTCTTCAAGTGGGGCATACTCTAGTAATTCCAAAGAAAGAGGTTGATTATATATTTGACCTTTCGAATGAAGAGTATGTAAATTTACAACTTTTTGCAAAGAAAGTCGCTGAGGCTATATATAAGGCCTACCCATGTAGGAAAGTAGCTATGGCTGTGATAGGGCTAGAGGTTCCACATGCACATATACATTTAATGCCAATAAATAATGAGGGGGAGATAGATTTCAAGAAAGAGAAATTAAAGCTAACTCCAGAGGAGTTTTCGGAGGTAGCAAAACGTATATCTTCAAATTTGTAAATCTCAAATAAATATAATTAATATATGAACAAGCTGAGTACTGTATTACTTCTATTGCTATTATTAACTGCGTGTAAAGGTGGAAATTCCTCACTTACAGTGGAAGGACTTGAAATGCCTGATAAATCAAAAGTTTATCTATCAAAATTAGTAGGAGCAAATATAGAACTAATAGATAGTGCTTCGGTGAAGGCTGGAAAAGCAAAGTTCGTATATTCTTTACAGGAGGGTGAGCCAGAGTATATGTATCTATCTGATACAAGTGCCTTCTTATCTTCATTTATAGGGCAAAATAGTGAGCATTTGAAGCTTAAGTTTTCAGATTCAGGCCTGATAGTCGAAGGCTCGGAGGATACAGAGTTGTTGCAACGACTTATAGAAAAACAGAATGATTTCTATGATGAATTAGCAGGAATAAATAATATGCTTGTTCAGGCGCAAGAGCAAGGAGATAAACCTAGATTTGAGTCACTTAATAAAGAATTATCCAAGTTATATATCACATATAAGAGGGATGCGGTAAAGTTTATTATGACAAATAAATCGTCAGTGGTAAGCGTACACCTATTATATCAGAATTTATTATCAAAAGAGAGGCTATTTGATCCTTATAGTGATATTCAATATTTCAGAGAGGTGCTAAATGCACTGAGGGAGGTATATCCTACATCTAGATATGTCAAGCTTTTAGCAGCAGATGTTTCGCAGGCCGAGAAGGATATCAAAATAGATCAGATGCTACAAGGTGCGGAATTAAATGACTACCCACCTATTTCTCTTAATGATATAAATGGTGAAAGGGTTGATCTGTCGTCATTAAAGAATAAAAGAGTTATACTAAGTTTCTGGTTAGCTAGCAATGACCTTCAAAAGATGTATAATCTTGAATTGAAGCTTTTATATGATAGCTATAAATCAAAGGGATACGATATCGAAATATATCAAGTTTCCTTGGATTCAGATAAACATCTGTGGGCAAGCGTAGTAGATGCACAAGAGCTAGAATGGATAAGTGTAAATGATCCAGCAGCTATGGGTTCAATATATCTTTCTAGTTATAACCTAAGTTCATTACCTGCCTTTTTCGAGATAAATCCTCTCTTAGGCACTTGTGTTCCTTTAAATCCTAACTGGGTCGTACGTGAGTTAGGCGCAGAATAATAAACTCAGTTATAGTAATTTCTTAGGAGTGCCAGCTACAAATGATTTTAGGTAGAAAGGCTCAAAGTATGCTGAATCTCCGAAATCCTTATTAGAGAATGCTGTATGACTAAGTTCAGGCATTCCTTCAACTGTAGGAGTAGTCGGTATAAAGCAGCATTTCTTAAGTTTATCTTCTGGTAGTATATCTCTGAATTTTGCGACACCATCACCAATAAAAATGAGTTTTTTACCAGAATTAAATTCTGCTTCAAAACTGTAAGCGTCTAGAATTTTAGCCTCCACCTCGGTTGATTTTAAAACCTTGATTTCTCCCGAGTTATTAGCGCACTCAAAATGGGCAGTGTACACTTCCATTCTTCGAGCATCTATCATAGGAATAATTAGACTATTTTCAGAATCAACATACTCAAGTGCCATCTGAGCAAGGATATCAAGTGTTCCAATCCCGATTATAGGAATACTTCTCCCATAACATATTCCTTTTGCTACTGATACTCCTACTCTTAGTCCAGTGTATGATCCAGGCCCTTCACTTACACATACAGCAGCGATTTGGCTGATATCAATTTGAGCTTTCTCAAGTACTTTAGAAACACTAGGCGCTAGTAAGCTAGCGTGAGTCCTAGGCTCTAGAATAATTATAGATTCGACTAGCTTTGTTCCTTTGGCGATGCCAACTGAGCAGGTTTCTGTTGAAGATTCAATTAAAAGGTAATGTTGAGTCATATTATATTTATATTACTTGTTTAGAAATAAGAGAACCATCACGAAGTGTTTTAGATATCGCTTCGTATGGAGCTTTGATTATTTCCATAGATTCATCTAAGCCTTCGATAATTTCTATGTAGCTAAAGTCTTGAATTCCAGTACGAACTCTCTTTAGTTCTGCATTTTCTCCTTTTATGATGAATACATATTCGTTGATAATGTCATTTTTTACAGCTGTTGAGTCCGCCTCTTGTAGGTCAGCTCTAGCTGTTACACACTCGATAGGTAGAATGTAGATGTCATCCTTTCTTTGAGTTTGAATATCTACAGAAGCTGACATGCCAGGTCTAAATGGAAGAGACGATATCTTAGATAAATCAGCGTAAGATTCTGCTAATATACTAATACTAACTTCGAAAGATGTGATATTCTCAGAGGAACTACCATCATTATTTGCTGAATTTGCTATTTGTGTAACTATTCCGGTAAATGTTCTATCAGGGTATGCGTCAACTTTAATTTTTGCGGTATCACAATGGCTAAGTCTAATGATATCATTTTCACTAACATCAACCAATACTTCCATCTCCTCAAAATCAGCTATGCGAAGCATTTCTGTTCCTGCCATCTGCGATGTGCCCACAACTCTTTCTCCTTGTTCTACACTAAGGCTAGAGATTATACCCGAGATAGGGGCATAAATAGTTGTCTTGGTAAGATTCTCATTCGCCTCATTAAGTGCAGCTGTTGAACTCTGAATATTGTAGAGTGCACTCTTAACTCTTTCTATAGATATTTGGTACTGAGCATAGCTAGTTTCGAACTCGCTCTGAGGGATAGCTCCTTTATTAAATAGGCTTAGGTTACGCATGTAAGATAGAGAGTCACTGTGTAGCTGTGCCTTTTGTTGTAAATAAGATGCTTCTGTAGATTTAAGACTTGCCATAGCCTGATCTCGTATAGAAAGATAGACGTCTTGTTTGATTTTTATGATTAACTCACCCTTCTTTACATAGTCACCCTCTTCCTTGTTGAGCTCAATAATTTCTCCTGATACGTCAGGGCTAATTTTTACCTCCGTTACAGGTCTTATTTTCCCAGTAGCAGGTATCGTCTCTACAATAGATCCCTTCTTTAGTGTAGTATACTCTACATAAGTACCCTTCTCTTTTTCAAAGGCTTTATTAAGAATTAATACTACTATAATTATGCTAGTGATTAAGAATATCCACTTCCCTGTGGTCATTTTAAATTTTTTCATCTTTTTCGTCTTTAGAGTGTAATAGTTTTTCCTTTGTAGAAATCTATAATTGTAAGCTGGAATATATATTGATACTTTGCTTGGTAGTATTCAGACTGGGCTACTAGAACATTTGTTTTGGCTACGGTGTAATCTGTTCCAGTAAGTACCCCTAGATTGAATTTCTCTTCCACATATTTGAACGATTCTTTTATCGCATTTAAGTTTACCTCAGCGGCAGACATTTTCTCAAAAAAGGCTTCGGCATCAGTAAGGGCAGTTTGAATCTCCTTGAAAAGAGTCTGTTTATTATATTGAAGTTCTAACTCTGTATTTTCGACATTAAGTCTAGCATTACGTATACTAGTCTTTATTTGGAGATTATTAAAAATAGGTATACTAAGGGTGAATCCAACGGATGTACTTGCATTATTCTGAAACTGAGTAAAGAATTGATCGTGGTTACTTGAGTTGTAGAATGCCCCGTATGATGCTGACATCGAAATGCTTGGATATACTTTCCCCTTGGCTATCTTTAAATCTATTTTGCTCTTGTCAAGCATTAACTCGTTTCTCTTTATTCTAGGAAGATTAAGAGAAGCATGGTAGATACTATCTATATCGTTAAATACAATAGAATTTAGACTCTTGTCTAGATCTGGAGTTACAATCATAAAATCATTAACAGAACTAATATCCAGAATTTGGGCTAGATTAGTGATATTAATTTTTACTTGATTTTTATTGGTAATCAGCTGAAGTCTTTCTCGGGCAAGTTGAGCCTCTATATCTAAGAGTGCTGAGTATGCTTGACTGCCAGCCTCTACGTGAAGTTTAGTTCTTTCCTTTTGTTCGTATATGGATTCAAAATTTTGTTGACTTACTTCATACATTTCTTGTGATAGAAGGATTTGAAGATAGGCCCTAGCTATATTTATAGATAGTTCATCCTTTAATCTTTCTGTGTCCTGAATGCTAATTTCTAGTGATTTAGCACTGCTTTTTACTGTGTTTATCTTAGAGAGGCCTTCAAGTAAATATATAGACGCTCCTAAATTCGCGCTAGTACTTTGAAAAAGCTTATTTTCAATAATCTGGAGATCATTAAGGTCTACAGATCTTCCCCAGTTTAAATTCTGACTTACAGAGGCATTAAAGGATGGAAGGTAGTCCATCTTGCTCCTTTGGAGTTCATTCTCATTCTGTTTTTGAGCTATATTACTTTGCTTGATTTGAATATTATTTTCGTAAGCATATTTTATACACTCCTCTAGAGTCCAATATTTCTGGGCAAGTGCTGTCATACTCGATAGCATGAGTAAGAATGTGAGAATGTAGATTTTCTTCATTGTCGGTAATTTTAGGTTTAGTAAGTGTCTAGCTTAAGTTAAGCATACAAATATAGTCATTTTACATAGAAAGAGGAAAAAGTCTAGGAGATATTGGCTTGGATCTACCCCCTAGACATATTACTAGAGTATTGACTTATTTCTTGTCATCAGTTTTCTTATCCTTATTTTTGATATTGTCAACGACCTTATCAACAGCGGATATAATAGCTCCTATTAGGAAGCCGAGTTTGTAAGCTACAGATTTTCCCTCTTTCTCGTTTTTGCCACCTATAATATTTCTTGCGTCTAATGCGCTAACGACTGTTAAATTAATGTGAGTCATAGTTTTAAAATTTAAAAATTTATCCATCCGTGAAAGTTTTTAGGCCATCTAATAGACCTTCTAGGAAATCAGGCAAGTGTTTTCCTAGCCTCTTGAGTAAGGCAATCAATCTTTTTGCCTTCGAACCACCTCGAACGTTAATTAGTTCGGAAGAACTCACTCTTGTCAGTCCCTGTCTTTTCATCATTTCTTCCATAACAATCTTGTTTAAATTACTGCTATAAGTTAGGGTGTATAGCATTCACCCTCAGGATGCGCATCCTTTATATCTATGATATTAGTAGCTATGTTCTTAAGATCCTCTTCGTGAGAGATAATTATAATGGTGATATTTTCACTAAGTGATCTTATTATGTTTAAAAATTCAAGTCTTGATTTAGAATCAAGTGCAGAAGAGGCTTCATCTAAAATTAGAACTTTAGGTTTTCGGTATAGAGCTCTTGCAAGTGCTATCTTTTGCCTTTCACCGCCAGATAATTTAGCTCCATTATTGCCTATGTTATAAAGTAAGCCCTCAGGTAGATTCATTATTTTGTTCCAAAGTCCAACCTCTTTACATAAACTCAGAACACTTTCTAGTTCGTTGTTCTCTTTATCCATAGTAATGTTTTCAAGGATGCTAGTGTTGAACAAATCTAACTTTTGGGGAACGATACTAATATGTTCACGCCAAATTCTAAGAGGAATTTGAGCTATATCGTAATCCCCTATATTGATTTTTCCAGAGTTAGGATTTAATGCCCTCATTAGAAAGCTAGCAAGTGTACTTTTCCCCGATCCATTTTCTCCGCAGATCAAATTTATTTTCCTTTTTTTAATAAGACAGGAGAAATCCTTGAATAGTTCCATCTGTCCAGGAAAGGTAAAGCAAATATTCTTCAATTCTATGTCTGCATTCGGAATATATTTAATAGGTAGACTGTTACATTCGTGCTCACATTTTAAGTCCATAATCTCGAATAACCTCTCAGTAGCGATATCTGCCTCGCTGATGTTATCATTACTTTCAATAAGAGAGATGATAGGTGTAGTAAAGAACGAACTAATAGCATAGAATGAAATCAATTCTCCAACACTCAGCTCCCCGCTGTATACATAGAATGAACCTAATATAAGCACGCTAAATGTAAGTATCATACTTATGGTATCACTCATCGACGAAAAAATCGCCATATTTCTAGATCCATTATATATGTTACGACTCATCTCAACATAATGAGACTCTAACTTCTGCTCGAAATATTTGTTCGCTCCAAAATACCGAATGGATTTAATACCCTCGATGGTTTCGATACTATTCTCCTGGAACTTAGCCGATGATTCTATTATTAATTTATTAGTCTTTCGGTTAATGCTATTAGATATCCAGTATATTAAGCCATAAAGAGGAATAACAGAGATGCAAATCAAAGCTAGCTTCCAGTAAAAAGAAAATAAAAGGGCAAATGAAATAAGTAGGGAGAATATGCTGATAAATATTATTAGCATCTGCCCAGAAAGAAAGGCTCTAATGCGATAAGCATCGTTAATTCTAGAATTTAGTTCTCCTGAGGAGCGATTCGAGAAAAATGATACTGGGAGTCTGAGTAATTTACTAATATAACTAAGCACTAGCTGCGCGTCTATTTTTATGCCAGCTCGAATAGTGAAAATACTTCTTAAATAATTAACAAATAAGGAAATAGCACTAAGTGATGCCATGGCTATCGCGAAGATATATAGTAGACTTAGTTCTCTTTTTGGAAGTATCTCGTCAAGGATGTACTTAAGAAAAAGGGATATGCTTAGGCCACTAATTATGTAGACTAAGGCTCCGCTTAGTGATAGTAGTATGTCCTTTCTGTTATTTTGGAAAAGTCGCAAGAATCTACTCTTGCTGCTCTCTCGACCTTTCTCCTTTCTAAAGTTTGCACTCGGAGTAAGTATGGCTATATATCCAGACCACTCTTGATTAATACTCTCTGTCGATACCTTCTTGGGTTTACCATCTTCAGGGTCCATAATCAGACAGAAGCCTTTATGGACTTTATAGAGTACAACAAAGTGTAGCCATCCATTCTTCTTTTCTAGATGAAGAATAATCGGCTCTTGTATATCGTGCAGTTCGCTGATTTCTTTATTATTTGCTTTAAAGGCCTGGGCGTTAAAACCAAGAGAGTGTGCTGCGTCTAGGATACCTTTTAGGTTTGTACCCTCTTCTGAGGTGCCGCAGGCCTCTCTAATTTGAATAAGAGGGAGCTCTAGACCATAGTAGCTGCTAATAGAGGATAGGCAAGCAGCTGCGCAGTCTGTTCTATCGTGTTGTCTTATTTTTAGCTCTCTCTTCATTTCTCCCTTAATTTAATTTGTTATAAATAAGGATATATTAGAGGGAAAGAGGAAAGTAAGGTGGCTATTAACATACCAACGAAGTATAGAATAATGCGCCTTGATCTCATCCTAGGCATAATGCCTTGTGTGCTCTGCTCTAATAAATCTTTCATCTGTTTGCGTTTTTATTTGTACGCAAGTTAGACTCAGAAACAAATTTCTCCAAGCAGAAAGGTAAAAATCTTCAGATATCTAATTTTATAAAAACTAGTCTAAGCCAAAGATTGATTTTAAAAACGGCAAAACTTCATTCGTGGTATCGACTATAGGGCCAACAAGGTTTGAAGTCGTGAATTGTTCACTAGGGATGATTACGAAGAATGAATCATTGAAAAATAAGCAAAAATTAAGAAGTAGCCCTATTATAAGGAAAGTGGCAAAGACTGAGATTAGCACTCCAAGTAATCTATTTAGCCATCCGAGCATAACAAAATTAATAAGCTTAGTTAGCGCTCTACTTATGATGCTCGCTAGGATGATTACTCCGATGATAATTAGAGCATAAGAGATAACAGTAATGGTCGTCTCAGATGCATTAATCCAAGAGGATATATGTTCCCCAACGAAGTCTGCAAATAGGTAAGCTAGGTAGGCTCCAACGAAGAGACTAAGCGCCCCTGTGAGTTGTTTGATTAACCCATCTTTTAATCCTTTTATTATACCTGGAATAAAAAGTCCAAGGATTACGATATCAATGATTGGCATATTCTGATAACTTATGTTAAGTACTTGTTTTTTTGTAGGTGCGAAGATATAGAAATTTGAATTAATATGTTAACTTTGCCGACTAAATTATTCAAGAAGATGAAATTTAAAGAATACAAGAACCTAGATTTAGTTGCAGTAAGTAGAGAACAGTTAGAACTTTGGAAGGAGTTATCGATATTTGAGAACACTTTAAAGCTTAGAGAGAAAGCTCCTGAGTTTATTTTCTTTGAGGGGCCACCTTCAGCAAATGGAATGCCTGGCATTCACCATGTTATGGCTCGTGCCATCAAGGATGTTTTCTGTCGTTATAAAACTCAAATGGGGTATAAGGTTAATCGTAGGGCTGGATGGGATACTCATGGACTTCCTGTGGAGTTAGGAGTTGAGAAGATGTTAGGAATAACAAAGGAGGATATTGGAACTAAGTTAAGTGTTAAAGATTATAATGATGCTTGTCGTAAGGAAGTGATGAAGTACACAAAAGAGTGGGAGAGTATGACTGAGCAAATAGGTTACTGGGTAGATATGAATGACCCATATATAACTTATGATAATAGGTATATCGAAACACTTTGGTATCTGTTGAAGGATATTCATAAGAAGGGTTTATTATATAAGGGGCACTCTATCCAACCATTCTCTCCAGCAGCTGGAACAGGACTTAGCTCACACGAGTTAAATCAGCCAGGATGTTATAGGGATGTGAAGGATACTACTTGCGTTGCACAATTTTCTGTCGTGAATAATGAAAAATCAGCTAAGCTTTTTGAAATAGCTAATGGACTACCAGTAGCTATCCTAGCTTGGACGACTACTCCTTGGACATTGCCATCAAATACAGCGCTTTGTGTTGGACCTAAGATTAATTATCTACTAGTTAAGTCATTTAATACTTATACTGGAGAACCTTGTATCTTCGTTGTAGCGAAGGACTTATTAGCAAACCACTTCAGTGCAAAAGCAGCGGATATTGCGTTAGCAGATTATAAACCAGGTGACAAGTTGGTTCCTTTTGAGGTGCTGGAGCAGTCATTCACAGGTGCTGAACTAGCAGGAATCGACTATGAGCAGCTTATACCTTGGGTTAAGCCAGGTGCTGGAGCATTTAAGGTTATCGTAGGGGATTTTGTTACAACAGAGGATGGAACGGGTATAGTGCATATTGCGCCAACATTTGGAGCTGATGACGCAAGGGTGGCTAAGGCAAATGGCGTACCTGGTTTAATGGTAATTGATACAAATGAGCAAGAACAGGCTTTGGTGGATCGTCAGGGTCGTTTATATAGAACCGAGGATATGGATGCTTCTTTTGTTGAGGCTAGTGTAGATGTGGATCTTTATAAGGAGTTTGCAGGTAGATATGTGAAGAATGCTTATGATGCAGATCTTGCAGAAGATGCTCCTACCTTAGATGTTGATATCTGTGTTATGCTAAAGCAGCAGAATAAGGCATTTAGAATCGAGAAGCACGTACATAACTATCCACATTGTTGGAGAACAGATAAGCCAGTACTTTATTATCCATTAAATTCTTGGTTTATTCGTACTACTGCAGTGAAGGATGAGATGATAGAATTAAATAAAACGATTAATTGGAAGCCTGAATCTACAGGAACAGGTCGTTTTGGTAAATGGTTAGAAAATCTTCAAGATTGGAATCTATCTAGAAGTAGATATTGGGGAACCCCACTTCCTATTTGGAGATCTGCAGATGCTAAGGAGGAAATCTGTATTGGTTCGGCAGCGGAGTTATATCAGGAAATAGAAAAGGCAGTGGAAGCAGGATTTATGACTTCTAACCCATTAAAGGATAATGGTTTTGATCCTTCAGATATGTCTAAGGATAATTATGATAAGATAGATTTACATAGACCTTATGTAGATGATATAGTTCTTTGTTCTGAGAGTGGACAGATGATGACTCGCGAAACAGACCTAATAGATGTTTGGTTTGATTCAGGAGCTATGCCATTTGCTCAGGAGGGACTTAGATCTCTTGAAACTAGTGCTTTTGGACAGACTGCAGATTTTATCGCAGAGGGAGTTGACCAGACTCGTGGTTGGTTCTTTACTCTTCATGCTATAGCTACTATGGTAGGTAAGAAGTGTGCATATAAGACTGTTATATCTAATGGATTAGTTCTTGATAAGAACGGAAATAAGATGAGTAAGCGTCTTGGAAATGGCGTTGATCCTTTTGAGGCTCTTTCTAAATATGGGGCTGATTCATTAAGATGGTATATGTTAACAAATGCACAGCCATGGGATAATTTGAAATTTGATGAAAGTGGTGTAGATGAAGTTAAGAGGAAATTCTTCGGCACACTTTATAATACATATTCATTCTTTGCTCTTTATGCAAATGTTGATGCCTTTGATAATTCTGCTCCTGCTGTAGCACTTGAAAAGCGCTCAGAAATAGACAGGTGGATTATATCTCTGCAGAATACTCTAATTAAAGAGGTGTTAGAATGTTATGAGAACTACGATGTTACTAATGCAGGTAGAAAGATTCAAGATTTCGTTTGTGACAATCTAAGTAACTGGTATGTTCGTTTAAATAGAAAGAGATTCTGGGGAGGCGAAATGAATGAAGATAAGTTAGCTGCCTATCAGACACTTTATGGAGCTCTAGAAACTATCGCATTACTAGCAGCACCTATAGCTCCTTTCTATATGGATCGTTTATATTTAGATCTGAATAAAGTAGGGGCTAAGAATAATGAATGTTTAGATTCTATCCATCTTTCATTGATGCCTAGCTATGATCAATCATGCATAAATCCAGATCTTGAAGAAAGAATGGCGCTTGCGCAGAAAGCTTCTTCTATGGTATTGGCTCTTCGCAGAAAGGTTAATATAAAGGTAAGACAGCCACTAGCTAAGTTAGTTGTTCCTATCATAGATCCACGTATTCAAGAACAGTTCGAAAAGATTAAGTCTATAGTTTTAGGTGAAGTTAATGTGAAAGAGGTAGAGTTTATTTATGAAACAACGGGCCTAATAACAAAGAAGATTAAGCCAAATTTCAAGACTCTAGGTAAAAAATACGGAAAGCAAATGAAGGAAATCTCAAATTTCTTTGCTACTCTTTCTCAAGATGATATTGCTGCGATAGAAAGAGCAGCGCTAGAGTCTCAAAATTATGTATTAGCTCTAGCCTCAGGTGAGGTTTCTCTTTCTGCAGAAGACTATGATATCAGTTCTGAGGATATGCCAGGATGGTTAGTTGCAAGTGAAGGTAAGTTAACTCTAGCTTTAGATGTGACTATTACTGAGGAATTAGAGAATGAAGGAATCGCGCGTGAATTGATTAATAGAATTCAGAATCTAAGAAAGGATAATGGTTTTGAGGTAGTAGATAGAATATCAGTTAAGATCGAAAAGAATGACCAAATATCTAGAGCTATGGAGTCTTTCTATGACTATGTTTGTTCTCAGACATTGGCCGTAGAAATCGTTCTGGAAGAGCAGTCTTTTGAGGGTACTCAGATCGAGTGGATTAATGATGATATGATAAATATATCGATAATCAAGGCTAAAAATTAGTAAGAATTATTTGTTAATTTATACTTAGATATTTTGTATCAATAAACAATATTTGTAAATTTGTGGATTATTAAAAATATAAAACTATGAATGAGAATATGAACACTCCTGAGGAGTTAAAAAAGATTAGGTATAGTGATGAGGAGTTGCAAGAGTTTAAAGCTCTAATCCTTCAGAAATTAGAAAGTGCTCGCGAAGATTATGAACATCTTAGAGCAGCGATTACTCATAGTTCAAGTAATGATACTGAAGACACTTCACCTACGTTTAAAGTGCTAGAAGAGGGAGCATCTGCCTTATCAAAGGAAGAGACTAGTCAACTAGCTCAAAGACAGTATAAGTTTATCCAGTCTTTAGAGGCTGCTTTAGTTAGAATTGAGAATAAAACCTATGGTGTTTGCCGCGAAACGGGTAAATTAATTCAGAAGGAAAGATTATTATTAGTACCACATGCTACATTAAGCATCGAGGCAAAATTAAAAGAGAAGAAATAAAATGCGCTTAAAGAAATCGCACATACTTATCATATTTGGTGTCGCATTATTATTAATTGACCAAATTTCTAAGATTTGGATCAAGACAAATATGCAAATAGGCGATTCTATTCCTGTTTTCGGCTCTTGGTTTCAGATATTATTTATTGAGAACAAGGGGATGGCTTTTGGAATGCAGTTTGGAGGCGATATAGGAAAAATTCTATTAACGACTTTTAGAATGGTCCTATTGACAGCTATCATCGTATATATACGACGATTAGTGTTTAAACAAACTCCAATGCTTGTTCTTATGGGGCTTACATTAGTGGCAGTAGGGGCTCTTGGAAATATTGTAGACAGTGTGTTCTATGGTATATTGTTTGGAGAGTCAACTATGTCTTCAGTGGCTACGTTTCTGCCTGAAGGAGGAGGATATGCACCATTATTCATGGGAAAGGTTGTGGATATGCTGTATTTTCCTATCATTGATACAGTCCTTCCAGAATGGGTGCCATTCAAAGGAGGAGAGAGATTCGTTTTCTTCAGCCCTATATTTAACATCGCAGATTCATGTATAAGTATCGGAGCGGTCTTACTAGCATTTAGGTGGAAGGCTTTATTCCCAGAAGATAAGCTAGTAAAATAACAATAGCGCAAAATGAGAATTAATGAAGGTCTTAATGGCCTTCATTTTTTTTTGATGCATTCGCAATATCGGAGCTGAATCCTCGCCGCTTTGTTATGCTTATTTTTTCTTTGCTATACTTTTGCGTTCGCAAATATGGCCTTAGCGCAGTTTATTCCGTCCAGAGCAGAAGATACGATACCGCCTGCGTAACCTGCTCCTTCTCCACAAGGGTAGATGCCAGGAAGCGAAGGGTGTTGGAAAGTATTCGAATCACGCGGAATACGAATAGGAGAGGAAGTACGTGACTCAACTCCTAGCATAAGCGCCTCAGAAGTAAAATAGCCTCTCATCTTTTTATCGAAAATCCTGAATGCTTGCTTTAGACGTTGACTAACCATTTGAGGAAGAATATCCGCTAGAGGAGCCGATACACATCCTGGGTGATAAGATGATTTAGGAAGTGAGCTGCTTAGAGTATTTGCGCAGAAATCAGTCATTCTTTGTGCAGGTGCTTTAAGAGAACTGCTAAATTCAAAGGCCCTTCTCTCAACGGACTTTTGAAACTCAAGTACTGCTAAATTAGGATTAGAACCTTTGTAATCAGCTAAGATATCGTTAGGTTCAATAGAAACAACGATTCCAGCATTTGCCCATTTTGAATTTCTTTGAGAATTAGACATACCATTAAGAACTAGTTCATTCTCACTAGTTGAGGCTGGAACTAATATTCCACCTGGACACATACAAAAAGAGAATACTCCTCTGTTTTCGATCTGACTAACAAGAGAATACTCAGCTGCAGGGAAGAAAGGCTGGTATTTCTTGTGATATTGAATTTGATTAATTAGCATTTGAGGATGTTCCACCCTTACACCTAAAGCGAAACCTTTAGCTTCTATCTCCCAATTATTTTTAGCAAATAATTCATAGATATCTCTAGCTGAGTGACCAGTTGCAAGAACAATATTCTTTGCAGAAAATTCCCCATTGATCTTCCAAGAGCTATCAGAAAGTTTTTCTATATTCTTTACACGAGTCTCAAAGTGGTATTCTCCGCCGTGCTCTTCTATACAAAAGCGAATATTCTCCATTATTCTAGGGAGTTGATCGCTGCCTATATGAGGGTGAGCTTCATACGTAATGCTAGGGTCAGCGCCAAATGCAACTAGTTGGTGAAGAACTTCTTGTATATTACCTCTTTTACTAGAACGAGTATATAGTTTACCATCAGAGAAAGTACCTGCTCCTCCTTCTCCAAAACAGTAGTTAGAATCAGAGTTAACAATTCCTTGGGTTGACAAGCTGGCTACATCATATTTTCTCTTATGAATGTCCTTTCCGCGTTCAAGAATGATGGGTTTGTATCCAAGCTGAAGAGCTGTTAGAGCACAGAATAAACCAGCTGGGCCTGCACCAATAATGATAATAGGCTCTGAATTACTTACATTCTTATAAGGAAAATCTAGAGTCTCTTTAGGAAGATCGTTCTTAAGATAAGCAGCTAAACGATAACGATATACTATATTATTCGAACGCGCATCGATAGAACGCTTAACTATTTCTACATTTGCTATGTTAGCTACCTTCGTACCACAAGCGCTTGCTGCAGTTTCGAAAATTTTATCCTCGCTAAGCTCTTTCCCTATAGGGCAGGTTAATTCAAATTCTTTCATTTTAGATAATTTTATCCTAGTCTTTGTAGTCTAGGGCTCTTGAGATAGGAGCACAGTCAAGAGGACAAATAATGCCCTGTTGGAATTTATACATTCCAGTAATAGCTATCATGGCTGCATTGTCAGTTGTGAATTTGAACTCTGGAATAAAGGTAGTCCAGCCACGCTTTTCTCCTTCTTCTTGAATTCGAGTTCTTAATCCTGAGTTCGCAGAAACTCCACCTGCTATAGCTACTTGTTTAATACCTGTTTCCTCTATCGCCTTAATAAATTTGTTCATCAAGATATCCACAAGTGATTTCTGGAACGAAGCGCAGATGTCATTAATGTTCTCCTTAATAAAGTTTGGATTTTCCTTAAGTTGGTCTCGAAGAAAATAGAGCAATGAGGTTTTAATGCCGCTAAAACTATAATTATAGTCGGGGATACGTGGTAGGGCAAACTTGAAACGAGAAGGGTCTCCCTCCTTTGCTAACCTATCAACAATAGGACCACCTGGGTATCCCAGATCTAAAATCTTAGCGCATTTATCAAAGGCCTCTCCGACAGCATCATCAATGGTGTGTCCGATGACCTCAAATTTTAAATAATCATCAACTCTTACTATCTGGGAATGACCCCCAGATACTAAGAGTGTAAGAAATGGGAAGCTAGGAACTGGTTTCTCTTTATCGACTTCTTGAATGAAATGTGAGAGGATATGCCCTTGAAGATGGTTTACCTCCACCAATGGCAGTCCTGTTGCAATACTCAAACCCTTTGCAAAAGATGTCCCTACAAGTAGAGATCCCAAAAGACCTGGGCCGCGAGTAAATGCTATCGCATCAATATCTTCAATACTACATTGAGCATCTTTCAGCGCTTGATTCACCACCGGAAGTATATTCTGTTGGTGAGCCCTTGAGGCAAGTTCAGGTATTACTCCTCCATATTTTCTATGAACTTCCTGGGAAGCCATAACATTGGAAAGCATATAACTGTCCTTTACTACTGAGCAAGAAGTATCGTCGCAAGATGATTCTATTCCTAGTATTACCATAATATATTAGGTTTTAAATTCCGATTAGTGACATCCGCCTCCGCAGCTGCTACAAGCGCTAGGATCACATCCTGCATCTGCCTTAGGAGCTCTTTCGCCGTAAAGTCCTTCTTGTAATTCCTTCTCAGTAGCCTCACGTACAGTGATGATCTTACCGCTAAAATTAAGAGTCTTACCAGCCATAGGGTGGTTAAAGTCCATCATAACAGTCTCTTCCTTAACTTCTTGAACTTTCCCAGGAACTACTCCGCCAGCTTGAGTCATCATAGGGATAACATTACCAACTTCTAAAAGACCTTCCTTAATAGATCCTTCGTGCTCAAAAATATTTTTTGGAAGCTCAACGATGTTCTCAGCGCTAGCTACACCGTAACCATCTTCTGGAGTAAGAACAAAAGCAAACTCATCGCCAACCTTTTTATTTAGTACGTTTTCTTCAAATTTAGGAAGAAGACTACCTGTTCCAAAAATAAAACCAAGAGGTCTCTCTTCTGTAGTTTGATCCTCCACTTTTCCGTCAACTTCTAATGTGTAGATAAGCTCTACAACTTTGTTTTGATTAATTTCCATTGTTATTTAATTAAATTGTTAAATTATATGCTATTATACTGCAAATTATATACCACTAATATTTACTGCCTCAAAACATAGAGACGGCATCCTTAAGGAGGTGTTTTGACTTAAATCACTGCCAATATGGCTGATATTTCTCCATAACTCTAGCATATTGCCAGTAATATTTAATTCTCTGACAGGGTGTAAAATACAGCCCTTCTCAAAATAAAAGCCTTCTATACCATAAGAGAAGTCGCCAGTCGCACCATTACAGTTTCCTCCATTAAATCCAGAGATAAGAATACCCTTATCTAAGGAATTAATCATAGCCTGCTGATCCCTCTCGCCAAAAGGTTCAAGCGAAAGAAACGAAGGCCCCTCGATCGTCAAGTCCATATCTAACTTCTTAGAATAATAAGTGTTAATAAAATAAGTATTTAAAATACCATTTTTAATTATATCCATATCTCGAGTTGCAATACCCTCACTATCAAATAATCTAGAAGCTAGGGAACCATAAGTGTGAGGCCTGTCAACGATAGTTAATCTAGGATTAAACATCTCTTTCCCAATACTATCCAAAAGAAAAGAGGTTCTCTGTTGTATAGATGCTCCATAAAGAGCTGATATAATAGGAGACAAGAGCTTAAGAGAAATATGATTCTCCAGTACAATAGGGTAAAGACCAGACGAAATCTTCTTTGGATTTAGCATAGATAGCGCCCTTTTCAGGGCAATATCGGCAGAGTCAGTACCCAGCTCATTAAAATGAATTTTGCCGTCTTGCCACCACCCTTGCGGTCTACTGTCCCCATCTCCCTTGACGGTGCATTCGCTGAAAACATTAAAATAACTCTGTTTACTCTCCCCAATAAAGCCTTGGGAGTCCATTGTTAAAGTACATTCAATACTATCGTCGTAGTTGTTTGTAATCGCTTGTATTCGTTTATCAATAGGTTTACTAAGTGAGTGAAGAAAAGCCTTCTTGTCCTCTACACTAATTTTTTCGAAATTAGCGTCTTCTTGACCTAGATCCTTGCCCTCCCCCTTGAAATATAATGCAGGGTCTGGTAGAGCTCTAAATACATCTGGACTTAGGATCTGAGTAGAAACTATGGCTTTTTTAAGAAAATCATCAAGAACTTTCTTGTCCAAAATGTTGCTAGAGAAATGCCCGAACTTAGAGTCCTTGAAAATAGAAATGCTCACAGAGCTAGATGATGATTCTTGAATATTATCTATTTCGTGGTTAAGTAGAGAGAAGCCAGAATAGACATCCTCTCGGTGTACTACCCTAACTGCATCTGCTCCGTGTTTTAAACTACGCTCTATAATATATTGTGCTAAATCTTTATTCATAACTTAAAAAAGAGATGTTATTAATTTATAACCTAAGAAGGTTGCTAAAATACAGAAAAATACCGATGCGCTAATATACAATGCACTAGCAAGTATTTCTCCCTGCCTCAAAAACGAAAAATTGTCAAAGGCAAAGGTGGAAAATGTAGTAAAACCACCGCAAAGTCCTATTGTTAAAAATAGAAAAAGAGGTTTTGAATGAAAATCCAGCTTATGGGCAAGCCCATATAGAACCCCGAATACAAGACAGCCGATGATATTTATAATAAGTGTTTTGTAGTGAGATGTTAGCTCAGGTAAGATTCCAATATACACCAGATATCTAAGTATGCCACCTATTGCGCTTCCAAGTCCAACAGCCAGGATGTTTTTGAGAATCATTAGAAAACTCCTCCTACATTCAGAGATTTAATAAGAACGCTAGGCATACCGCATGACACCGGCACGCTCTGTTCCTTACCACATGTCCAAGTACTATCGTCTAGAAGGTAGTCCGAGGCTAATTCTTGAATATCAGCAAGAGCCTTTGGTCCATTGCCAATAATATTAGTATCCTTAATCGCCCTGGTGATTTTGCCATCTTCTATCAAATATCCAGACTTTACAAAGAAGGTAAAATCTCCAGCGCCTATTTGAACCTGTCCATTTGAAAAGTTATCAACATAGATTCCTTTCTTTACGGATCTGATAAGGTCTTCAGTCTTAGCATTTCCGTTTTCCATATATGTTGCTCTCATCCTAGGAATAGGAGGGTAGCGAAAAGACTCTCTTCTTCCATTTCCTGTAGGTGCTACACCATAATGTTTGGCGCTAATCCTATCGTGAAGGAAGGAGTTAAGAACACCGTCCTTTACCATATAAGTTTTCTGCCCAATTATACCTTCATCGTCGACATTTACACTACCTCTATTATTAATGATAGTACCATCATCAACGATATTTATTCCTTTTCTACATATTTGTTTACCCATCATATCGGTAAAGATGGAAGTACCTTTACGAATAAAATCTGCTTCAAAGCTATGTCCTATCGCCTCGTGAAGAAGTATGCCTGAACTTCCTCTACCCATAACAACAGGCATCTCTCCGCCTTTAGGACTTTGTGCCTCAAATAAACGAGAGCATCCATCGATTAGCTGAGATTTTAATTCAGAAAGAAGAGTTGGATTTAACATATCAAAGCCTTGTCGGTGACTCCTTGAGCAAGAAAAATTCTCGCGTCTTCCGTTAAACTCCATAACGCATGAAATAACGATTGAGGTCATAGGTCTATAGTCACAGAATATCTCGCCCTCTGAATTATAAAATAGAACCTCGGCAGTGCTATTCTGAATTCGAGCATTAACCTTTGTGATTCTTGAATCTGCTTCTCTAATTTGAGCATCTAGCTCAAGTAAGAGTTCCTTTCTTTCCAAGATCCCTAATTCATGTGTTTTATTTTGAGGGTAATACTTTGTGAATGCCAATTCTTTGGCAGTACATGGAATATTTACAACAGCTGACTGCTTGTTGGCTATCTCTGCAGCATAACGAGCAGCCTTTAGCATCTTCTCAAAAGACGTAATCTCACTATAGGCATAAGCAGTTTTATCGCCATTTAATGCACGCACACCACCTCCATAGTCGAGGTCGGAGTTAATGCTATCAACTATACCGTCTCTGAGTGATAATGACTCAGTACTGCAATACTCAAAAAATAAATCAGCGTAGTACGCTCCTTTTTTTAGCGCCTCGCTGATAATTGTATTTAGCTCTACTTGGCCAAGGCCAAATAGTTTGTAGTATGAATCTAGCATATTATAATTCAGTGGCCTTTACCTTAAGTACACGACCTTTACTTCCAAAGGCAAGCTCTGCATTAGCCTTCTTCTTCTCTTTTACCATTTTCTGGAATGCTATACTTAATCCGTTTAGGATATTATCTCTAAGTTCTCGTGTTTCTAGTTCGCTCATAATTAATCAGTTGATTAAATGATGTTTTGTTATAAATTTTAGTGACTATATCCTTTCCTCCCTCACAGATAATCTCAGAGTTATATGAGTTATCTATAATCAACCAATAGTCACATATGTTTAGGTATATATTAAACAAATGCTTTATCCCTAAGTCATATCTCCTCCTTACCCTCTCTTCGTCCACGTGGTGTCCTCCAGAGGCTACTCGTAGTCTAACCCTTTCTACAGCAAGAGAGGGAAGATTAAGCCAGAAAAAAAGTACAGTAACAATATAATTTTTTGCCTGTGCTCTACGAATTAAATTTGCGTATGTACGGGTGGCTAAAGTCGTCTCGATAGCGAAGTCTTTCCCCTCGTTAATCAAGTCGCTAACTCTCTCAATCATTATCCTACCAGCTTGTATAGCTGCTTTTTCAGGAGAAAAAGGAGAGATACCTTTAGCTATTTCATCTGCATTAACAAACTCAAGGCAGTTCAGCATTTCTGGTAAAATAGTATATGATGCTGTCGTTTTGCCAGCACCGTTACATCCAGCAATAATGAACAACTTTGACATATTTCAATGGTTCTTTATTTCACTACAAAAGTAACTTTTTTTTAAGTTTTTAGCTAAGAAATCTTAATTAATTTAACAGGTATATGTAAAAAAATCTGAATATAAAATCGTACTAGCTCATTATTAGAATGTTCCGAATCTCGTGGGAAATACAGCGACTTAGATACTGATCTAGAAACAGCAGAGTTTTATAGTTTCTTTTCAAAAATTCCATACCCAAAAAGAGCGAAGTCCCCGATGATGGGGTCATCTGGAAATACTGTTTTTAAATACTCAGTAATCTCAAGGGAAGTAGTGTAATTTACCTGCTTACGACTAGTAATCTCTAGCTCAAGGGAGCTTCTGTGTACGTGTACATCCAAAGGGATAATTAAAGCCCTTTTATCAATATTCTTCCATATACCAAGATCTACCTTGCCATCATCCCTAACCATCCATCTTCTTAGCATATGTATCTTTTTATTTGCACAATTAGCCTGATCCTTTTGCCCGTATATTTCTGTGCGCATCTGCTCTGGACTTAAAATCTCCAAGCTGTTGTGCTCCATATAAAATGATCTTAACCTGGAACAAATCTTCGCGAAATCCTCCCATTTAACAGTACGATGTAAGGAGCAAGAATCATCCTTGTACTCTCCCCCCATAACATAATCATAAGGTTTCCAATTCATCTCCTCCATAGCCTTAGTAATATCTCTGACTATTAGGCTACGTCGACCCCATGCAAGGTGAGCACTAATAGCTGCGCATATCTCAATATCCGCCAAACAGGCTTTCCCCTGCTTATATCTATTTGAAAATTCTTTAGGAAAAATGATAGGATCCTCTTGAAAATACTCGGACTTATTATAGCGCAGAGCATAATCACGAAGTAACTTTGCCTTATCCATTCTTCTTTGCTTTTGAGGCTGTATATTCAATAATAAATACTATAGCTGCCCCTATAGTAGCGAAAATTATGGCATATACTATCTGAGAATCAGCATTTATAGATGGAAGTATCGGTAGATCTATCCCTGAGTCTTGGATGCATTTCCATGGCCATACTTTCAAGAGTGAGCCCAGCATCACTCCAGCTAGCACACATATAGTTTGATTATGGAATCTTCTTAAAAGCCAAGATATCAGATGTGAGAAAGAGACAATACCTATAGCTGCGCCTAAAATAAAGGTAATAATTAGAGATAAATTCATCTCATTAAGCCCGTTTAAAATATATTCATATTTGCCAAGTAGCAGGAGGATGAAACTCCCTGAGATGCCAGGAAGAATCATAGCACAAATAGCTATCATTCCACTCAAAAATATGAACCAAAGGTCAGTAGGAGTCTGACTAGGAGATAAAAGGCAAATACTAGCACCTAGTGCAATACCGGCTGCAAGTCCTAGAAAATGACTCATCTTCCATGAGCTTAACCCTTTTAGGATGATAATAGCTGAGGCAAGAATTAAACCAAAGAAGAATGACCAAAGTGGAATGGGATAGTGCTCCATTAAATAGGTCATAACTCTAGCTATAGATAAAAAGCTAAACGCAATACCTGCTACGAGCGCAACTAAAAATGGAAGGTTTATTTTCTTTGAAAATTCTCCGAATTTACCAGAAAAGAATAATTTAATAGCCACTAAGTCAAAGGCCTTAATCGAATTTATGAGTGTTTCATAGATGCCAGTTAAAAATGCAATAGTTCCACCTGAAACTCCAGGAATAACGTCAGCAGCACCCATAGCTACTCCTTTTATACTGATTAGTAAGTAGTCTGTAAATCTCTTCATATTTTTCATTACTTGGTATTTGGTTTAGCCTTGATTAGGTTAAGATAGTTCTGGGTAGACTCTAAATAAGAATCAATATTATTATTATCCTCATTATGATTATGGATAAAAAGTTCATAGAGCCTTGAGTAGTGCTTGTTAAACCCTATCTTAAATGAGGCTTGTGATGCAGTTACAATGTATTCTACTGCGTGTGATAGTGAGTTGCTTAGATCTAGTAGTATATCGTATTTTTTTTCAAAAATAGGTTTGTAATCTTCATTGGTGGGAAGAGAATATATATCTAAGTCAGCTTTTGTAATATTAAGCAGATTAGGATTTGCTCTATTTGCAAGTGAGGGATCTTTTGTCTGGTCATAAACAATAATTCCCTGATATTTAATAGAATTTCTCTTTAGCCAATCAAAAATAATTTTAAGATGCTCCTCGAGTTTATCGTTTGTTTCACAATATACGAAAATACAGGAATCTATGTCGTTAAGATTCTTGTATTCGCTAATTCTTTCGGTAGTAAGTAATTTCTTTACCTTGTTTCTTCTGATTAACTTAAGGATGTTCATATTTATCTACTCATGCCATCTTGGAATGCATCTAAAAAGTCTTCTAGGTTAAGAATCATGAGTGTCAATATGATTGCTAGCATTCCCATAAATACAAATAGGACATTGGCAACTTTCATTTTTCTATGTCTCCTTCTTCTCATTTTCTGCTTGAATTTTATAGTTAATATCTTAGGTTTAAGTTAGGTTGTACAAAAATAGGTATAATCTTTGATATATAAAGGTGAATTGAATAAAAAGCAAAAAAAATATCTAAATTTGTAAATAATTAAAGAATATAAAATGAAATACATTGGTTTTTTTGGGAGAACAAATACTGGTAAATCGTCAATAATAAATACCTTCTCTGGGCAAGACATCGCAATAGTCTCGCCTAGACCTGGAACTACGACTGACCCTATTAAGAAGAGAATGGAAATCAAAGGCCTTGGTGTGTGTCAGTTAGTGGATACAGCAGGGGTAGGGGATTTAAGTGAGTTAGGAGAAAAGAGGGAAGACAGAACTATGGATATGATTTCTAAAGTAGATATAGCAGTACTTGTTTTTGCAGGAAACGTATTTGATAAGTATGAGCACGATCTTTTACATAGGTTAAGAGAGGCTCAGGTACCAGTATTGCTAGTGCATAATCAAGAAGACTTATTTTCTTTAAACGAAGAATTAGAGTCTGAACTTCTAAAAAAACATGGACTAGAAGTCTTGAGATTTTCTTGTAGCCTGTTAGAGGAGAGGGAGCAGAGTGCTTTAGTCGGGAAGTTAAGGGATGCGCTAGTTGAACTATCTCTTCAGTCCAAATACAGGGAGTTGACAATATTCGAGGGACTTTTAGGATCTCATTCAGAGGAAGTAAAGAATGTGGTATTAGTGTGTCCGATTGATTCTCAGGCGCCGACAGGAAGATTGATATTGCCTCAGGTTATGGCGATAAGGGATTTACTAGATAAGGGTGCTGTAGCAACTGTACTTCAGCTAGAACAACTGTCTCCATATTTAGAAAAGAATCCGAAGCCTTATTTGTGTGTGACAGATAGTCAAGTGTTTAGCGAAGTAGCCTCGATATTGCCACAGGATGTGGCGCTAACAAGTTTTAGCATGTTACTGGCAAGGTCTAAAGGAAATTTTACAGCCTATGCACAGGGGACTAACACTATTTCTACTTTAAGAGACGGTGATAGGGTGCTAATATTGGAATCGTGTACTCACCACGCTTCTTGTGAGGATATTGGAAGGGTGAAACTTCCTAAATTAATGAGAAAATTTACAGGTAAGGATCTTGAATTTGTGGTAGTGCCTGGTTTGGATAAACTGCCAAGTGACTTAGAATCATTTGCTTTGGTCGTGCAGTGTGGTGCTTGTGTGATCACTGCGAAACAGTTATTTTCCAGAATAGCTGCAGTGGAGAGAGCAGAGATACCAGTAACAAATTATGGTATGGCCTTAGCTTATATGAACGGAATTTTTGAAAGAGCTCTAAGACCTTTAACAAGATATGATGAATAAGAAAGAATTAATCCATTATTTGGAGACTCAAGATAGGCCGCAGGTCGAGGCTTTATTTAAGCAAGCTTATAAAAAAAAGGTTGATACTATAGGTGAAAAGGTTTTTCTTCGTGGACTAATTGAGATTTCAAATAAGTGTAAAAAGGACTGCTTATATTGTGGGATTAGGTGTAGTAATACTAATGTTACAAGGTATGAATTGTCTGATCAGCAGGTACTGGAGGCGGCTAGTTTTGCCTCAAGGATGTCTTATGGATCACTAGTGATTCAGGGGGGAGAGCTAGCATCTGCTGCTTTTGCTGATAGGATAACTAGACTCTTAGAGGCTATCAAGAAGATGGATTCAAATTTAGGAATCACTCTTTCCTTAGGAGAGCAGAGCCCAGAGGTTTATAAGCAGTGGTTCGAGGCTGGGGCACATCGTTATTTATTAAGAATAGAAACTACTAATAGGGATTTATATTATAAGATACATCCTCACGACAAGGTGCATAGTTTCTCGGAGAGGATCAAAGCTTTACATTCGTTAAGAGAGACTGGTTATCAGCTTGGAACAGGCGTAATGATAGGTCTCCCTTTTCAGACTTCCGAGGATTTAGCAAATGATCTATTGTTCTTTAAAGAGCTTGATATCGATATGTGTGGAATGGGTCCATACTTAGAGCATTCTCAAACACCATTGTATGCTTCAAAAGATAGTCTACTGTCGCCTGATGTAAGATTGGATTTAAGCATTAGGATGGTAGCTCTGTTGAGGTTACTTTGTCCGGATATTAATATAGCAGCGACAACTGCTATGCAAACAATAAATCCTAATGGTAGGGAGTGGGCGATCTTAGCAGGTGCCAATATAGTTATGCCAAATATGACGATTCAGGAGGTGAGGGATTCTTATCAAATTTATGAGAATAAACCTTCAATAGCGGATGATGCTGCTATCTCAAAGTCTAAAATCGAAGAGAATCTAACAAAGTTTGGTATTCCTATAGGGTGGAATGAATGGGGAGACTCTCAACATTTCAAATCTCGCAAATAATAGCTAGCTAACTCGCTAACTTGCTAACCAACTCGCTAACCAAATAAGTAAAGTACTACTTCCAAAAAAACTATTTAAATGAAGGCCATCTAAATAGGCTTACTTCGTCGTTCCTTGCTTCACGTGAACACCTCGCCCGTCGTCAAAAAACGCTCCCAGACAGCGAAAGCTCCGACGGACCACCTCTTTTCACCCCAAAACAGGGCACCCGTCGTCAAAAGATGCTCTCTGGCAGCGAAAGCTCCGACGGGTCGCATCATTTTATCTCCCAGCTAACGCAGAAGATTAATCTTGGTGATCTGGCAGTATGTCTGATATTGCGATTAGCACTATCTATGCTAAGGTCTATGAGAGTTTAGCTGTGCTGTGTTTAAGAAGGTGTTTTTTGAAAATCACCACGTAAAATTTTCGTAACAGGGCTTAATTTTTTATTAATCTCTATTTAACTCTATTTTAACAAAGCTGCTGCACTTTTGCAGCGATTATTAATTATAGAATTTAAATATAGAGGAAAGAAAATGAAAAGAAATTTAATTATTCTTGTTGTACTATTGATTTTTTCAAGTGTTATTTCGGCACGTGAGATCTCAGGAGTAATTATAGATAAAGAATCTAAGGAGCCCGTGGTAGGGGTTATGGTATTAGTTGAGGGTTCAAGCCTAGGTACTATAACTGATGAGAACGGAGCCTTCGAACTAGATGTCGATAAAGAGGGATTAGTGCTTATCCTTTCGCACTTAGCGTATGAGTATAAGGAAATGCTAATTGATTCTGACATGCAAAAGGTAGGAGTAAAGATAGAACTTGTACCAAGTATGGAAATGTTAGATGAATCTAGTGTCGTAACATACAGAAATGAAGAAGCGGAATTAGTACTTCTTAAAGAAAGAGAGGTTTCAGTGACTGCGGTAGAGAATATAGGCTCAAAAGAGATGTCTTTAAAGGGACTATCTAATGCAGAGGATGGAGTAAAGAAAATGACAGGTGTCTCAGTTGCTGATGCTGGTCAGATAGTTGTTCGCGGACTAGGTGATAGATATAGTATTACTACCTTGAATGGACTACCTATCGCATCTCCAAATCCTGATAATAAGTTAGCTCCTCTTGATATCTTCCCTTCAGCGGCAGTAAAAAATATAACAGTTAGTAAGGTGTTTGACGCAAAGGCTTATGCTGATTATTCAGGTGCTCATATCGATATAGCTACTAAGAACTACGTAGGTAATGACTTCTTTAGCTTTTCTTTAGGTCTAGGTGCAAACTTAAATACTGTTGGAAAGGACTTTTACAGAATGGATCATACTTCTTTATTTACTCAGTCTAGCTTACCTAGTGAGGTATATGAAATGAGTAAATCTGAATTTGTACCTTATGCAAAAGAGAATAATATATTCGATACAGATTTTTCTGTTAGTTCGACTACTTCCTTACCGACCTTAGATGGAACAGTAGCATTTGGAAAGAATTTTAAATTAGGAGATCAGGCACTAAGTGTGCTAGCTGCAGCTGGAGTATCTAATAAGCAAGAGGCTATATTTGATTCTGAATATAGAGTTGCGGAGGCTGGAGGAGCTATATCAGATACCTATACTTATGATAGCTATAAGACAAGTTTAAATATGACAGCTCTGGCGAATGTAGGTTTGTCGCTTAGAGATATTGATAAGATTTCTTATACTGCTTTCTTTGCAAGAAATGCAGAAGATACTTATCAGCTTAGATTTGGTGAGACTGATAATCAAGGGCATGTTGTTACGAGTAATAGTGTAAATCATATTTATACATTGGTGACTAATCAGTTACAAGGTTTTCATAGTTTCTCAAATACTTGGACTTTAGATTGGGACCTAGCTTATACTTTTACTTCTTCAGATGAACCAGATCGTCGTCAGGTAATGTTTACAGATGACCCAAATGGAGGCTATATGTTATTTACAAATGACCAACAGGCGACTATGCGCTATTTTGGAAGTCTTGATGAAAATCAGATAGATGCTAATCTGGCTAGTTCTTATAAGTTTGGAAAATCTAATTTATTAACATTTGGAGCATCTTTTAAGAATAAGGATAGAGAGTATAACGCACTACGTTTTTACTATGATGATTTGTATTCTGTTCAGAATGAGGTAGAGGGAGATGATTTTTATAACACTGATGGATATCTAAATTTTGATAATATAAAGGATGGAACGATTTCAGTAGATCTACTAAGACAGCCAAATGATTCTTATACTGCAAACAACAGAATCGTATCAGGTTATGCTACTCTTGATCTAGATTTTAATGATAAGTTATTAGTAAATATGGGTCTTAGATATGAGTATTCAATACAAAGTGTAAATTACTATGATCAGAAGTATGATACAAGAAAGTATAAAGTGGGAGATTTGTTTCCAGCATTAAATCTAAAGTATAGTATAAAGGATGGAAACCAGCTTCGATTTGCTTTCTCGAGAACTGTAACTCGTCCTTCGTTCGTGGAGATGGCACCATTCTTATATCAAGAATCTTACGGTTCTGCTCAGATCATCGGTAACGAAAACCTAATAAATGGATATAATTACAATTTAGACCTACGTTATGAGAATTTCTTCAAAGGAGGTGATATGTTCTCAGCAACTGCTTATTTCAAACAACTAATCGATCCGATAGAGAGGGTGCAACAGAAGCAGGGAGGTTCAACTCTTCATACCTTCAAGAATGCAGAGAATGGTATTGCCGCAGGCCTTGAATTAGAATACAGAAAGAAAATCGCGGACTGTTTAAGCGTAAATATTAACGGCTCGTATATGTATACAGATATCAAGTTAACAGATGGAGCATATACTAACAAAGAAAGACAGCTTCAAGGAGCATCACCATATTTGTTTAATGCGGACTTAGTGTATACTCCTAAATTAGAAAATGAAAGACTTCTTAGTTTCGCTCTTCTTTACAATCTTCAAGGGCCAAGAATTCATGCAGTAGGTTTAAATGGTCAGAATGATATCATACAAAAAACAGTTAGTAGATTGAATTTTGTCGCTTCATATCAATTTTCAGAATCGGGGTCGATAAAGATAGAAGTAGATAATCTTCTAAATGCACAGGAGGTTTATGAACAAAAGATAAATAATACAGGAAAGAATCTGGTAGTAGAGAGACATACTCCTGGCTTAACAGGAAAAATAGGTATATCATTTAAGTTCTAGTACTCGAATATAGTATTAAATGAAAGGTATCGATTTGAACGGATAAAAATTAATAAGAAATATATAATTAACTAAATAAATAATTTAAAAATTTTTTAAAAACATGAAATTAAAATTTATTTGTGCTTTAGCACTTTCAGCGGCTCTATTTGTTAGCTGTGATGACGACAACAAAATCACTTACCCAGCATCTGACACTCTTAATGGAGATGTTACAGAGAACATAACTCTAAAGAAGGATACTGAATATAAGTTGTCAGGACCTTACACAGTAAAAGCTGGTGCTACCTTAACTATTGAAGAGGGTGTTACTATCGTAGCAGTTGATGATTTCGAGGCAGATTATATCTTAATCGAGCAGGGTGCAAAAATTAATGCAGTAGGTACTGCTTCAAATCCTATTGTTATGACAAGTGAACTTAAAGAAGCTGGTGCATGGGGTGGAGTTCACATCTGTGGTTATGCTTCAACAAATGCTGGAGAAGGTGTTTCTGAGATAGGAAATGCTCCTTATGGTGGAAATGATGATGAAGACAATTCAGGTGTAATGAAATATGTTCGCCTAGAGTACACTGGTTTTGCTTTTGATGAGGAGCACGAATCAAATGGTATCTCTTTCTATGGAGTAGGTCGTGGAACAGAAGTTTCTTATGTTCAGGCTTACAGAGGTTCAGATGATGGTTTCGAATTCTTCGGAGGTACAGTAAATATTAAATACGCAGTAGCAACTAGTTGTTCAGATGACTCTTTTGACTGGACAGATGGATGGAGAGGTTACGGTCAGTTCCTAGTGGCTATCCACGAAGATGAGGCTACTCTTAACTATGTTTGTGACTGTTTATTTGAGTGCGATAACAATGGTGATAACAACTCAGCATCTCCTATGTCTCACCCAGTTATCTCAAATGTTACTCTTGTAGGTAATAATTCAGAAACAAAGAAGGATGGTTTAATGTTAAAAGCAGGAACTCAGATTTCACTGCATAACGCTATTATCACTGGTAAAATCAATAACATTACTACAAAAACTACTGTAACTGAGAATGCACTAGTGAGTGGCGAGTCAAAGTTAGAAAACGTACTTATCTCAGGTGATGTAAACGCTAACGAAGGAATCTATTCAACTGAGAAATTCCTAGCTACTGCAAGTAACTCAAATACTTACGTAAACAGCTTAACTAATGGTTATGTTGGAACAGTAGATGGTGGCAGCACACCAGCTGGATCTTTCTTCGAGAAGGCTGATTTCAAAGGAGCTATAAGCTCAACAAATGACTGGACTAAGGGATGGACAATCGCTCCAGTTAAATAATTCTATAATATATAATTGGTTAGAAACTCACTCTTGAGTTTGGGGGGTCTGTCGAGATGACAGACCCTTTTTTTAAAGTGTAAACAAAAGAAAAGAATCCGCACCTTCTTCCATTCCCATCTTCACTGCCACTAACGTCCTAACATTATCGCATTCCCACCCACCACGGAAGATTAAACTTGAGGCTAGCGGAGGCTGCTGAAAAAGTCTCCAGATCTAAAGTTGCTAACAATTTAAATGTGGATAAAAAGTAACAATATAAAGAATCTGATTTGATAGTGTCAATATCTAGTTCTATTTTTTTAAGGAAAACTCTTTTATTAATTCTACCGCACGCTCCTTTATAGCATCTATACTTGAGTATGTATTGTATTTTGAGTAAGAATGAGTAGCATCAACTATCACTGTTCCCATTTCCATAACACCACTCTCAATAGCTAAATTTACTGTCTTTCCTAAAAGTAAGTTTAGAAGCTCTACATCTTTTAATCGCAAACTCCTAAACTTAGTTAATGAGTTTGAGTCAATTACATTATCTTCTGGCATTAACCCTAAGAAATACTTGAACGACATATCATACATAGCTCTATTTACTAAATCTCTATCTGAACAGGGATATAGAATCTTTAGAAGCAAATATTTAAACATCATAATTGGGTTAATAGCTTTACGACCGAAATTATCACAGTATTTACTTCGTAATTCGTCAAAAACAAATAAAAAATCTATTAGTTCGTTGATTTTTCTTAAAAGATTATCTTTTGGTATGATTCTGTCGTATAGATCGACATATGGACTTAGTGGTAATTTCCCCTCGCTTAATAATATAAATATCTGATTTACAGATATAATGATAGTAAAAATAGGCAAATATTCAATAATAAACATTAGATAATGGCTAAATTAACAAAATATGTAGGCGACTTTTTCAGCAGCCTCGGCTAGCCCTAGGTTTATCATTACTCTTATTAAGTCTCTTTTCATTCCTTTATATTTATTCTAGATTAACTTTCAAGTTACTTCAGGGAGCAACTCGCATATTTCTATTTTTTTCTTTTTCAGATAATTACACCTCAATAAGCAGGTACAATTACGACAATTGTCGTATTCTGGCTATTAAATTTCAATATTTTGCTCTACATACAGTAAGTTTGTACACCGAGATAAACAAATTAAACTAACACAAAAAATGAAAGGAAAAATAAAAATTTGGCTACTATTTACAGCAATAATAGCATCTGTTCTTTCTTGTACAGAAAAGGAAGAGTTCCAAGTAGAATTAAATGTCGAACCGACATTATTAAATTTCTCCAACGAAGGTGGTGAAAAAAATATCGCAGTATTTTCAAATACAGAGTGGAGTGTTACTAAATCAGAAGGCTCTGAATGGCTTACACTAGATACTGACCAAGGAAGTGGAGATAGAGTTATAGTTTTAGAAACTCAACCAAATGTGAATAAAGAAGCTAGAACAGCTGCGATCACATTTAGTGCACTAGGTGCTGAGCCAATAGAGCTAATTGCTAGCCAATTTGGAGACGAACAAGCTGGAGACGACAAGATCATTACATTTATAGATGAGAAATTTAAGGATGCACTGCTAAATGGCTATTCAGGAGATGTAGGGCACCCAGATTATGGTGGTCATATTCCTCAAATTATAGATGAAAACTTAGATGGAGAAATATCTTTAGGAGAAGCCAAAGCAGTAACACAATTAGGCTTGACAGCTAGAGAAATAGCAGCTATGCCTGAACTTAAATATTTCATAAATATAGAAAGAATACATTGCGCTTCGAACTTCTTATCATCAGATAGTGAACTCACAGCACTAGATATCACTAATTGCCCTAAATTAAAACTAATAAATGCTAACAATAATAAACTAAACACTGTAGACTTGTCAAAGAATGTGGCTCTAGAAGCATTGTATCTTTCACAAAACCCGCTAACATCATTAGATTTATCTAAAAACAAAGCCCTAATATTAGCAGATGTTACGATGTCTCAATTAACAGAACTAGATCTAACAAATAACTTAAAACTATACGGTCTAAATATACACAATACACTCATTTCTGAGATCGATTTATCTAAAAACGTTGAGTTAATAACTCTTTCTATAGGTGATGCGAAACTAACTTCATTAGATCTTTCTGCAAACACTAAGCTTAAGATTCTAGGCTGCTATAATAATCATTTGAAAGAACTTTATTTAATTGAGAACACGGCGATTAGCTCTGTGACCTGTGGTATACAAAAAGACAAAGATGGGAACGACCAGACTCTAAAACTTGTGATGACGCAAGAAATGATAGATGCAGGGGTTTTCAACAAAGATGCGGATGCGAATAGGAACGTATTACTTATGTCTGACGATATGACTTTAGCTACTTTACCTGAGGATGGATCTACAATAGAAGAAGATACATGGATTATCATGGATGAAAGCAATAAAGTTACAAAAGATAACTTTGCTAGACTTCGCAGTGCGTTACAGACTGCTGGTCGACCAATTTCTGTAGAATTCCCTAATTTGCCTCTTCTACCTGAGAGTGCCTTATTTATGGGCAATGATGCATCCCTACCAAACTTAGTTTCAATCAAAGCTCCTAAAGTAGAAATTATTAGAGATTGGGCTCTAGCTAACTGCTCAGACTTAGTATCTGTCGACTTCCCTATCGTAAAAGATATTAGAGGTTCAGCATTAAGTAAATGCGCAAAGCTATCAGATGTTAAAGTACCAGTATTGGTAGAACTAGCTCATAGTGTATTTACGGAGTGTACTTCACTAAAATCAATAGATTTACCAAATGTCACAGAAATAGCATCTTCAGCTTTCTCTAGCTGTACAGCCCTAGAATCTATAAGTACACCTAAACTAACAACTATTGGACAAATGGTATTTAGTGGTTGTGAAAGCCTAGAAACTTTCAACGCTCCAGAATTAGCTGGAACAACAGGATGGGTATTCTTAAACTGTAGTAGTTTAACAACTGTACACATGCCTAAGGGAACAGAACTAGGCGCAACAGATTTTGGAGGATGTACTTCACTGTCAAATTTAACTTTTGCGACAGAATCAAGTGTAACAAAAGTAGCTGCTACGGCTTTTACTACTTGGAACGGAGTTACAGTAATAGGTAATGTAAACCTTACAATCGGAAAAGGAAATAATACAAAAATGAATGGTAATATGTGGGTAGTTCCTGATGGAGAAGAAGGTACAATCGAAATAGGACCATTTAAATCAATTACAGGAGGTGATAATGCAAATGTTACTTACAGTTTGGCTACTATTCCAGTGGATGGAACTCTAGTAGAGGGCAATACTTGGGTTATTTCGGATACTGAGGCAGAGCAAGCAGATTTTAAAAATCTACACACCGCATTACAAAGCGCTGGAAGAGATATTGCTCTAGAATTCCCGAATCTTATAGCCTTCCCATTTAGTGCCTTACATCCAGGCTGGAATAGTTCTCTTGAAAATGTAAAGTCTGTAAAAGCACCTGCTGCTATTACTATTTCAACAATGGCTTTCTGTGGTTGTACAAAAATGACACATCTTGAACTTCCTGCAGCTCAGACCATTCAGCAAATGGGTCTTCAAAAGCTTCTATCGATAACTACACTAAGTCTACCTGAAGTCACTATAGTTGAAAGGATGGGTTTGACTGGATGCTCTGAACTGACAACACTTAGCCTGCCAAAGATTGTTAAATTAGATGGAATGTCACTCAGTCAATGTCCTAAGCTAAACTTTCTGACTATCGGAACTGAGTCAAAAGTTGAATCTTTAGATATGAAGTTTGATTTAATACCTGGGAATATAGATGTACTAACAGGTAATGACAATGGTACAACTATTAAAGACAATATGTGGACTGTGCCTAAGAAGGATTGGGAAGGCACTTTAACTTACGACGAAATAGGACCATTTAAATCAATAACAGTTAAATAGTTCAACCATACTAGCAATGTACATAACATCCTAATAGGCAGCTAGCTTATTAGGATGTTTTGTTATTCAAAATTATTTTCTGTTTTTGAAATTATTAAAATCTGCTCACGATATTTAGCAGGAGTCATACCGACCTGATTCTGGAATTGATTGTAAAAAGTAGTTTTGGTAGAGAATCCACAGTCCATACATACTGATTTTAAAGGAGAATCATCAGACACATTAGATAATATGCGAAGTGCCTCCTCTATTCGATATGAATTAATATATTGTGTTATGGATTTGGAGGTTTTTTTCTTGATTATTTGAGCTAGATAAGTCCTATTTGTTCCCAAAAGTCTAGATAACCTTTCTCTATCTAGATTAAAATCCTTAAAAATTTTCTCCTTTTTCATTAAGTCTTCTAATGATTTAAATAGAAGTTCATTGCCGTCAGAATCTATATCAGCACTTTTACTCAGAGATTCCTCCTTATCTATAGTAGCCTTATACTGCTGAACGATTTTTAAATACAGCCTATTTTTATTCCTATATATTATGATTAAAAATGCAGTAAATCCGATAAAAATAAAAATTATAAAAAAAGAAATTAGCAGTAACCTATTTTTGTGAACTTCCTTAATTTCAAACTTTTGTATTTGAGCTTCATGTATTTCAGCCTGATGTTTTAACGAAAGAGATTTTAATGCTCTTTCATTCTGTATATTAAAAATATCAATGTACTCATTGTGATATTTTCTATAAAACTCCAAACTCTTTATATTATCTCCCTTTTTGTCATATACCTTTGATAACTCTTCATAGACCTGAAATAAGAGACTCTTATTGCCTAATATTGCATAATCTGTAGCTGTGTTTAGTGCTGATAAGGCTTTATCTAATTGATTAGTACTTATTAAAAATTTACCATATGATAATAATATATATGTAGAAATAGATGTGAGTTCATCCTCCAATCCTTCTTGAGCTGAAAGATAAGTTTCTTCAGCTTTGACATTTCTCCCTAGAGCGCTTAATATGTTCGCATATATAATATTCATTATATTTTTTTTATCAGCCCTCATACTCGGAGAACTAATAGCTTTTTCTATATGGCTTAATGCGACTTCATACTGAGCATCTATATAATACATCATTGCTAGAGATAGCGAACCTAAAAATTTTACGGACTCATCCTCCCACTCCATTCCTTGATTATAAATATCTTCAGCGAACTCCAAGCTAGAAGAATCCTCTCTGAGTAGATTTAAATATATCAGAGAATAAGTTATATTTGCATAATCCACATGTAGAGCGTTCTCTTTTGCTATTTTCAAGCTTGTCAAAAGATAGTCTAAGCCTAGCTGATAATCTAAAGAATGCTCAATATTATAAACAGCCAAATTATTATATAACAAGCAAATACGAGATAGGGCGAGTACAGTAGTAAGCTCGTCTTTGTTCTCTTTATAAAAATTTTCTGCTTTCACTAAATATGCATATGCCTTTTCATACTCAGCTTTTGATATATAATATATACCATAATACAAATCTGTAATCAGAGAATAATAAGCTTGATCTATCTCTAAAGATCTGGCATTAATGCTATCACAAATAATTAAAAGTTCCTCTTTTGAGCCAGCTATATAAGAGTTTCCAAACTCGTTGATTAGACTATCAAGAGTTTCTTTAGCATCATCTACACGATCTTCTGATGCACTCAAACAAATATTAGCAGAAAGAAAAAAGAATAAAATAATAATATCTTTTTGTAAGATCTTCAACATATACACTAATTATTTAAACACTCAATACTTACTGCCCCTGAATTTAATAAATCTAACTCCGTTATTATCCAATCATTTCTACCTTCAGATAGTAATATTATATGATCTTTTGATCCTACGCCTAGTGAAGATAATCCCGCTCCGAATTCGTAATTAAACTTTTCCAACAGAGATGTAGAATCTATAAATTTATCTACTGATCTTTCAAATAAATCTATTAAGGTACATATACTCATAAGTTTTTATTTAGATATTTGTCGTGCAAGATAATAAAAATCTAAGAAAAAAATCAAATGCTGTATCGAAATACAGCGTGATGCAAATTAATTCGCTATAGCAGCATTACATATTATGAACTAAT
>CAYJFD010000014.1:8672-50847 GCA_964369605.1 uncultured Muribaculaceae bacterium | reverse complement strand
GCACGTCGAAGAAAACACCATTTAAAAGCCACTTTTGCAGATTTGCTCGGTGATTCTAGTCGATTTAGATATCTATAGAAGCATTAAAGAGAGAGAATTAATGAAAGCATTCCCATCTACCTAAGGAAAATATGGCGCTAGCCCTAAGATTAATCTTCCGTGGTGGGTGGGAATGCGGTGATGTGTAATGAGGGAAGTGCTAGCTTGTATGAAAAAAGTTGTGGCTTGGATTTATATTCGGTAGCGAATAAATCGTAGCCTTCGTAGGCACGTCGAAGAAAACACCATTTAAAAGCCACTTTTGCAGATTTGCTCGATGATTTTGGCTGGTTTGGGTAGGCACGTCGAAGAAAACATCATTTAAAAGCCACTTTTGAAGATTTGCTTGATGATTTTAGCTGGTTTGGGTAGGCACGTCGAAGAAAGCACCATTTAAAAGCCATTTTTGCAGATTTGCTTGATGATTTTAGCTGGTTTGGGTAGGCACGTCGAAGAAAACATCATTTAAAAGCCACTTTTGCAGATTTGCTCAGTAATTTTGGCTAATTTGGGTGGGAGAGTGTGGTGATGTGGGAGTGCGATATAGAAACAGCTAGAGAAATATCCCTAGCTGTGAATTGTTATATCATATTTTATTATTGGATAACAATAATTATTTATGAGTATTTATTTCTGATTTTCTAGCCAGATTCTTCCGTTAGTGAATAGGTCTATCCATGGGGTGATGGTGTCATTTGAACGACCTTTTTCATAGTGAGCCCAGTTCCATGGACGTAGACAGCGTTCTGGGTGAGGCATCATCGCAAGGTGACGTCCGTCGTTAGAACATACAGCTGCTACACCTTCTGGTGAGCCGTTAGGGTTAGCTGGATAGGCATTGTAGTTATATCTTAAAGCGATGTTGTATTCTGAAAGAGGTTTAGGGAAAGCAAAGCGGCCTTCGCCGTGTGAAATCCATACCCCTAACTTCGATGACTTAAGAGATGAAAGAAGGATGGATGGAGTCGAAGCCTCAACAGTTACACCTACGAATGAAGATTCGTGCTTAAGAGAGATATTGCGTTTAAGCTTAGGAGAATCCTCCTTTTGTGTAGGAGTGATAAGACCTAGTTCAGCCATAAGTTGACAACCATTACATATACCAAGACTTAGAGTGTCCTTACGAGCATAGAAGTTATCGATCGCTGACTTAGCTTTCTCATTATATAATAGTGCGCCAGCCCAGCCCTTAGCAGAACCAAGAGTATCAGCGTTAGAGAAACCTCCAACAAAAGCGATTAGATTAACATCCTCAAGAGTCTCCCTACCAGAAGTTAAGTCAGTAACGTGGACATCCTTAACATTAAAACCTGCAAGATAAAAAGCCCAGGCCATCTCACGATCACCATTTGAACCCTTCTCTCTGATGATAGCGGCAGTGAACTTACGATCACCGTCCTTTAATAGCTCAGGAGCCTTGCCATCAAAACCTTCTGGGAATTTATATTCAAGTGCCTGATTCTCATAATTATCATATCTTTCCTTAGCTAAAGCTGGGTCTATTTGAAGAGAGTCAAATAAATACGAAGTACGGTACCAAAGACCCCTCATTCTCTTAACATCAAGAGCAAGAGTAGTCGTCTGCTCAGCATTAGAAGTAGATGCTTGCGCAATATCGATATTTACCTGAGCACTTTGATTAACCTTACCAAGGTCGAAGACGCGAATCTCAGAACCAAGAGCAGCGATAAAATTAGCTTTCTCGGATTCTTTAACCTGAAGAACGATAGCAGGACTCTCACTGAATAATGCTTGTGCGCTACCTAACTCAGAGATGTTGACATTCATACCAGCATTCACACTAGAAAAACACATCTCCAAAAGAGTAGTAACTAGACCTCCAGAAGCCACATCATGACCAGCTAAAACAGCGCTTGCCTGCTTGTCGAACATAACTTCTTGAAGAGTTTCAAAACATAATTTGAAATAACTAGCATCCTTGATATCAGGAGTTGTATCGCCTAACTTATTGATAGTTTGTGCAAAAGCTGAACCACCAAGAGGGAAGGTCATCTCCTTAGTAAATGGAATATATAAAATAGAAGAATCTTCCTTAGAGTCTATAGTTGGATGTAAAGTAGCATAAACAGAACTAGCTGCTGCAACAGTCGAAATGATAAGAGTACCAGGCGATTGAACCTTGTCGCCATTAGGATACTTCTGAGTCATAGACATAGAATCCTTACCAGTAGGGATATTGATACCAAGCTCTAAAGCAAAGTCAGAAGCCGCCTTAACAGCAGAATACAATCTAGCATTCTCACCAGGGTTCTTCGCTGGCCACATCCAGTTAGCCGATAAAGACACACCACCTAGATTATCCTCAAGAGGAGTCCAGATAACATTAGTAAGAGCTTCCGCAATAGCCATTCTAGAGCCAGCACCTGGATCGATCATACCCACTAGTGGAGCGTGACCAAGTGATGTCGCGATACCACCTTTATCATCATAACCTATAGCAGTAACGCCTAGATTATTAAGAGGTAACTGAAGCTCGCCATCAGTTTGTTGACAAGCGATAAGACCTGTAACCGAGCGGTCAACCTTGTTTGTCAACCAGTCCTTACAAGCTACCGACTCTATCTGAAGTACGCGCTCAATATGCGAGACGATCTCAGAAGAAGTGGCATTGCCAAGCGAAACCTCGATTGGCGAGAACTTATCATTAATATCCGAACTAGAATCCGTCATTATAGTTTTAGGAGTAGACCCGAACATGTCAGAAAGAGCAAGGTCGATAGGTGTATCTCCGTTCTTTTCATTCTTTAAAGTGAATCTCATATCACCAGTTGTCTCACCGATAACATAGAAAGGAGCCCTCTCACGCTCAGCAATTCTCTGGAGCTCGTCAGTGTCACAAGCCTTCATTACAAGACCCATTCTCTCCTGACTCTCATTACCAATGATTTCCATCGCAGATAGCGTAGGATCACCAACAGGTAACTTAGAGATATCGATGCGTCCACCCTTAGCCTCAACTAGCTCAGAAAGACAGTTTAAGTGGCCACCTGCTCCGTGATCGTGAACAGAGATAATGATATTCTCCTCCTTCTCAGCAACGGCGCGAATAGCATTATAAGCCCTCTTTTGCATCTCAGGATTAGAACGCTGAATGGCATTAAGCTCGATAGCATTATTATACTCGCCAGTAGCCACAGATGAAACAGCTCCACCACCCATACCGATGCGGTAGTTGTCTCCACCTAGAAGAACGACCTTGTCGCCCTCTGCTGGCTCATCCTTTAGAGAGTCTCTTTTCTTCGCAAAGCCGATACCTCCAGCTTGCATGATTACCTTGTCGTAACCATAAACTTCTCTTGAACTAGCCTCTTGGTGCTCCATAGTCAATACAGAACCAACGATAAGAGGTTGTCCAAACTTATTTCCAAAATCAGAAGCACCGTTCGATGCCTTGATTAATATTTCTTGTGGAGTCTGGTATAGCCAAGGACGCTCAGGAGTTTGCTCCCAAGTACGAGGAGCGTCTTGAGTTATCTCATTCTCAAAACGAGGATAAGAAGTCATATATACAGCAGTTCCTGCAATAGGGAAGGATCCCTTACCTCCAGCTATCCTGTCTCTGATCTCTCCACCACTACCAGTAGCTGCGCCATTAAAAGGCTCAACAGTAGTAGGGAAGTTATGAGTCTCAGCCTTTAAAGAGATAACAGTAGCCTCTTCCTTCATCTTGAAGAAATCAGGCTTGTCGCCGGACTTAGGATAAAACATTCTAAGAGTGTGACCGTCTATAAAAGCACAGTTGTCCTTATATGCCGAGATAATACGCCCGTGATGCTCAGCAGATGTCTTCTTAATTAACTTAAATAAAGAAGATTCCATCTCCTTGCCATCTATTATAAATGTACCATTAAAAATTTTGTGTCTACAGTGCTCGGAGTTAACCTGAGAGAAACCAAATACCTCACTATCAGTAAGACGTCTATTTAGCTTTTTACTAAGATCTTCTAAGTAAGCTACCTCTTCGTCAGACAGAGCTAGACCCTCTTGCTTGTTATAAGCAGCGATGTCTTCTAAGTGAACAACAGCCTCAGCCTGCTTGTCGATAGTATAAAGGTCTTGATTAAGGCCTCTATAAATCCTTTGAAGCATTTTGTCGTGAGCGATCTGGCTTTCCTCCTTCTGATCTCCCCCCTCTACTTCGAAAAATTCCTCAACACGAACAGTGCCGACAATATTCATATTTTGCATAATTTCTGATGCCGCAGTACTCCAAGGAGTAAGCATTTCTCTTCTTGGGCCCACAAAAGTGCCCTCGATATCCTTAGCATCTATAAGCTTTGCTTTAGCATCTTCCTTAGCGTCAGCCTCAGAAAATAGCCAAATCAAGGCATCTATATTTTCATTACTCAGTTGTCTATCAGTCTCTAAAGCCACTACTGGGCCACCTTTTGCACGAAAGAAAAGAATCATCTTTAATCAATTTTTTAATGTAATATAATCTGTAAAAATAGTGATTTTTTTTAAATTGTATATATTTGCTGAAAAATCTAATATGAATACTTACGAAGAAGTAGTAGAACTCTTGTTTTCTCAGGCCCCTTCTTTCCAGGTAGTAGGCTCAAAAGCCTACCATCCAGGGCTTCAGAAAACACAAAAATTCAATGAATTAGCAGGTCGTAAAGACTTGAATTTTAAGAGTATACATATAGCAGGTACAAATGGCAAGGGCTCAACCTCCAGTATGCTTGCTGCTATGCTCTCAGGAATGGGATATAGAGTAGGACTTTTTACATCTCCGCACCTACAAGATTTCAGAGAAAGAATAAAAATTATAGAGGCTGGCAGATGTGAGCTAGTAAAAGAAGAATTTGTGGTAGAATTCTATAAGAAATATGAAAAATTCATTAAAAAGAATCAACCCTCCTTCTTCGAGATATGTACGATAATGGCCTTTGATGCCTTTGCCTCGGCTCAAGTAGACTATGCCATCATCGAGACAGGGCTAGGAGGAAGACTAGACTCCACAAATGTAATCGATCCGATTATGACCGTTATTACCTCTATCGGTCTGGATCACTGTGATATACTAGGTTCTACCCTTGAGGAAGTAGCCAAAGAAAAGGCAGGCATTATCAAAAAAACGCGCCCTTGTATTTTAGGCGATATTGCTCTTGAGCTTCATCCTATTTTTCAAGAAATATGTGCCCAGATGGAGAGTCCGCTCATACACAGTGCAAACAATGAACAAATCGATATCATCCTAGAACAGAGTGAGTTCGATGCAAGTCAAATGGATCTACGTGGTGACTATCAGCGATATAATGTTAGAACAGCTTTGACTGTAATAAACGAACTTTTCAAAAAAGGAGAATTTGTAAAATGGAATAGCGTCCCACAGTGGGACAATATCATAGCGTCACTTTATCGAGCATCTGTAGCAACGGGGCTGCGTGGTAGATGGGAAGAACTCTCTCAGATGCCAAAGATAATATGCGACATCGCCCATAATCCGCAAGGTATGGAAAGTGCTATGTCTCAGCTCCAGAGGGAATACGAATCAAAGAAAGAATTCTTTCCAGATGCGCGACTATATATTTTAATAGGTATGGTGTCTGATAAGGATGTAGAAAAAATATCTAGCTTCCTTCCAGAGGATGCCTACTACTATTTTACAAATGCAGAAGGATCAAGAGCACTACCAGCATCTAGCCTTGAGATAATTATAAAAAAAGATAAAAACCTTGAAGGAGAAGTGCTACTCCCTGTAAAAGACGCATTTAATCAAGCAAAACAAAAACTTAAACCCCAGGATATACTCTATGTCGGAGGCAGTTCGTTTGTAGTTGCAGAGGCATTGATTTGCATATAATAATAATAATAATCTTTGTATCGTATTTCAATAAAATAACTAAAACTTTTCAAATTATGAAAATGAAAAAAACGACTTATTTGTTACTACTCTTTAGCGTCCTTTTTATAAGCTGTGAAAGAGATATAAATGTGAATCCTAACTTAGATTACAGCTATTCTATCGCAGATAATGCTCTAAGAGCTTATCTAGTAGAGGAAGAGTACATCGAAGTAGATGAATTAAATAAAACGATAAATCTAACCGAAAAAGGAGAGAACCTACGAAGACTAAAATTAGAAAGACTGGATATTTATAGCATAGAGGGATTATCTATATTTGAAAATTTAAGTACTCTTATAATAATTTCATCTGAAATTAAGGAAGTTAAGATCTCTGAGGAGTTTAAAAAAATAGATTCAGTAGTTCTTGAATTAGTAATGAATCTTGACTGTCTTGAGGTGGCTTCTGAGTCTAATATCAGTTATTTAAATATAGGTGGTTCGAACTTAAGCCTATTAGATCTTTCAGGTTTAACTAATCTGGCAAAATTAGGTATAGCGAGTAGCCCTCTAACAAGTCTGAATTTACCAGAAAAATCTAAAATTACTGAACTAACTCTCATTAATACCTATTTGAAGACACTTGATTTAAGTAAGCAGTATGATCTAGAGGAACTAATAGCAGGCGGAAGTTTCGTAGAATTAGATTTATCTAAAAATACTAAGATGAAGAATGTCTATGTGCCATCGAACCGTCTTACTAGCTTAAATTTACCTAAAACAGGTCTACTAATAAGGATTGACTGCTTCGATAATCAGCTTAGTGAGCTAGATTTATCAGGAAATCCGAGCCTTTTTCAGCTTAGATGCCACGATAATCAATTAAACGAACTAGATTTATCAAAGAATGAGGATTTAGAATATTTGTCTTGTTATAATAATCATTTAAGCGAGTTAGACTTAAAGGATAAGTTTTTAGATGAATCAAGTTATTATGATTTATACTGTGGAAATCAGACAGACAGAGAGACTAATGCCTCTAAAAAATTAGAGTTAAGCTTAGATCAGAGTTGTGTTCCATACTGGACGGAGCACTTAAGCAAAAGCACAAGCAATACTAATGTTATATTAATTAAAAACTAGAAAATGAAAAACATTACTTATTTATTTTTAGCTCTTAGTTTACTTTTTATAAGCTGTGAAAGAGATATAAATGTGAATCCTAACTTAGATTATAGTTATTCTATCGCAGATAATGCTCTAAGAGCTTATCTTGTAGAGGAAGAGTACATCGAAGTAGATGAATTAAATAAAACGATAAATCTAACCGAAAAAGGAGAGAACCTACGAACACTTGAATTAGAAAGACTGGATATTTATAGCATAGAGGGATTATCGATATTTGAAAATTTAAGTACTCTTTTAATAACTTCATCTGAAATTAAGGAAGTAAAAATCTCTGGTAAACTACAGAAACTGGATTCAGTAGATATAGAATTAGCCCTTAGCCTAGACCATCTTGAGGTGGCGCCCGAGTCTAATATCGCTTATTTAAGAATAAGCGAATCAAGATTAACTTCACTAGACATCTCTGATTTAACAAGCCTTACAAAATTAACTTTATTGGAAAGTCCGCTAACTAGCTTAAGATTACCAGAGGAATCTAAGATTAAAGAGTTGACTATTGGAAACACCTATTTGGAAACACTTGATCTAAGTAAGCAGTATGATCTAGAGTTACTAGTGGCTCCTGAAAATTATTTGCGAGAATTAGATTTATCAAAAAACACCAAGTTGGAAAATTTCAATGTACATTCTAATCGCTTAACTAATCTAGTTTTACCTAAAGCAAACTTACTAGCGAATATTTATTGTTTTGACAATCAGCTTAGTGAATTGGATTTGTCCGGAAACACAAATATTAGCTACATTGACTGCTCAAAAAATCAACTGCGAGAACTGGGTTTATCTGGAAATACAAATGCTAGCAGTATTAACTGCTCAGAAAATCAGCTACGAAAGTTAGACCTATCAGAAAGTCCGAACCTTCTTCAACTTGTTTGCAACGATAATCAATTAAACGAACTGGATTTATCAAAGAATGAAGATTTAAATTCTTTATTTTGTTATGAAAATCAGATAAGTGAACTTGATCTGAGAGCTAACTTCCTAAATGAGTCAGATGATTATGCCTTGTATTGTGGTAATCAATATGATAATGAGGGTAATAACTATAAAAACGTAGAGTTAAAACTAGGTCAGAGTTCTATCCTACATTGGACAGAGAAACTAAGTACGCATATCTATAACGTTAACGTTCTCTTAGTGGAAAATTAAAAAAAGTGATATTGGATTAAAGCTCGGTATTGTGCCGGGCTTTTTTCTTATTGCGCTTCATTTATTATTTTATCGACCCATGATCTAAAACGGGGGCATTTATTCAGCATCTCTGAGATGCCGACTTCTAAGGCTATAATGTTTCCATCATTAATTTTATCATAAGCTTTGTGTAAAGATAAAATTCGGTTAGATGGCGCACCTTGCGGTGTTGAATTTATATCTTCAGGATTGCTGTACTGCTGTATTATACTATCTATGCCATCAACAACTGCTGAGTCATAATATCTATCAAACCCTCGATTATTCGCAAAAAGTAGTGTCTCAAATTCGTGCATCTGAATGTATGCGAAAAAGCGATTATCGTTAATACTAGTATTGATCGCTTGCTCCAGCGCATCAATTTGGTCATGTTTATTTGGAAGCGCAATACATTCGGCATAATTTGGAATATTACTAGGCATTCTAAAAAAATCAACCAACGTGGTAACAATAAAATCGTTTTGTGTAGAACCCAGCAGAGGCTTAATTGTATTCCTCATGTGGTCATAATTTACAAAGCCACCACGCCCAATCCTACTTGTTTTAATTAATAAAGGTGTTACACTGAAGATACCAAACCCATGGAGATACGGAAATAGTACCTCATTAACAAACTCTTGCTCAGTCTGCCCTTCAACAACTATATATACTCTCTTCATTATAATTGTCCTCCTATCACATTTTTCTCCCATAAATCACTAATCGAGTAGTTATATTCATCAAGCCATACAGATAAATCACTATCTGAAAGATGTTTAAATACAGATTGCCCATCTTTTCTGTCAACAGTAATAATATCATCTACATCAAAACAGTTTACAATATTTGTAGATTGAGTAGAGAGTATTATTTGTGATGTTTTAGATGCCTTTCTTACTAAAGCTGCAAATTTATTAATAGCTGCTGGGTGTAAACCAAGTTCTGGTTCATCTATAATAATAACTTCTGGTAGATTTGGTTGCAGCAGCAGTGTCGCTAAGGCAACGAAACGTAAAGTGCCATCAGAAAAACTATATCCGTTAAAGTACATATCATTGCTTTTCTCTTCCCATTCTAATTGAATAGTGCCAGGTATATTGGGATTCTCCCTCAAGTTAAATCGCTTGAAATATGGTGCAATTGAGCGAACAGTAGCTTCAATCAGATTAAATGATTTTTCATCTGTTTGTGATAAGCTATAAAGGTAGGCTGCTAAATTGGAGCCATTACTCTTTAATGATTGATTATCATTCATATTACACAAACCACGCATTGGTGAAGTAGAACTTGTATCGTGGAAATGATACACGGTGAAGCTGCGTAAATAACTTTTAATATATTGAGGTCGTCCCCATTTTTGGTTATTTCTTAAAGAAGATTCTTCAACAGCTATATCCCATTCAGTTCTATTCCAGTTCAATTTATACGTTTTATCTTTATTACCCCAATTATTAAAATAGTCTCCACTTTCTTCAATATAACCTTTATCTGATTGAGTAGGTTTTAACTGAAAATAAAAAGCGTTTGTATTATTAAAATCTAACAAGCCATATATCATTTCAGAGATTCTGCGACTGCCATATAGTAAGCTATCTATTCCTCCTTTTTGAAGTGTGAAGCTTCCAAAATTCTGTTCATATATAGCTTTTGTTAATTCGAAGAATGAAATAAAGTTACTTTTACCTACACCATTGGATCCAATTAAAACATTAATTTGTTTTAAAGGTAGCTTTAAGTCTCTAATAGACTTGTAGTTCTTTATTATTACTTGTTCTATCATATTTATTCTATCTTAATTCCCAATTAATCATAAACAATACCTCTTCTGTAATCTCTTGTTATAATCGCTGTTCTACCCTCAGTCAGGAAGGCGTTTTCTACTCCAAAGATAGTGTTTTTTTTGCATCTCCTTCCACTACCTTGATTTTAAACTCTAGTTCTTTCTCAATCTTCGCCCAGATGTAATAGTAAAAACTCTCCCGAAGTTTAAAAAAGCGAAAAAAGTTAAAAAAAATGTAACTTTTTTTTGGAGATTAAAAAAAAAGCCATATCTTTGCATCCGTTAAAACAAAGGGAGCATAGCTCAGTTGGTTTAGAGCATCTGCCTTACAAGCAGAGGGTCGGGGGTTCGACTCCCTCTGCTCCCACAAAAAGCCCTTCAAGCACTTACAGAAATGTAGGTGCTTTTTTTGTACTACTATATATTATAACTAACTTAGCAGTCTATGAGCGATAAGATATCGGCAAGCCTAGAAAAGGAGAAAATAGGGAAGCTATTAAGAATGTACGCTATCCCTGCTATTATAGCGATGACCGCAAGTTCGCTATATAATCTTGTAGATAATATCTTCGTGGGCAATATAGTAGGTTCTTATGCCCTCTCAGGAATCGCTCTAGTATTTCCCTTTATGAGTCTATCAGCAGCCTTTGGAACATTTGTTGGAGTGGGTTCTTCGACACTTATTTCGATATTTATGGGTCGAAAAGACTATGAGGGTGCAAATAAGATATTAGGAAATGAGCTAGTTCTAAATATAATAATAGCCCTTGCATTTGCAGGAGTGTCTCTATTATTCTTGGATAAGATACTATATTTTTTTGGGGCAAGTGAGAACACTATCGGCTATTCAAGAGATTATATGAAGATAATACTTGGATTTAATGTTATCTCATTCGTTTTTCAAGGGTTGAATCATATACTGCGCTCTACAGGTCACCCGAAGATGGCGATGTATACAATGCTCTCGACAGTACTATTAAATATAGCACTAAATGCACTATTTATGTATGTTCTAGGTATGGGAGTAAAAGGAGCAGCATACGCTACTATTATATCTCAGTTCGTAGCGCTGATATGGTTAATTATAGTTTTCTCCATACCTAAAGGAAAAATATATTTCAGAAAAGGAATATATAAACTAGATACAAAGCTCGTAAAAAACATATTTGGGATAGGATTCTCCCCATTTGTGCTAAATGCTCTAACTTCTGTGATAGTAGTGGTAATAAATCAACAGCTATTTAAATTCGGTGGAGATATGGCATTAGGAGCCTATGGAATAATTAATCGACTTTGGTTTACTTGCATAATGATAGTGGTAGGATTAACTCAAGGAATGCAGCCAATACTAGGATATAACTATGGTGCTCAAAATATGGTAAGGGTCTACTCCACATTAAAAATTTCAACTATGACCGCAGTCGTATCTATGGTAATAGTTACTGTAGCCTGTCACGTTTTCTCACAAGAGATCATCTCAATATTCACAAGTGACCCAAACATGGCACAGTTCGCTGAATATGGATTAAGAGTAATAATGTGGACTATTTCGCTGCTAGCAGTACAGATGGTAATATCAGTATTCTTCCAATCTATAGGAAAACCAAAACTCTCGATAATACTGAATGTCATAAGACAGCTAATAATATTCATACCTTTATTATACATACTCCCTCAGGCATACGGAAGAAACGGAATACTATATTCAGTTGTAGTCTCAGATATCGTATCATTTATAACCTCACTGGCACTACTATTCTGGTATCTTAAGGTAAAAGTATCCCCAACTAGCTAAGGAAGATATGACATCAGCCCTATAATTTAAACTTTTGTAGGAGTTGGTAGATAAAATGATGTGGCCCGTCGGAGCTTTCGCTGTCTGAGAGCGTTTTTTGCAGACGGGTGACTTGTTTTGGGGTGAAAAGAGGTGGTCCGTCGTCAAAATCACCTTCTGAGAGCGTTTTTTGACGACGGGTGGGGTATTTTGAGACGAAAAGTAGCGGTCCGTCGGAGTTTTCACTATCTGAGAGCGTTTTTTGCAGACGGGTGACTGTTGATTCGACTATTTTAGAGGATGAAGGTAAATTTAGAGGGTTAAGGTAAAAGTAGCTGGGAGAAATTGATGTCTGAGCCGAAGTATTCAGCGAGGTTAAAACTGCTCAAGGAACTTTCTATGCCGTCTTTTGAATATTGGGCTCCGATAAGAGCTGCTTCGAGTTCTTCGGTAGGACGAAGGAAGAAATAGTCACCTAATATTTTGCAGGAGCTAATGTGTCCATTAGCAACGTCGATAAATACGTCAATCAGGCCGCAAGGGTATTTCTTTGAGTTAGAGTACTGGAACTTTGGAGATTCTCCGATATTCCATTTGTCAGACAGGTACTTCTCATCTCGTAGCTTCTGAATTTTCTCAAGATCGCTCGGGGTGTATTCGCAGATTTGATACTGTTTATCAGTCTGATTATTTTCTCTATCAGCCTGGTTCATTATGAAATTTGCTATATAATCCATAAAGCCTTTTGAATCCATATCGGAATGTTCCATAGGAAGGTGAGAAGAAATATTTGTAACCCGAGAGACAACGCTCTTAACACTCTTGTCGCTGAATTTCTCAGGTCTGGTCTTTAAAGCATCGCTAAGGTTTGCGATGGAGGTAGAGAAAAGAAGGGTGCCGTGCTGTAGGACTCTGTCCTTGTGAATAACTATGGCATTGCCAGAGAATTTGGCACCATCTATTAATAAATCGTTGCGTCCTTCTAGGTATGCCTTTACTCCTAGGGAGTTAAGAGCTTGAATGATGGGCCTAGTGAATCTCTTGAACATAGCAGAAGAGTCTTCGCCAGGTATCTTCTTGTCTATAAAAGTAAAATTGATATTGCCTAAATCGTGAAATACAGTTCCTCCTCCACTTATTCTCCTTACCACAGGGATAGAAGATTCTCTAGTAAAATCGTAATTAATTTCAGCAAGAGTATTTTGATATCTTCCAACGATAATGGAAGGGGAGTTGCGCCAAAGTCTAAAAATAGGCTCTGAGTATTCGGTTAATAAGTATTCTTCTACAGCAATATTATAGTATGGATCTATAGTGCTGTCGATATATGCCTTCATTACTTCCTATTGGTTAATCTGTTATTTGTTTTCTTAAGAATGAAATTAAGTAAATACCATACCCCTAGTGCGAAAAGTGTTCCAAGGATGGCTCCGCAGGTAATATCGATAGGGAAGTGTTGTCCTAGATATACTCTACTATAGCTAACTAATGCAGCCCAAGCAAATATATATATAGTATAGCATCTTCTTCTATAAAGTAGTGAACTAAGAACTGCTAGTCCGAAAGAGCTAGTAGCATGTCCTGAGGGAAAGCCGTGTTGGCTAGATTTTCCAGCAATAAGGCGTACGAGTCTTTCTCCAGCCTCGTTAACAAGGGTAGGGTCCCAGCTTGGTCTAAATCTGTCTGTCCCCTCCTTTAGTTGGTATGAGACTTGATCGCATAAGCCAAAGCACAGAATTAGTGCAAGGACAGCGAAAGTAGCGATTAGCCAATGTGGAATCGAAGGGTATTGTCCTTTGGACACTAACGATTTAGGACCATAAAATTTGGGAATGAATAGACACCCAACTATAAGTAAATATTGAGGAATCCATACAGGGATAGCCGAAAAAAACTTCATTATGGCGTCCCAAAAAGGAGTGTGAGCGCCGTTAATAAGCAAAAGTAATTCTTTGTCTAAACCTATTAACCAATCCATATTATGTGTGTATTTAGCGGGTTGTTATGCTGTAGGGTCTTCGTTGATGGCATTCCAAATAAGGTCCTTAAGGGCAGGAAGTCCTTCGCCAATGATAGATGATATAAATACTGTAGGAATCTTCCTCGGTAGATGTCTTTTTATTTCTCTTCTTAGCTCGTCATCTAACATATCTGATTTAGAGACTGCTAGAATGCGTTTCTTGTCAAGTAATTCAGGGTTATACATCTTTAATTCTTTTACAAGAACTTTGTATTCTTCAAGGATGTCTTTCGAATCAGCAGGTACCAAGAATAAAAGAATAGAGTTTCTCTCAATATGTCTTAGGAATCTTAATCCTAGTCCCTTACCCATGTGAGCACCCTCGATAATTCCAGGTATATCTGCCATTACAAATGACTTATCATCATAGTAACTAACGATACCAAGATTTGGCTCTAGGGTAGTAAAGGCGTAGTCTGCAATCTTTGGTTTAGCCGCTGAAACACAAGAAAGTAGAGTCGATTTTCCTGCATTAGGAAAACCTACAAGACCTACGTCAGCAAGGATTTTAAGCTCAAGGATGAACCAGCCCTCTACACCTTCTTCTCCTGGTTGAGAATATCTAGGAGTCTGGTTAGTTGAGGACTTGAAGTTAGTGTTACCTAGACCTCCTCTACCTCCACGAGCGATAATGCGCTCCTCTCCAGGTTCGCATATCTCGAAAAGAATTTCTCTGGTTTCAGCGTCTCTAGCAACAGTTCCAAGAGGTACATCAAGATAGATGTCCTTACCATTGGCTCCATGACAAAGAGCGCCACTTCCACCCTCACCGTGGTCGGCCTTTATGTGTTTTCTATATTTAAGGTGGATTAGTGTCCAGTATTGTGGGTTTCCACGAAGAATAATATGGCCTCCACGTCCACCATCACCACCGTCTGGGCCTCCTTTAGGAATGTATTTCTCCCTACGCATATGCATAGAGCCCTTACCTCCGTTACCTGAGGCTAAAAATAGTCGAACGTAGTCAATAAAATTTGAATTTGCCATATATATCTTTTTGTGCTATGTAGTGTAAAGCCTAGTGAATGATGTCGGTAATCTGTTTAAATACCTCTTCCATCGTGCCACTTCCATCTACTTCGTAATACTTATTTTGTTTATCATAGTACTCGATAAGAGGTTCAGTCTTCTGGTGATAAGTGTCTATTCTTTTAAGAATAACATCTTTATCCATATCGTCCTTTCTACCTTCTATCTCAGCTCTATGCATAAGTCTTTCAAAAATGGTATCGTCGCTAAGTTTTATGGAGATGACTTTTCCTACACCTGTGCCCATCTTCTCAAGAAGTTCATCTAGGATTTCAGCTTGTGCCATAGTACGTGGAAAACCATCTACCAAGAAACCCTCGATAGTTTTATTTTCTTTGAAAATGTCGGTTATCATATTTACTACCATAGCATCAGGTACTAAATTTCCAGCGTCAATGATTGTAGCTATTTCCTTCCCTAATTCGCTTCCTTTAGCTATTTCAGAGCGTAATAAATCACCAGTTGAGATGTGAAGGTAGTTGTATTTTTTTACCAACATCTTAGACTGAGTGCCTTTACCAACGCCTGGAGGGCCGAAAAGAATGTAATATTTCATCTTTTAGTTATTTTAATCAAACAGCAAAAATACAATAAATTATATATATAAGCGATATTTTTTTTGAAAAACGAAGATGTAAACAAATTATTTGCTTTCATCTATGATGTAGATATCTTCAAAGTGACGGCCTAACTGGTTGTAATCTAGACCATAACCAACGATGAATTCATTTCCTATCTCAAGAGCAGGATAATCGATTACTAAGTCTTGCTTATATGCATTTGGCTTGTAGAAAAGGCTAGTTATCGCTATGCTTTTTACGCCAGCCTCTGAAAGTTGCTTATGAAGGGCCACTATGGTTTTTCCGCTATCAACGATATCCTCTACTATTAGAATATTTTTACCTTTAACATCTAGATCAAGTCCAACAGTTTGGCGTACCTCACCAGAACTTTGTGTCCCATCGTAGGAGGCAAGTTTGACAAAACATATCTCGGGACAAAACTCAAATCGTTGAACTAAGGCAGCAGTATACATAAAAGAACCGTTAAGAACACTGATAACAAGAATATCTTCTTTGTTCATAAAGTCAGAGTTTATTTTGTTGGCTATAAGGTTAATTGCCTCTTGAATATCCTGATTTGGAATGAATTTGCGGAAATATTTATCGTGTAGTTTTATGTATGACATGCGAATAGTTTTTTATTTTGCGAAAATAAACATTATTTTTGTGAGATAGATAAATAATAGAAAAGAAATGAAAGCACTAGTATCGATTATTATGGGAAGTACTTCTGACCTCCCAATCATGAAACAAGCAGCAGAATTCCTAGATCAAATGGGAATTCCTTTTGAAATTAATGCATTATCAGCTCACAGAGTTCCAGAAATGGTAGTAGATTTTGCAAAAAATGCACACGAGAAGGGAATCAAGGTTATAATCGCAGGTGCAGGTGGCGCAGCTCATCTTCCAGGCGTAGTAGCAGCATTGACTCCTTGTCCAGTTATCGGAGTTCCAATCAAGTCTTCTAACTCTATAGATGGTTGGGATTCAGTATTATCAATCCTACAGATGCCTGCTGGTATCCCAGTAGCAACAGTAGCACTTGATGGCGCAAGAAACGCAGGTATCCTAGCATTTGAAATATTAGCAGCTGGTGACCCAGTTCTTCTTCAGAAGATGATAGAATTCAAGGCTGATCTAGCAAAGAAAATTTCTAAAGCAAATGACGAACTAAGAGAAGTTAAGTATACGAACAAGACTAACTAAAAGAAATATTGGATGCGGGGAAGATTTGAGGGGAGAAAGATTAAAAGGATGGCTATTCTCTTAGCCGTCCTTTTTTTTAGCTCGTTGGTACTATATTCGCAAGAACTACCATTTTATATACAAGAGCTAATAGAGCAAAGTGTGCAACAGGGACAGGATCCACAGCTTTTACAAATACATTTTGAAGACTTACTGAATGATCCATTGAACATTAATTCAGCCAGTGAGAGCGAGCTTACAGAGTCGCTACTGTTTAATCTATTTCAGATAGCGAGTATTCTAGACTATCGAAAGCAGCACGGGAAAATATTGTCCTATTCAGAACTAACACTAGTTGATGGTTTTAACAAACAGCATCTTGCCAAAATACGGCCATTCATAAGCCTAGATGTAAGTGATGTAAAAAAGCAAAATTCAGGTCTATATCCATATAGGGCTAGAAATGAACTACTATTAAAAGTAAGAAAGAATCAGAAAATCAGTGAGTTCGATTATCAAGGCTCAGAAAATCAAGAGAGTTCAGAAAGTCCAGAGAGTTCAGAGACTGAATATCTACCAGGAGCCATACCTGTCTATGCGTATATAAGGTATAAGCTGAAAGTTTCAGATATATTACAGCTAGGAATAACTATGGAGAATGATGATGGAGAGCCAGAATATCCAGACTTCCTTTCAAGTCATATTCAGTTGAAAAACATAGAACTAGGAGACTTATTGAAACTAAGATCTGCAGTACTAGGAGATTATTCAGCAAGGATGGGGCAGGGCCTAGTTCTTTGGAATGGCTTCTCCTTGAATTCCTATACTGAACCAAGAGGAGTGATAAAACTACCCCAAGCTCCATCAGGCTATAGCTCTAGTGATGAGCAACTCTTTTACAGAGGGGCTGCCCTGTCCTTTAGCTATGATGAGCGATGGGAATTTTCGCTACTCTACTCATCAAGGCGACTAGATGCAAATGTCGATGAACACTATTTTTACTCTCTTCCTTCAAATGGTTTGCACGACACAGAAAACTCGCTAGAAAATAAAGATGCACTCAAAGAAAACCTTGCTGCATTCAATCTATCTTATGGAGGTAATAATATCAGACTAGGCCTTAACTTTGCAGCCTATGCCTATGATAAAAAAAATCAAAGAAATGTAAGAGACTACAATAGGATGCAGCACTACGATAAGACCTGGGGAAATGTCTCCTTAGAGTTTCTTTACTCATATAAAGGGCTTCGAGTCTTTTCTGAATTAGCTTTAGATAGAAAGGCTGCTCTCGCAGCAATACTGGGACTCGTAAGCCCCCTTAGCTCGTCGTCAGAATTCTCAGTTCTTACAAGATATTATCAAGGTGACTATATCGCGCCTCACGCGGGTGCCTATGCAAAAAACAGCTCTGTGTCAAATGAGATAGGAATAAGTTCTAATTACAAAATCAGAAAAAATAGAAATTTATCTTTTTCGATAGCTTCAGATCTCTCTTACCACCACTATGAAAGGTATAGAGTCGACCAAAAATCGCTGATGTGGGAAAATCATATTAATATCAACTATAGGCCCTGGCAAACTACGAGAATAGACACTAGGCTTTCTTATAAATACTACAACTATGACTTCTATAATAAGCTAAATCTAAGACTCACTTACAGCTATACTCCACAAGAATTAGGTATCAGTTACAGTACGCGTATAGAACTAGGCTACTTAAATAACGAGGAGCTAAGTCGAGATCTTTCATTATTAATATATCAAGATATAGGATATAAAACCTCAAAATGGAAGCTATACTTTAGGGTGACAGCATTCAAGGCAGATAATTGGGAGAATCGACTATATTCCTACGAAATGGATCTCCCTTACTCATTCTCTGTTCCAGCTAGTTACAGAACAGGAATAAACACCTATCTACTGACCACCATAAAAGCTCTCAAAAATCTAGACATAGGCTGTAAACTCTCCTATATCCACTACCTAAATGAGACAGAGAGAAATAATATAAAACTTAGAATTCAGCTAAGGGTCACATTCTAGATTATCGCTAAAGATTAATCTTCCGTAGTGGGGTGGGAATACGGCAGGGTGTTTTAGGCCTTTTTGATTTTTAGGTTCATTCCTGGGTAAATCTTTGAATTCTTGCTCAGGTTGTTTAGACTTAGGATTTGATTAAGGCTTACTCCCTTGAACTTGTTTGCGATCTCCCAAAGGCTATCCCCATTTTTAACTGTATAGGTTACGTAGCCGTTTTTTACAGAAGTCTTTGTCGAGGAGCTCGAAGAAGATGAGCTAGTGCTCTTGGCATTATATAATGCAAGGGTTTGGCCGATGCGAATAGTATTGTTCTTTAATCCATTCCATCTACGAAGGTCGGCGACCTTAACATTATATTTAAGAGCTATGTGACCAAGAGTTTCGCCAGACTTAACCTTGTGAGTACTTCTTTTACCTGTATTTGAACCAGCTTGCTTGATTTTTTTAAGAGCTGCAGGATTAAAGTAGTTATCGGCTTTGAAATTATGGATTTCCTTTTCGTGATCTATGTAAGCATTTACATATTCAAAAGGTAGCTTTAATTCGTACTCTCTTTCGTTACCAGGGATTATATTATGTAGGTACTGAGGATTAAACTTCTTTAACTCATTAACTGATATGCCAGTATAGTGTGAAATCTGTTCAAAGTGAACCATCTTGTTAATCTTAATAGTATCAACAAAAGGAGGCATCTCTACAGTTCTAGGAACAAGGTCGTGCTCCTTATAATATTCTTGAATATAAAGTGCAGCGATTAAGCCAGGAACATAGCCGCGAGTTTCCTTAGGTAGGTGGTAGTACACATCCCAAAAATTACGCTTTCCGCCTGAGCGACGAATAGCCTTTGTAACATTACCAGCTCCACAGTTATAAGATGCTATGGCTAGACCCCAGTCTCCAAAGATAGTGTAGGCGTCCTTTAGGTATTTTGCAGCTGAGTGAGCAGACTTGATAGGATCTAACCTCTCATCTACATAAGAATTTATCGTTAGATCATAACGAAGAGCAGTTGTATACATAAACTGCCACATACCTTTAGCCTTAGCACGAGAAACAGCGATAGGGTTCAAAGAAGATTCTATGATAGCCATAGAAGAAAGCTCTATAGGTAGGTCGTACATATCAAAGATTTCTTCAAAAATAGGCATATAGTAAGTAGACAGACCTAGAACTCTCTCTGAATTTTTCTTAGCTTTTTGAGCATAGAATAAGATATGATTTCTAAGTATATTATTATATTCTATAGATATAAATGAATCCATTCTCTCTAATCTGTCTATAAGAACAGAGTCAGAAAGATGCGAACATATCTCAGTAGTGTCCTCAAGATAAATAGAACTTTGATTCTCGAATAGACCTTCTCTGTGATACCAAATACTTAAAAGAGAATCAGGATTAACGATAGCCGCAGTAGTAGCACTGTCGATAAATGCGACCTCCTCCTCTATAGCTAAACCATAAAGACCTAAACTATCTTCATACTGAATAGGAATATAATTAAAAGCTATTTCGTTCATAAGAGAATCGATCTTCTTTTCTAGGCCTCCGATTTCATTATAAAGCTCCTTCTTAGAGGTCTTTACATTCTTCTTCCACCAAGAAGTTTTTTTATCGATTTTACTAGTGTCTTGAGCGTTAAGAAAGTTAAGTGAAATGAAAATACCCAAAATGGATAATAATAATCTATTCATATCGAGGTGCGTTAAAAAGTGAAACCAAGTGAAAAACCTATGGCGTTAAAACCATTAGTTGCGTAACTTTGAGAATAATACGTACCTATTGGGGTTATCACAGCAGGACTTAACTTCATAGTCAAGTCATTACTTATATCAAAGTCACTAAGAGTCGCAAAAACATTTGCGTCAACGATCTGAAGAATGTAGATCAGAGCCGTTGCTAGAACAGAGTAGTCCCTATATCGTCTAAATAGATCTCGATAATACTTTAAACTCTCTGTTGGAATACCACCCGTATAACCTCCATCAGGGTCAGAGGCCTGTAGGTATAGCTTACTGTAGTGATTATACTTATAATTATTCTGGTACCATAGATAACCAGAAGCAAGAAATCCAGCATAATATATAGGTATTCTCCAATAATCCCCGATATAGGCCTGTCCTAGACCAGGAAGAAGAGCAGAATAGATAGTAGCCTTGGCAGGCAATATCTTAATAGTCGTCTCGTAGTTTACCACACCATCCATGAGCGATGTCCAGTAAAGGGCAGCTGCTCCAAGATAGAAAAGCGAACTTCTAGTAGAATACTTTGGGTCGTTAGTCTTTTTGAACTGAGTCTTATTATAATAGCCCCCATAAATAAGTCCAGCCCCTCCTAAATAAAGAACAGGAAGTTTCCAGTACTGCTTATTATATATTTGTGCGGTGCCGGGCATAAATAAAGAACCTGACCACATAGTCGAGATCGTAATAGTGTCCTTATGATTAAGAGCTCGAAAATACTGCTTGAAGTCAAATAACTTCTGAGGGGGTGCAGAATTTTTCGAAGTGTCAGAAGAAGATGAGCTACTAGATGAAGTGCCCATACCGCCGAACTGACCGAAAGATTTGATGGAAACAAATGATAAAATTAGGAATATGATTAGATATCTTCGCACTGCTCTGTATGGTTATTTAATGTTCTCAAAAGCCTTTAGGAAGCTATTAATCTCTGCGTCATTATTAAATTCTATAGTAATCTTTCCCTTTCCAGAAGAACTTCTCTTCAAAGAGATATTATCGTCAAAATACGAGCCAAGAAGCTCTAGAACCCTATAACAGTTATCAGGAAGCTCAGTAACTGAATACTTCTTAGGCTTAGGATTAAGAATATTCTTAACCATAACCTCTAATTGTCTAACAGATAGTCCTCTAGCTATAACATTTTTAGAGAGTTCTTCTTGAATCTTACGATCGTCTATTGAAAGTAAAACCTTTGCGTGCCCCATAGATATAGAACCGTTTCTAATATTTGCCTGTATATAATCAGGAAGCTTTAAGAGCCTAAGATAATTACTGATACTAGCTCTTTTCTTACCTAACCTTTCAGCCATAGTCTCTTGAGTCATCGAACATTCATCCAAAAGTCTAGCGAAACTAAGTGCTATCTCTATAGGATCAAGATCCTCCCTTTGAATATTTTCAACGATGGCCATCTCTAGCCTTCCTTGAGAATCAGTATTTTTGATAAAAGCAGGAATGGTCTGAAGTCCAGCTAATTTAGATGCTCTGTATCTTCTTTCTCCACTGATAATTTGATACTTATTCCCAAGAGGAGTAACAGTGATAGCTTGAATAACACCTAGGGCCTTGATAGATTCAGCTAACTCATTTAGTGAATCCTCAGCAAAGTTAATTCTAGGCTGATAATCATTAGTGACGATTTTGTCAATAGGAATCTCAAGAATACTTGCGATATTATGCTCTTGCGAAAAGCTACGGTTATTATCATTAAAACTAGAAATGCTATCCATTTCCCTGGCATCACTAATAAGCGCGCCCAATCCCTTACCTAAAGCTGATTTTTTTACACTCATAATCTTCTTTATTTAGAATTTTTATCTAGAATTTCTTTTGCAAGACTAAGATAATTATTAGACCCAACAGAGATGGCATCATATAAAATCGCAGGCTTACCATGAGATGGAGCCTCGCTTAGACGTACATTTCTTTGAATAAGAGTTTCGAATACCATTTCCCCAAAATGCGTCCTAACCTCCTCTACTACTTGATTCGCAAGGCGAAGACGAGCATCGTACATAGTAAGCAAGAAGCCCTCTATCTTTAAAGCAGTATTTAGCTTACTCTGAATTAACCTAACCGTATTAAGTAATTTACCTAAACCCTCTAGTGCAAAATATTCACACTGAACAGGAATGATAACAGAGTCGGCCGCAGTAAGAGAATTTACAGTGATAAGACCTAGCGAAGGAGAACAGTCGATGATAATATAATCGAAATCATCCTTTACTGCACTTAGTAGATTCTTTAAAATCTCCTCCCTATTATTTACATTAAGCATCTCTATTTCAGAGCCCACAAGATTAATGTGAGAAGGGATTAATTTTAAGTCCTTAAGCTCAGTGTCTAGAATGATTTTATCTATAGACTGCTCGCCGATAAGTGCCTCGTAGAGTGTTTGTTTTGTCCTAGAATCAGGGTCGAAGTCTAAACCTGAAGTCGTATTTGCCTGAGGGTCAGCATCTATAAGTAGGGTTCTTTTCTCTAGTACGGCTAGAGAAGCAGCTAAATTAATAGCCGTTGTAGTCTTTCCAACGCCCCCTTTTTGATTAGCAATAGCGATTATTTTTCCCATAAACTCAAAGTAAATATTGTCAGTATAATTTTGCAAATTTAAGAAAAACTTTCGTCTATAATACATAAATGTGTTAGTTTTGCGAAAATAATTTATGATGGAGAATAGTACTTGGTTTATAATAGTGAATCTGAACGCGGCGAGTGGTTCATTATCTCAAAGGTGGGAGGAGACTCAGCAGATTTTAAAAAACAACAATATAGACTACCATTTCGAGTACTCAATGTACAGTTCTCACTCAATAGAGCTAGCAAGAGAAGCAGTAATAAATGGTTATAGACGATTTATCGCAGTAGGAGGAGATGGAACGATACACGAAGTAGCCAATGGAATATTTACGCAAACTGCAGCTTCGCCCTCTGAATGTTTACTTGCAGCCATCCCTATAGGTTCTGGCAATGACTGGGCTAGAACTCAGCAAATACCTATTAACGATCCTGAGGCAGCAGTCAGGGTGATAGTGGAGGGGAGAACCCTTATTCAAGATGTAGGGAAAATAAAATTTCAGAAAGTAGGGGCAGAGAAGCTGGGCTCTGAGGCTAGCGATGATGAGGCCACAGCAATACGCTATATGATAAATGGTGCTGGCATAGGATTTGATGCAAATGTTTGTAGGAAATGTGGCGAAAATAAAAAGAAGGGACGCTCAGGGAAGAATGACTATATAGTGGCGTTATTTAATGTGCTACTTGACAGAAAATGTGTTGATTATAAGGTTACAATCGATGACGAAACCTTCTTTAATGGAAGTGTTTTCTCCGTAGCTATAGGAGTGGGTCGTTTTAGTGGAGGAGGTATGATTCAGGCTCCTAAGGCAGTATGTAACGATGGACTCTTAGATCTTACTTTGATAAGAAAAGTTTCAAAACTCACAGTGTTAAGACACGTGAAGAAGCTCTTTAATGGGGAAATATATTCAGTCAAACAAGTTAGTCATAAGCAGTTCAAAACGCTTAAGATAGAAACTGCTAAGCCAGAATTGATCGAGGTAGATGGAGAAGTAGTAGGAACTACTGGATTAGAAGGTAGTACAGGACTTGAACTTTCAATAATTCCGAGTTCTCTAAAAGTAATAACAGCAAGAAATGATATATGATTTTAAAAATAGAGCGCTAAAAGCTGCGAAATCAGTACTTCCAGGCTCATTAAGTTCCTGTATTTGGATTCTTAAGCTGACGCTCTCTGTTTCCTTTGGAGTTATGTTATTAGAATATTTTGATATTCTTCCACATATTTCCGAATTTCTGGAGCCATTATTTTCCTATCTAGGACTTCCAGGTAGCTCTGCACTAGCTTTTGTTTCAGGTTATTTTGTGAATGTCTATTCTGCCATATCTATAGCTGTGACACTTGATCTAGATGCCAGGGAATTAACCATACTATCGGCTATGGTACTATGTGCACATAATATGCTAGTGGAGACCGCAGTACAGAATAAAACAGGGACATCTTCATTAAGAATAGTGATAACTCGTACAGTATCTGCTATAGTTCTAGGTTTGGTGTTAAACCTAATCATGCCAGAGACGTCAAAGATATTAAAACTACAGGAGATAACCTTCGTGGAGCCTAGCTTCTGGGAGATGCTAAAGGAATGGTTGATAAAGAGTTCGAAGTTAGTATTCAAAATGACTACAGTGATCTTCGCTCTTAATATCTTACAGGCCTTGTTAGCAGAATTTGGAGTCATTAGAATCTTAGCGAAAGCATTCGCCCCTTTGATGAGAGTATTTGGACTGCCACCGAAGGCTTCACTTTTGTGGATAATAGCTAATTTTGTAGGTCTAGCCTATGGTGCTGCAGCGATGATAGAGGAGAGTAGAAAAGGAATAATTTCCAAAAAAGAAATAAATGAAACAAATATTCATATTTCTATAGCTCATAGTAACGTTGAGGACCTGCTACTGCTCTCAACACTAGGAGGAATATGGTGGATTTTACTGCTTTCTAGGTGGATTATGGCATTAATTTTGGTCTACCTATACAAATTAGAGCTAATGATAAGAAAAAAGTATTAACTTTGCGTGTTAAAATAGGTTCAAAAATATATAAAAAATATACAAGGATATGAGTCAAGAAATCGTAAAATGTTTGATAATTGGTAGTGGCCCAGCGGGTTACACTGCTGCTATTTATGCCGGAAGAGCTAACCTGTCACCAGTATTATATGAAGGAATGCAGCCAGGTGGACAGTTAACCACTACGACAGAAATCGATAATTTCCCTGGTTATCCAAAAGGAACTAGTGGAAATGAACTAATGGATGATATGAAACAGCAAGCTGAGAGATTCGAGACTGATGTGCGTAGAGGTTATGTTAGTTCAGTTGATTTTTCAAAGAGACCGTTCAAGGTTACTATCGATAATGAAAAGGAAATATTAGCTGAATCGGTTATTATCTCAACAGGAGCTACAGCAAAATATCTAGGATTAGAGTCAGAATATAAGTTTAGAGGACAGGGAGTGTCTGCTTGTGCTACTTGTGATGGTTTCTTCTACAGAGGAAAAGTGACAGCAGTAGTTGGCGGTGGAGATACAGCATGTGAAGAGGCTACTTATTTAGCAAGTCTTTGTAAAAAAGTATACTTAATCGTAAGAAGAGATGTTCTAAGAGCTTCAAAGGCTATGCAAAAGAGGGTTATGGAGACTGAGAATATAGAGATATTATTCTGTACACAAACTCAAGAAATCCTAGGAGACGATATGGGAGTAACAGGAGCAAGAATGGTAAATAACGATGGAAGAATATTTGACATCGAGATAGATGGATTCTTCCTAGCTATCGGTCACCACCCTAACTCTGATGTTTTCAAGGAGTGGATAAATGTAGACGCTGAGGGTTATATCCTAACAGAAGGAAAAGGAACAGCGACTAATGTGCCAGGAGTATTTGCAGCAGGAGATGTACAAGACCCTACTTACAGACAAGCTATCAATGCAGCAGCCTCTGGATGTAGAGCAGCTATGGATGTTGAACGTTTCTTAGCAGAGAATTAAAATGCGTAAATTAATAATAATTCTATCAGGAATCGTACTGTTTATGACCAGTTCTTGTAAAAGTTCTTATGAACTCTTACTAGAAAGTGGTGATACGCAGCTTAAGTATGAGAAGGCTTTTGAATACTATAATCAAAAGAAGTATTCTAAGTCTGCTTCATTATTTGAGTCGTTAAAGATGGTGACTAAATCGACACCTCAAGACGATACTGTAGAATTTTATGCATGCCTATCTCACTATAAGTATAGAGACCTCTATACTGCAGAAACTGGTTTAGAGAGCTTTATTAGATTGTATCCATTAAGCCCTTTTTATTCTGAGGCAAGATTCTTATATATAACTTGTCTTTTTGAGGCGACTTATAGATATGAATTAGATCAGGATCCAACATATAAAGCCATAGCTAAGATATCTCAATATTTAGTAGAGGAGCCAGACGGTAAGAGAACAGAAGAGAGTAGAGAGATGCTAGAAGAGTTACAGGAAAGACTTGATATCAAGGCCTACCGAGGAGCAAAGATCTACTATGATATGGATGATTTTAAGGCAGCCCGTTATGCATTTAAGAACTTATTAAAGGAAAACTCTGAGACCTCATATAGAGAAGAGGTAGTATTCTATACCGCGATGTCATCCTATTACTATGCTAGAAATAGTGTTCCAGCAAAGCAGAAGGAGAGATATATGACATTTGTAGATGACTATTTTGATTTTATAGGAGAATTTAGTGAATCTAAATATCTAAAGGAAATAGAGCCTTTATACGAAAGAATTAATAAAAGATATAATAAAGAAGAAAATGGAGAATAAAAAAGTTCCTACTAATACTCAGACTAGAGATCTAGCTGAATTAGCAAGTCCAACAGGAAACATTTATGAATCAACTGTAATTATGGCAAAGAGAGCTAATCAAATAGCTTCTGAGGTAAAGCGTGAGCTTAGTCAGAAGTTAGAAGAGTTTTCTAGCTATGCTGATACTCTTGAGGAAACTTTCGAGAACAGAGAGCAGATTGATATCTCAAAGTATTATGAGAAACTACCTAAGCCTACATTAGTAGCTATCGATGAGTTCGAGAATGAAGAGGTGTATTTCCGTAATGCAGACGAGCAAAACAGAGACTAGGAATGTTAAGTGGTAAGCGTATAATAGTAGGTGTAACGGGTGGTATAGCAGCGTATAAGACTGCGCACTTAGTGCGTTTACTTGTTAAGGAGGGTTGCGAGGTCAAAGTCATAATGACTCAGATGGCTAAGCAGTTTATTACTCCCCTTACGCTTGCAACTCTTTCTAAGAATCCTATCGTTGTAGACTTTTATAACCCAGAGAACGGAGACTGGAATAGTCACGTTTCTTTAGGGCTATGGGCCGATGCTTTTGTGATAGCTCCAGCTACTGCTAATACCCTAGCAAAGATGGTATACGGTGTAGCTGATAATTTACTTGTTACTTCGTATCTTTCGTCGCGCTGCCCAGTAATGGTCGCACCTGCGATGGACTTTGATATGTTCTTACATCCTAGCACCACGAGTAACTTAAAGATACTAAAAGAAAGAGGGGTAACTGTTGTAGAACCTTCTTCAGGTGAATTAGCGAGTGGTCTAAGTGGCAAGGGTCGTATGGAAGAACCGGAAAACATAGTTAGGGCTCTTGAAAAGATGCTAAGTCCATCAAAACGTTTTTCAGGAAAGAGAGTGATGATAACAGCTGGTCCTACAGTTGAGGATATAGATCCTGTAAGGTATATCACTAATCATTCTAGCGGAAAGATGGCCTATGCTCTAGCAGAGGAGTTTGCTGCTCAAGGGGCTGAGGTGGAATTAGTTAGCGGTCCAGTTTATATCGAGGCTAAGCACGCATCCATTAATCTGCATCCTGTAAGAAGCAGTGATCAGATGTATAATAAGTGCTTGGAGCTGTATGATCAAAATATAGATATTGCTGTACTTTGTGCAGCTGTTGCCGATTATACTCCTCTTATGCCTTATGACAAGAAGCTAAAAAGGGTTGAGGATAGATTATCTATAGAGTTAAAAGCAACGAAGGATATTGCCAAGGCACTTGGCGAGAGAAAAAAAGGGCTCTTGGTGGGCTTTGCCTTAGAAACGAATAATGAAAGGGAAAATGCCGCTAGGAAGCTAGAGTCTAAGAATTTGGATATGATAGTATTAAATTCTTTAAAAGACCCAGGAGCTGGATTTATAGCTGACACTAATAAAGTAACGCTCTTATTCAAGGGTGGTAAGGTGTTGGAATATGACTTGAAGCCAAAGGCTCAGGTCGCAGAAGATATTATTGAAAATATAAATAGCTTATTATGCTCAGAAGTTTAAGTATATCAAATTACGCGCTTATAGATTCAATAGAAATTAATTTCCCCGCTGCCTTGATCCTAATAACGGGAGAAACAGGAGCGGGGAAATCTATTTTGATGGGTGCCTTGTCTTTGTTGAGAGGGGGGAAGGCAGACGCAAGTGTGATAAAGGATAAGGAAAGAAACTGTGTTGTCGAGGCAGAGTTTGAAGACCCGCAAGAAGATGGTCATCAAGGAGATCAAGGAGGGACTCTTATTATCAGAAGGGTAGTCTCGCCTTCAGGTAGGTCGCGTTGTTTTATAAATGACGAGCCTGTTGCGCTAGCTCAGCTTAGTGAAAAGATGTCTCAGCTAGTGGATATTCACGCCCAGCACCAGCATTTATTACTCTCGGATGCTTCATATCAGTTATCGGTATTGGATTATTTCTCTGGAACTAAGGAACTTTTATCTGCTTATAGGGCTGTTTATGATGATTTTAATCGCTCGCGTGATGAGATCAAGAGGGTAGAGGATTTGATTCAGAAAAATGAGGCTGATAGGGATTATGTAGCTTTTCAGTTCGAGCAGCTTGACTCTGCCCAGCTAAAAGCAGGTGAGATACAGGATTTAGAGCAGGAGCAGAAGACTTTGGCTAATGCGGACAGCATACGTGAAAATTTAAGTTCAGCGCTAGCAGCACTAGAGCCTATGGGACAGTCTGTTTCTCAGAACCTTAAGGAGGCCTCTAGTCTATTATCAAAGAGTAGTAAGCACTTAGAAGAGCTTGAGGAACTTTCCTCTAGGTTATCTTCTTGTAAAATAGAAATAGATGATATCCACTCTGATTTAGCTAGATTAGAGCAGGGTGTATTGGTGGATCCTAGAAGGCTTGAGCAAGTGGACGAGCGTCTTTCCTTGCTTTACTCTTTGTTGAGGAAGCATTCTGTGACAGATATTGAGGAGCTCATAGAGTTAAGGGATTCTTTGGACAGTTCCTTGTCTGATTCTGGCCTCCTTGAGGAAACGCTTAAGCGCCTAGTGGAAGAGAATTCGATATTGCTTGAAAAGCTTCAAGTAAGCGCAGATGCCTTGTCGAAGAAGAGGAGGGAAAATACTATGATATTGTCGCAGACCCTAACTGCTTCTATTCAATCTTTGGAGATGCCAAAGGCAGAACTTAGAGTGGAAGTATCTGCTTTAGATAAATTTACGCCTAACGGACGCGACGGTGTAGAGTTTTTATTTTCAGCTAACGCAACATCATTAGTCGAGATATCAAAGGCTGCCTCAGGGGGTGAGCTTTCGAGGGTGATGCTTTCTTTAAAGGCACTAATGGCGAAGTATGCAGCTTTACCGACAATGATTTTTGATGAAATCGACACAGGTGTTTCGGGTAAGGTGGCTGATAAGATGGGAGATATGATAGCGAATATGGCTCTTTCTACTCAGATTATAGCGATAACGCATCTTCCACAGATCGCAAGTAAAAAAGCAACGCATTATTATGTGTATAAAGAATTTAATGATCAGAATATTCCCCAAACGATGATCAAAAAACTCGATGAAAGTGAGAGGATTACAGAGTTAGCAAAAATGTTAAGTGGATCGAAACTAACTGATGCCGCTCTTGAAAATGCTCGAGTGCTTTTTGAAGAGAATAATAAATAATACACGCACAAAAAAATACACACAACTTAAAATATAAGCTAACACTATGAGATTAATTATCGAACAAGATTACTTAAATATGTCCAAATGGACAGCGAACTATGTAGCACAAAAGATTAACACCTTTGATCCTAGTCCAGAGAAGCCGTTTATACTCGGATTACCTACAGGTTCGACTCCGCTTGGAACTTATAAGGAATTAATTAATCTATATAAGGAAGGAAAAGTGTCATTTAAGAATGTGGTTACATTTAATATGGATGAATACATCGATTTAGATGAAAAGCACCCAGAAAGTTACCATTCATTTATGTACACAAATTTCTTTAATCATATAGATATATCGCAGGAAAACATAAATATATTAGATGGAAATGCGAGCGACTTAGAGGCTGAGGCTGAAAGGTATGAGGAGAAGATCGCATCCTATGGTGGAATCCACCTTTTCCTTGGAGGTATTGGACCTGATGGGCATATAGCTTTCAATGAGCCTGGCTCGTCCCTAACTTCCAGAACTAGAGTCAAGACATTAACGACAGATACTATCATCGCGAATTCACGCTTCTTCGATAATGATGTTGCGCAAGTTCCAAAAAGAGCTATGACCGTAGGAGTAGGTACAGTGATGGATTCAAAAGAGGTGCTTATACTAGTGAACGGACACTCTAAAGCCAGAGCCTTACGCCACGCGGTAGAGGAGCCTATAAATCACCTTTGGACTATAAGTATACTACAAATGCACCAAAAAGGGATAATCGTATGTGATGAAGATGCTACTTATGAACTAAGGGTGGGTACATACAAGTATTTCAAAGACATCGAAAAAGATAATTTAGTAAAGTAAAACTATATTATGGCTGATACTAGAAATAAATCTATAGAGGCATTGAGAGAATATTTAGCAGGGCAGGATTGCTCTGCTATTATTATACCTACAAATGATCCTCACTTCGGAGAATATACTCCAGATCATTATAAAACCAGAGAATGGCTATCGGGCTTTACAGGTTCGGCTGGGGTACTGGTCGTTTGTATGAAAAGTGCTGCCCTTTGGACGGATTCAAGATATTTTATCCAAGCAGAGGAAGAGCTAGCAGGTACAGAAATAAAGCTAATGAAACAAGGCCTTGAAGACACTCCATCTGTAGAGCAGTGGATAAAGACCCAGCTAGAAGACGAAGATGATATAGTAGCGATAGACCAAAACCTATTCACCTATGAGCAGTATGCTAAGCTCGTAGATGAACTGCATCCGCATACAGCAGTACTAGTAGAGGACCCATTTAATGAACTATGGGAGCAAAGGCCAGATCTGAAATTTAATTCTATAATGAACCTAGATGAGAAGTATACAGGAGAGTCTGTTAGCTCGAAACATACACGAATCACTGCTGCCATCGCTCTAGATCACCCCTACGCCTACATCATAACTGCCCTTGATGAGATAGCATGGCTATGCAATATCCGAGGCTGTGACATAGAGTATAATCCCGTTGCGCTAGCATACGCCGTACTTTCAGAAGAGAAAATAGACCTTTTTATAATGCAAGAGAAGTTAGAGCCTGCGGCCATGTCATCTCTTTCTTCACAAGGTATAAACTTTTACCCCTACGAAGATTTTACGTCCTACCTAAGCAAGCTCCCTGCTAATACCATTAGAATCTTCTCAAGAAATATGATAAGTGCTAAGAATTACCTAGCTGCCACAGAGAATCTAAATCATTATTCTCCAGTGAATTTGCTTATGAAAGATCCAGTCGAAGGAGGATTAGTTAATATATTTAAGGCTCAGAAAAACGAAGTGGAGCTGGAAGGTTTTAGAAGGGCAAATAAGGAAGATGCAAAAGCTTGGGAGAAACTGTTTGCTTATATTTATGAGAATCTACCTAAGGGAATAACAGAATATGATGTGGCGAAGAAACTAGAAGAATTTAGGTCAGAATGCCCCGATTATAGAGGTGAAAGTTTCTCAGCCATAGTCGCCTATGGGCCAAATGCAGCCATCGTGCACTACTCTTGTAAAAAGGAAAGTGCAGCAGTCCTAGAACCAAAAGGCTTTCTACTTATAGATGCTGGTGCTCATTACCTCTACGGAACTACAGATACCACCAGAACCATAGCCCTAGGAGAATTAAGTCAAGAGGAGAAAGACGATTATGCTTTAGTCCTAAAAGGAATGCGACAGCTATCTGAAGCAAAATTCTTAAAAGGGACACCAGGCTCAAGTCTCGATATCCTAGCTAGAGGACCTATTATGACTACAGGAAAAGTATATCTACACGGAACAGGCCACGGAATAGGACATTACCTAAACGTACATGAAGGACCTCAAAGCATCAGAAAAGAGTGGAATCCTATAACCCTTATGCCTGGTATGGTACTATCAAATGAACCTGCAGTCTATGTAGAAGGAAAATACGGTATCAGAATAGAAAACACCATAGTAGTAAAGCCCTACATAAAAAATGAAGGGCAAGAATTCTATGAGTTCGAAACTATTAGTTGTGTCTCAAAAGAGGATCTAAACTAGGAAGCCTAGTTTAGGTATAGAGGGCCGTCGAAGCCTAGAGGAAGTCCAAGTAACATCCAAGCTGAGATTATAATTATCCAGACTATTAGGAAAATGAAAGTATAAGGAATCATCAGTGAAATGATGGTTCCTATTCCATATTTACTGTCATATCTTTGGGCATAAGTAACGATTAAAGCGAAATAACTCATCATCGGAGTTATCACATTTGTAACCGAATCACCTACTCTAAAAGCTGCTTGAGTTAGGCCAGGGTGGAAGTCTAGTAGCATAAACATCGGAATGAATACAGGAGCAAGGATAGCCCACTTTGCAGAAGCACTTCCCATAAACATATTCAAGAAGGCTGAAAGAAGAATAAAGCCGATGACTAGAGGTATGCCTGTAAATCCAACACTCTTTAAAAACTCAGCACCATTAATCGCTAGTATTATACCTATATTACTATAGTTAAACCAGTAAATAAACTGTGCTGCGAAGAATACAAGAACGATATAGCCTGCTAGCCCTTTCATCGAAGTACTCATGTGCTTAATAACATCCTTATCATTCTTAATAGTCTTAACTATAAAGCCATACACTAAACCAGGGATTAAGAAAAGTAGAAGTAGGGCTACCACTATGCCCGAGAAGAAAGGAGAGCGTAGGATGCCACCTGTTTCGGGATCTCTAAATAGTCCATTCTCAGGAATAATAGTCCAGGCCATAAGGGCGCAGAAAATAAGAGTTGCGATACCAGCCCATCTAAGACCTTTTTTCTCAAGAGGGGTAATCTGTTCTACCTTAAGGGCCTCAGCATTTCCTTCATATTTACCAAGTCGGGGTTCTACTACCTTTTCAGTAACCCAAGTACCCACAAATACTACCATTATCGCAGAAACTACCATAAAGAAGTAGTTAACCATAGGATTAATGTACATATTAGGATCGATAATCTGTGCAGCTGAAGTAGAAAGTCCAGCTAAGATCGGATCGACCGAACCTATAAGGAAGTTAGATCCAAAACCTGCACTAACACCACAGAATGCTGCTGCAAATCCAGCCATAGGATGGCGACCTAGTGCATGGAAAATCATAGCTCCTAGTGGAATAAGGATAACATAACCTATTTCAGATGCAAGGTGAGAGAATATACCAGCTATAATAATAGCTATAGTAATTAGCTTTTTAGGAGCACCGAGCACAAGCTGTCTTACCATAACAGTAAATAGGCCAGAGCCTTCAGCCACACCGATACCTACCATAATCACTAGTACTAGACCGAGTGGAGGAAACTTAACAAAGTTATGTTCAATATTTGTATAGAGCCATCTAAAACCATCGCCGTCTAATAAGCTTCGAACTTTAATAGCTTCACCTGTAGCAGGATGAATAGCAGAAAAGTCAAGAGCTGATCCTAGCCAAGATAGTAGCACTACTAATAGTGCCATAATCATAAAAAGTGTTGCAGGATGAGGTAGCTTATTACCAGCCTTCTCTATTCCATTTAACATTCTCGCAAAGCGATTTTTTGAAATTTTAGTTGTCTCCATATATTTTAAAATTATACCCCACTAGCGCTAAGGATAGTGGGGTGTAAATGTATGTTTGTCTATACCTTAAAATAGAGTAGCAAATGCTACTTCTCCTTTATATTGATATCTGTATTCGTTTCCTTCAGCATCCATAAGGTCTGCTGTTAGCTCATACTCTGTTTCGTTGATTTTCTTTACAACTAGCTTACCATCTGATAGCATAGTCCACGTAGAATCTTCATCATCCGCTTCTTTAACAGATATGAAAGTACCAGAACCCATACCTTCGCCTATAAGTTCACCTGCTACAAACTTAAAGTTGCTAAGTTCATCTCCTTCTTTGTAAACAGTATACTCACCTTCAGGTAAAACTCCATTAGAACCAAGAGGTGTATAAATATCTAGGCAAATAAAAGTACCATCACCTTCCATAGTCACGTTATCAATACCTTCAGTACCAATAAACATAAAATAGTTGTCAGCAGTAGGGTCCATCATATCAGCTAGATACATTCCCCATACCTTATCTAAAGTAGGATAGACAAACTCATTTTTTGTAGGTTCACAAGAAGATAAAATGCCTAGTGAAAGCACTAGTGCGAATAAAGAAAATAGTTTTTTCATAAAATTTGTTAGTGTTAATTTGTTTAGGATTTGTTTTTCACTACAAATATAAAAAAAATATCGTAATTTATTTAAGAATAAACTTCTTAATTTTAACAAGAGGTTTTATTAGTTTTCTATATCTATGAGTTCTTTGGATTTTTTTTACGATCATAGCGTCCCTTTTAAGGTAGCCAGGGGCAAGACATTCTATATTCTCACCGTCTTCCTTAATAATCTGATCCACTATCGCAAATACATCCTTTGCTGTGACCTTCTCTTGAAAATGAGAAATATTATCTCCTTGAAAAATAAGAATATCGCCTTTCTTTTTTACTAATCTGTGTAATATATGTGTCCCACTATACTTGAATAGGGCGATAGCGCCTATGTGTAGATCTCCACTACTGTGAGGTATAAGACGAACCTTATCTTTTTCACTCATTAAAGTAGGCTGCATACTAGTACCCTTCACTGTAATGATCACACTATCCTTAGAAGCGATAATATCTAATACGTGAGTGAAGAAAGTGTGATTATCAACGATTTGTTTTTTGATATTATTCTCTTCCATAAACCTTATTATAACAAGTAAGAGCAGCTTCTTTATCTGGTCGGCAGCTTAAAGTATATATCGGGGTCTTTTCAAGAATAAATGAGAGCGTATCCATAGTAATATCAGATAGCTCCTGGTCGTAAGCATAAGTCGGAGGACAAGAAGGATATACTGCGCCGAATGCATTTAGTATATCATACTTCTTAATAATATTCTGTGGAGCTTGTTTAATTCTTACAAAAGCTTTGACCTCGTACTTTTCGTTCTTGTAGCAAGCAGTCTTCCCACTCCAAGGAGTACCATAGGCGTAAACCTTATTATTAATTACACGAATAAAAGGGCTATCATCATTTAGTAGGCTAGTCTGAGGGATATGCTCTAACCAAAGCCCAGAGTGTGTACTTTTACCTGTGCCAGATTCTCCTAGAAAAAGAGTAGCGTAATTATCGTGAATGATGGATGAAGCGTGAATAGCTAGTACGCCACCTAGTTGAAGTGTTACTAGGGTAAAGGCAGTCCAGATCGCAAAGTTGGTCATAGGCTGATCTGAGCAAGCACTGATATAAACTTCGTTTCTACCACGTTTATTGTTCACTATAATTCTTTCTTTACTAGAATCAACGAGTTCGAAAACAAACATATCCTCATTTGCCGCAAAGATATAGTCTGAACCTTCTATCGTAAATTCAACCTGAATTTTACCGTTTACTAAATCCTTTATCGCTGTTACCTCACTGTTTGTATATATATCTACATCTAGTTCATTTTTCTCGCTTTCTTCAGAACGAAAGGCAGAAAAATTATCGTACTTATCTATGGACTCTGCCATATCACCTTGTATGCAGACTCTTAGCTGTGCTATCTCGTAGTAGAACCTCTTTATTTCTTCCATAATTATCTCATTTCTATTATTCTGTCACACACCTTAAGAGTTGTATCCCTATGAGAAATAAGAAGAATAGTAAGTTCCTCTTTTTTCGCGATATCCTTTAATAGAGTGACGATGTTTATTTCATTTTTTGCGTCTAGTGCAGAAGTGGTTTCATCTAATAATAGTATGCTAGCTTTTTTATATAGTACCCTAGCGATAGATATCCTTTGTCTCTCACCTCCACTAAGATTAGCTCCTTGCTCATTTAAAACCGTATGTATACCATCTGCTTCAGACTCAAATCTTTCCTTTAAACCTACTTTTTGAAGAACGTCCCAGATTCTTTGGGAGTCTATATCTTTTCTCATAGCGATATTATAAGCAAGAGATTTATTACTAATAAATGCATCCTGTTCAGCATAGCCTACTATCTTGTACCAACGCTTTATGTTCTCCTTTACCAGCTTGGTTTGATCTACATAAATCTCCCCACTGTCTTGCTGATATAGTCCAAGTAGAATATTAAATGTAGTACTTTTACCTATTCCAGAATTACCTTTAAAACCTACTATCTCCCCTTTTTGTATCTCTAATGAGAAATTATCTAAGACCTTAACACCGTCATCAAAACTAAAACAGATATTATTCATTCTAATACTGTGCTTAAAGTCCAGTGCCTCTATATCATTATCATCTTCTAATTCTGTGCTACTCTCGACTTCGTCCTTTGTTATGTCTTTAATGATGTTTAGTATGTGACTTGAATTTTGGAGAGTATTCAAACTATTAGATAAATTAAGGAGTGTAGGCAGCATACGAATAGCTACAAATCCGAATACTACAAATATCGATGTACTATTATCAAATGAGTCGCTAAGGAACATAAGTACTATAAGTGCCACAGCAACACATAGTTGCAGAAGAAGAGAAGGAAGCTGCCCATAAATAGAGTAGCTAATATCGTTAGTAGAAATGTTTTTTAGACCTTGCTTAAATTCATCAAAGACAAGTTTTTTTGAGCCATTTACAGTCACGCTAGTATAACCTCGAAGACTCTCCTGTACAAGCATAGCTTGATCTTGGCGCATTTGATATCCCTTTTTACCTAAGTCTTTTACCTTTTTCTTAGCCAGAAAGAAATATATAGCTAGAATAGGAACGAGAGAAACTAAGAGTAGGAGGGAGGCTTTTAATGATGTAAATAGAACCACTGCCAGAAGCAGTAGAAACATCGAAAAATCAGAAACAAGGTTAATGATAGTCCCTATTATACCTAAAGAAAACCCGTAGCACGCTCCGTTTATCTTAATAGAAAGCTGCGAAGAGTGATTTTCCCTTATATACTGTAGACCCCTAGTATGGTAGGTATTAAATATAGTGTTAGAGTAGTGCTGGTAGAGTGATAGAAGATAGCGATACTTACTTCTATTTATTGCTATGGTAACTACAGATTTAAGAGGTATCCATAGTAAAGCTATTAAGGCTAAATATAGACCTAGGTTAGAGCCAGTTTGAATATTTAATTTAGATACTATCTCAGTAATAAATGAATTACCAGTAACAGCAGATTCATCTATAATTAAGAGTATTATAGGCAAGAGAGAAGCTAGGCCAGTAAGGTCAAGAAATGCCCTTAGAATGCTAAGGATGGTGGTTCGGTAAAATCCCCCTTTATACTTTTTAGGAATTAACTCTAATGTTTTTTTTATTTCCATACCCTATGCACTCTATGATGAGTTATCTAAGAATTAATTTAGTCCTAGTCTAGGATAATATTTTGCTCAGCAAGTTGCTTAAGCCAAGTTTCTGAATCAGTACTAGCTCTCTGAGAGTCTATGCCGTATTCTTCCATAAGAGCCTCTTTAATCTGATCAAGACTAAAGTCTTCTACAGCTGCAAATTTCTCCCACAAAAATAGGGCTGTCTGATTAAGCGATAAGACCTTTGTAGTATCAGCTCCAAGTGTTCCTTGTAGTATAACGATGGCTTTGCCAGCTATATCTCTTACTTTAAATCTACTATCTATTCTCATATTTTTTCTTATTTAACAAAGGAGACTATCTTTAAAAAATAGTCTCCCTAGTTTATTCTTATAAATGATCAAACTTTGATTATAGTAGGATAACAACTCTACTTAGAGTATTATCATCATAATACATATAATCTACTCCACCTTTATAATCGATCGTTAGTCTTGAGCTGTCTACTCCGAACTCATTAATTAGAGTGTTGTAAACTGCTTCTGCACGCTTCTTACTTAATCTAGTGTTGATTCTGTCATTACCAGTTTGCATATCTGCGTGACCTACGATAGTATATACTTTGTTTGTGTTTGAAGCTTCGTTAATAGTCTTAGCTATGATACCAAGGCTAACTCTTGAACGGTTAGTGATTTCCCACTTGTTAAGCTCGAAGAAGATAGGAGAGGCAGTGAATAATACTTCTTTCACGATAACTGGAGGAAGTATAACTGTTTCTTCACGAATAACCTCGTTAACAACTGTTTCTTTAAGGTACTCAGCAGTGTGAGTTGGTCTATCCCATCCACGAGGGTTAAATCTGTAAGCTAGAGCTACAGTTAAACTTGCTTGCCCTTCCATGTGTAGATTATCAATAGAATCTACCTCTTGGTCATATCTATCGTGCATCATAGTTCCTAACCACTCAACAGATAAATCTAGAGCCTCAGTGATACGGAAGCGTCCGATGAATCCCATATTAGCCGTGATCTCATTATTAAACGGAGTGTTCGGTGAATGTAGGATACCAAGACCAGCATAAGCTATAAAAGAGAAAAATCTATCTTCCTTGTAGCCATTAAAGATGCTAGAGTAGTCGAATAATAAATCTGCGTGAAGGTGACGATAATCCCATTTTTGTTTGTAAAAACCTCCCTCAGTAGGGACTTCGTCATAAACAAGGTGATTATTAGGGTCATCTGCATAGCCCTTAGAAGTTAAACCGTTAAACTGGAAACGGAAACCCATATTAGGAGTTATCCAGTGACCTACGGATACCTCTATGGCTGGCGTAAGACGGCCAGATAGTGGCCCAAATCTATCGTTCTCACCTAAGAACATAGATACTCCTCCTCCTACTTGTACATACCAGTTACGCCATACTGGCTTAGGATCTATTACGACACCTAGAGTGTCCACTACTGTTACGAATACCGTGTCTATATGCTTAGACACGATTACGGTGTCGCTGATTCTCGATGTCCTCTGCGCTCCTTCTTGCGCACTAGCAGTACCTGAAAAAGGAAGATACAGAGCTAGTAGCATAGTAACTATTATAAAATTCTTCATAATATTATATAAAATTAATTAAATGTGTTATTTGTCTTTTAGTCAGTTTACTCTCCTCTAGAATAGCCTTAAATTTAGGTAATGAATGAAGATCTGTTCCCAGAGCATCATACATATTATTTTCTAGTAAGTAGTTAGCCTTCTTTTCGGCCAGTTTTCCATATACACCCAGCAAAGATAATAAATTAAGTTGAAAATCACATCCTCTATCCTTAAGTGAAGCATAGGAAGATGTTTCAAGGTAAGTATATCTCTCAGGGTGGGCAAGAAGTGGAACATAGCCGCTAGAGCATATATCAAAAAGCGTGCCATATAAACTTTTTGGTGCTGATGCAAAGGGCGTTTCTATAAGTAATTGATTGTCTTCTATCGTAAGCATTTGATTTTCAAGCCTTTTCGTAAAAGTAAAGTCAAGCATATACTCAGCAGCTAGATGTAGCTCTAACTTTCCTGTATAGGCGTGCTTTAAGTCGCTAAATATAGCTTTAAAGTGTTCTTCTATGTTAAGTTCATTCTGCGCGGTAATATGAGGAGTAAGATTAACCTTAGTGCAGCCTAGAGATTCAAGATAGCTTAGTGCATCAAGCGCCTCTTCAAGCGTCTGAACTCCATCATCCACACCTGGAAGTATATGAGAGTGGCTATCTTCAAGTCCCTCGAAGATGCCACTCTCAAGAATATTAATTCTTTTTCTATTATTAAATATTCCTAGCACTAGCTAATAATATTAGTTTTTCTTTAACCTACCAAATATAGAGCGTTTTTTATCTTGCTCTATATAGCCGTGCCCGTAAGTTTGTCCATAACCATATCCATATCCATATCCATAGCCGTAACCATAGCCATAAGAAGTAGAAATTTTCCTATAGTCAAGAGCATTAATAAGGATACTCATATCGTTAATCTTTCCTGACTCATAAAGGGCCTGCACTTCAGGAAGCTGACGCTTGTCAAACTTATCTGAACGTAGTATGCAAATACTTTGGTCGCAGTATCTAGCACAGATAGAAGCATCTGCCACTATAGAGTAAGGAGGATTATCAATAAGTATATAGTCGTAGTCCTTTTTCAGAGCATCTATTATTTCCTTTAACCTGTCGTTTCTTAGTAGATTTACAGGGTTAGGAGGGATGGCTCCAGATGGTATAAAGTCAAAACCTTTAATATCTTTATTATAAGGAATAATAAGTGATTTGTAATCTTCTACTTTAGCACTTAGAAGCTGGGACATACCTTGTTTTTTTATTCCGTGTCCAGATCTTTTAGTTAAAGAAGCCTTTCTAAGGTCTAAATCTAGTGCTATAACTTTCGCTCCACCAAGAGCTAAACTCGCACCTAGGTTAATAGTGATAAAGGTCTTACCTGAGCCAGGATTAAAGGAAGCTAGCTGTATAACACGACTTGAGTGTCCTTCTGAGTTTTTCATAAACTCTATATTATCGCGCAGGATGTTAAAAGCCTCATTTATCGCATTCTTATTACCCTCTCTAACTACTATATCATCCTTAGTCTTCTCCTTAGTCAGAGGAAGCTCACTAAGAAAAGGAATGTTAAGATGCTTACCTAGGTCTTTTCTGGTTCTTATCTTTGTATTAGATATAGTTTTAATATAGAGCCAAGCTGCTGGAAATAGTAGAGCTAATATGATGCAAAATGCGACTACCTTTATCTTGTCAGGAGCTATTGGTAGAAAATTATAACGTGCTCTATCTATAATTTGGCAGTTACTCTCAGTCGCAGCACGTCTAAGTTCACTACCTTCTCTTTTATTAAGTAGGAAGAGGTAAAGTTCTTCCTTAGTCATCTGCTGGCGTTCTACACTAGTAATATATTTTTGCTGGGTAGGAACAGAGCTAATTCTAGAGCTATTTTCTCTTTCTCTACGTGCAAAGTTATCTACCTTTATTTTAAGACCTGCTATAAGATTATCTATGGATTTTTGAATAGAAAGGCGTAGAGGAAGTAGGGTATTCTGCAGCTCTACTACTAGTGGGTTATTTTCACTACTGTTTGCTAGAAGATTATTTCTTTTTGTAAGCAGCGTATTATATTCTCCTATTCGACTCTCTATCGCCATATCTGATATACCTATGTTTGCTGGTATTAGTTCTGTGATATTAGCATTATCATTTAAGTAGGATCTCATATATTCAGCTAGACTAAGCTGATTTTCCATGCTAAGCTCTTCATTATCTAATCTACTATAGTTTTGAAGGTACATAGAACTTTCAGAGCTGATATTAGTTAGCTTATTTGTCTTTTTATAGTTCTCTATCTCTGCGTCCACCATTTGTAGGTCTCGCTCGATTAGAGCTAGCCTCTCGTCTATAAATCTAGTCGTATTATCTAGGACAACATTTTTTGAGTCTATTAGATCTTGCTGGTAAGTGCTAATTAGGGAGTTTAGGATATCTGCTACCTTTCTAGCATTATTCCCTGTAATGCTAAGATTAAGTAATTCAGATCTATCATCAGCTAGGGCTACTAATAGGCGGTCAGAGTATATAAGAGCTGTAGCTTCAGGGTTTAGTTTATTTACATAAACTTGCTTATTTAAGTAACTCCCATCTAGATAGGCAGTAGGAGTCACTATGATTTCTCCTAAAAAGGTTGTCTTTATAGAATTTCCTAAAGGGACTATATAATTATCCGTAGTTTTTATACCTCCTGCGATAATATTCGACAGCATAACCTCCGTATCATTTATAGGAGTTATACTTAGACTAATCTCTTGGTTTACATCCGCATCCATAAACTCTATACGAATAGGAGTCTTTTCATAAATATCTACTCGCTTAAATCCATACTCTGTAGAGTAAACCATATTTAGTTGTAGGTCATTTACTACTCCTAGCATTAGGCGTGGACTCTTAATTAGACCTATCTGGTTATTTACAAAGTTACTTTGAGAATAATAAAATCT
>CAYJFD010000014.1:0-8662 GCA_964369605.1 uncultured Muribaculaceae bacterium | reverse complement strand
TCACTTATGGATGTATTACCATTTTGGTCGGGAGTAATTAAAATCGTAGCCTTACTAGAGTAGGTTTTAGGTGTACTCCACACATAGAAAACACCTCCAGAAAGAAAGATTATAAGTGATAGGATAAACCACCATTTATTTCTCCATACTATTTCGAAGATATCTACAAAGAGATTATTAGCTGCAGTATTTGGATTAGTACTATTAAAATCTATAAAATCTATATTATCGAATTTTTCGCTCATTTTTTTAAGTATATAAGATTAAAGAACTATGGAAACTATTAGTGAGGCCGCAGAAAGTAGAACAGATACTATGGAAGCATAAGTTCCTACAGAACGATTAGCATTTATTTCACGCTGTCCTGCTCTTACCTTATTAGGCTCTACGTAGACTACATCATTCTGTTTTAAATAGTAGAAAGGAGAATCTAGTATATCTGCGCTAGTTAGATCCACCTCTGAAACTGTTTTCACTCCATCAACGATTCTTATTATTTTTACGTTCTCCCTCTTTCCATAAACTGTAAGGTCGCCTGCACTACTGATCGCGTCGAAAATCGTAAATCTATCTCTATTAATAGGGAAGGTGCCAGGTCTAGCTACCTCGCCCATTACTGATACTTGAAAATTTAAAAACTGAACAGTCACTACGGGGTCGTTTATGAGCCCTTTAGAGATTAATTCATCTTTAATATATTTAGATAACTCGGTTTTAGTCATACCTGCTATTTTCATAGTCCCTAACTGAGGAAAGTCTATATTTCCATATTTATCGATTAGGTAGCCCATGATCCTGTAGGTGTCGTAAGTTCCTGAACTAGAGACGTTACTAATCATGGTGAGGTTAAACATTTGTGCTAGTTCCGGAGATTTGCTAGATACGACTATGGAAACTAGATCGTCTGGCTGGAATCTGATTTCATAAATATCTTCACCATTTTGAGCATAACCATCAGGTATGTCCTGAAGATAACTAACCTTCTTTTGCGAGCCACAGCTCTGAATTAGTATCAGAAGCATAAGGACTAAGCAGCTTTTTGTAATATATATCATTTTATTCATATTCGTTTTCTTATTAGATAATTTACTATTAGTTTAAATATTAAGTATAGTAAGTAAGATGCAAAAACACCTAGTACTCCAGCTATCAAATCGTTAATATTGAAGGACCTATAAGGTAGCAGGAACTGTAAATATTCAAGCAGGGCTACAACTATTATACCTTATAGAAGCCAAGGTAGTAGTATTTTCTTGTTATTAAGTAAAATTTTCCCTGCGAATATCCACGGCAAATATAATAAAAATGTGTTAAATAGTTACTAATATAGCCTATAATTGCTGAATTAATCCAGAAATGCTTATTATATCTACTAGCAATCATAGTTTTAATCAATCTATCTCACCTCTATATTTGTATGAGCAAATACAAGTTGGTGTACCTAGTTAATATAGAATTTATTTGATTCGTAGTAAATTCAGAGTTAAAATACAAAATACCTTTTATAAATCATCGAACTAGCAGCAGAGAAAACCACACCAATGATTCCTGCTATCAAATCATTAATGTTAAACGAACGATAAGGCAGCCACATCTGTGCTAATTCCAAGGTCGCCATCAGTACTAATCCAAGTAGAAACCACCAAGCGAATTTAAATTTATCCAACCAAATATACCTGCTTATCCACATCCACGGAAACGGAACTAAGAGATGTACCAAATAGTCTCCACGTAGACTTACTATCATAATATCATTCAAATTTGTTGAGCTATTCCCAATAGGAATGAGCATAAGTATAATTAGTGAAAGAATATATATTGCAGCAAGTGAAAATGCTAATTTTCTTTTTATAATACTTTTCATTACTGAATGTGTTTTATAGAAGTTGAATTATTTCCTATAAATATTAAATATCTATCAGTCAAAGTAGTTGTATTTTTATATGCTTAATTAAATCCCTTGTGAATTTTTCTGATCCATGAATATTTAAGTGCAAATTATCTTTAAATAACATGTTATTATCAACATATTGGTCATCTTCAAGATAGTTCAAAAATGCGACATCTTCTTTTGTGCAAATATTCTCGATTAATTCGATAGTTTTAGGTGTCTCAATGATATCAACATAAGCAGGTGATATACAGACCATCAAATCTATTCTGTTTTTTTTACATAACTGAATAAACCATTTGAAACGTTCGATAGATTCCTCTTCCAGTCCTCCTCCTTTTTGTAATACATCATATTTCAAATACTTATTTGTTCCTTCCAAACGTCTAAAGCCATTAGATTTTGTATCGTCGCTACCAGAAATAACATTTTTGAATATTGTGAGTAATATAGAGTTATATCTATACATATTTGAAATCATTTTAATAGGTTCTGTAGAACTTTTCATATTTACAGTAGCACTTATCAAGGAGTCCTTACCATAGTATGGATTTAGTACAGATACTCTATCTTTGGCATCCCATTGAAATTCAAAGTGTGCTAAATCTAAAATTATCAATTTAGGTTTTGCTCTTTCAATTACTGCATTTCCCACACAGCTGTGGTAAAGAATGTTCTTACCATCGCTCCCTGCGTTGTATGTACTCAACCCTAAGCTATCTATTAAGATATCTGGTACATAGTGAGACTTTGCTCTTGATGCGCCTATAATAAGAAGTTCTGTCTCTAAATCCTCTATTGCATGATTAATTTCACCATAAAATGACGAAGGATCACATTTTTTTAGTGCTGATTTTGCAACAATTCCTACTGTCATATCAACAATAGTAACAAGTATGACTATAATTGAGATTGAGATTAGTGTTTTTTTCATGGCAAATTAAAATTGAAAATAAATGAATTGTCCTCCGTCTAACACTCCAAAAAGTAATATCATTATAATTAAGAAAGATATATATACACTTTGAGTATATTTAAATTTACCTTTGTAAATTATTTTATTTTCTTTAAAGTATTCATGAACAAAAATAACAGATATCCCAGTAAATGATAGCAATAAGGTAATTGGATCAATGAACAAATTAATATTACAGCCTGTAAATATTTTCCTAATTGCCATAAACGCATCATTTACATTATTTGCTCTAAAGAAGATCAAAGCGAAAGCTACGAGTATGAATGTTATTAGTCGTCGAGAAATAATGTATAGAAGATTTTTCTTTAGCTTATATCTCTTTTCAAATTTCTTTTGCCTTTTTACTGTTAGTAAGTTTATTACTAGGTAAATACCAAATACGGAAAAACAAATTACATAAGTCCATGCTGCACCATGCCAAAAACCAGAAATAAAGAATGTAGTAAATATAGCAAAACAATACCAAATTAAAGATGTGCTTGATCCAATCATTGGATAGTAAATATAATCCATAAACCAAGTAGTTACGGATATATGGTTTCTTTTCCAGAAATCTTGTATAGAAACGGAATAAAAATAAGGATGTATAAAATTATCCATTAATTTAAAACCCATAACTCTTGCAGCGCCAATAGCTATATATGAATATCCTGCAAAATCCCCGTATAATTGAAAACAAAAAAGAACAGAAGCTAAGGCGATACTTGCTCCACTATGCTGCTCCATATTGTTATATACAGCATTTACGTATAGAGCACAGCGATCTGCAACAACTAGTTTCATAAAGAAACCCCAAACCATAGTAGATAAGCCTTCGAATATTCTATCACCATCGAGATTGTGTTTTATCTTGAATTGTTGTAAGAGATTGGTGGAACGCTCCACAGGTCCTGCGACTAATTGAGGAAAGAACGAAACAAAGAGCGCATAGTTAAAGAAATTCTTTTCGTGTTTGACAACATCATTATACACATCAATACTATAACCTAGAGCTTGGAAAATATAAAACGAAATACCTACTGGTAATAGTACATTAAAATCTGGTATCTGTATATCGATACCAGCTACAGACATTAATGCACTAATATTGTCCGCAGCAAAATTAAAATATTTAAAGAAAAATAATATCGTTAGATTTAGAACTAAGCTAAAAACTAGATATAGTTTACGTATTTGTTTTCTTTCATCCTTTTCAATAAAGTATGCAGATATATACGTAATACCAGTACTTGCTAATAGCAAGAGGGCATAAGCGGGTTCCCAATTCATGTAAAAATAATAACTTACGGCAAGCAAAAAATAATTTCTATACTTTAAATTCGGTATCAAGAAGTATATAATGCAAACGATTGGAAAAAATACTAAGAAGGCAAATGAATTAAACAACATAATTGTGATAATTTTCTGTAAATTATAAAACTCATATAACAGTGTTACTATGCACTACACATAACATAGCTGTACTCCACCCCATGAATAGCCTGCTCCAAAACCTAAAATAATAGCTTTTTTGCCAGATATTAATTGTCCGTTTATCATTGCAGTTTTCAATGCAATAGGGAGAGTGTTACTTACGGTATTTCCGGTGTTTTCTAAATCGATAAAATATTTATCTTTGCTGATATCGCAAAGCTTGCGTAAAGTTGTTAATATATATTTGTTTGCTTGATGCAAAATATATAAGTCTACATTTTCTTTTGCAGTTTTATTTTTTACTAAAACATCATCTAATAATGCTGGCACAGCCTCTAGTGTGAAGTTGAAAATCTCAGAGCCATTCATATATAGATAGTCTGACGCTTGAATATATCCACCTTCATCTATATTATAGTCATTTGCGTGTTCAGGATGTTTAGCTCCTCCTGTTTTTACTATTAGGTTCTTTGCTCCACGACCATCAGTCCCCAAGCTAAAATTGCCAATTTCAGCAAATCCATCTGTTGAAATCAGTGTTGCACTTGCTGCATCACCAAAGATTGAGCGATTACCTTTGTCGTTCTTATGAATATATTTTGTGTATGTTTCAGCTGTTAGAAATAAAATATTCTTTGCAATACCAGCATATATTAAACCCTTAGCTACCGATAATCCATAAATATAACCAGAGCATGCTAAATCAATGTCTAGTGCTCCACAGTTTGTTGGTATATTTAATTTATCTTGTAGGATACAAGCTGTAGTCGGTAAAATATAATCAGAACTTTGAGTGCATAGTATTATAAAATCTATTGTACTTGTGTCTATTTTGTGTTCTTCGAATAAAGAACGTGCAGCTTTTTCTGCCATATCGCTTGCTGTTTCATCCTTTGCAGCAATGTGCCTATTTTTTATACCAACTTTCGATGTTACCTTTTCGACGTTCCATTCAGGGAATGCTTTTAAAAGTTCTTCATTCGTTAGTATCTTCTCAGGAAGGTAATATGAAATTGCTTTTATGTATGCTTTCATAAATATTATTATTAATGTTATAATCTATTTCAACCTTACACCACCGTCTAAAATAAAATCAGAACCAGTAATCCATTTAGCAGCATCAGAAAGAAGGTAAATAATTGAATATGCCACATCATTTGGTTCCCCGTAACCTAATGGATATGTTGTTTCATCAGCTTCGAATTGATCTTGCTCTATTGAAAATTTATTTAGTAGAGGCGTTTTTACCATTGCCGGCACCACAGTATTTACACGTATCTTTCGTGATGATAATTCTAAAGCTAATACCTTTGAATATGCTAAAATCGCAGCCTTACTAGAGCTGTATATTGCATTGCCAAATTTATAAGCAGAATTTGCAGACAAAGAAGAAATAAACACTATAGATGCCTGTTTTTGTATTTTTTTTGATCGAAGTAGTTCAGCATTAAAATTCACAACAGAATCATAATTAGTAGAAAATATATAATTGATATCTTCAGGTTGTATCATTTTAGTCGGTATTGTATTGAGAGTACCTGAGCTATAGACTAAACCATCTAGTTTGGAAAGTTGAGAAATAATTGTCGCTCTATCATCAGCATTATTCAAGTCTCCAAGAATCTGCTTATGTCTATCGCCATGTAATAGTTTATATGTTTCGTTTAAACGCGACTCATTTCTGCCAGTAATCACAAGTGTCGCGCCTAGTTTTGAACACTCAACCGCAGTTGCTTGCCCAATACCAGAAGATGCCCCCGTAATGAGCACTGTTTTACCCTGTAAGGAATAAGGATTGAGCATTATAATTTATTTTGAATAAGTATAAATAGGTCTTCTGGGGTATTACATGTGCGAATTTCAGTAGCATTAACAGCTACTTTATAATTTGTTTTGATAAATGCAATAATGGTGAGAGTCATCAATGAATCCCATTCATCAAGTTCTCTGAATTTTGTCATTAGTGTGATTTCAGAAGGATCTGTATCCTCGAATTGATCTGCAAAGTTTGCAAGAAAGTCATTTACGTTCATAATTATTGTTTTTGATTTCTTTATATTGTAATTTCAAATTTCTTTACTGTGTTTTTTATTTTTTGAATTATATATTCCTGTATATTATGTACTATATTGCTTGTCCATCGTGAAGTGATAGGCTAACCCTATGATATCCATTAGTCTTGGTAGAGTAAGTGTGAGGGTTATTCATTATATCATTACTTTTCAACAATAATATCTTTAATACGTTTAAATCTATAACCTTTATTTTTCCAAAAGGCTACTTCTACTTCCAAAAGAGGTAAACAATTTGCACCTAGATTTTTGAGTTTTAGTTTTTTTCTCAATACATCCGAAAGAAGATAGGATACATAATTACTTGCGCGTCTGCTTATTTGAGTATTAAGATTTGTTTCATCTATAAACTCATTTGGATGCGTTAAGAAGTTAATCACTTTATTATTCTCTGAATCACGAGTTTCTAGCCATAGGAGTTCTCTTATTATATTTGTTAAGCGAGGGGATATCCTCATAAAAGTTCCTATATATGGTAAACCATACGATGAAACAGGGATTTCTATAATGCTTGAATCTCCTTTTCTTGCTAAGTTGTCAGGTGCTGTATAATATGGAGAACGTGGGGCTTGTAGCCACTGAAGTTTGCCTCGGCTTCCTAAGGACATAAACATATCTATTCTTTGCGGAGCTATAGAGCTATCATATTTAAACCCACATTCAATTAGGGCTTGTGGAGTGTCTTTATTCACCCGCAGTGCAGGAGCTCGGAAAGACAAAATTTCCTCGCTTGCGATATCTTCTAAGATCTTTTTACCTAACGATAGATGCTCTATCTGCTGCTCTAAAGACATAGAATCAAACGCGAAATTATGGTCGTGCGTCAGACCATGTAGTGCCACTTCGTGACCTGCACTCTGTACCATCCTAATTATTTCTGGGCAGCGTCTTGCAAAGTTTGCGATATAAAAAAAAGTTGTTTTCACATCATACTTTGCATACAAGTCAAGTAGCCGAGGCATCCCTTGAGTAAGAACTTTTTCTCCAGTTTCATAACGTAGGCCACCATTAAGTAGAGAAGTGGTTTCTACATCGTTAGTAAAAAGACAGTGTTTCATGCTATTTTGTTTTAAAGCCTATAGGGATTCCATTTTCCATTTCAAACTCTCTTATTATCTTTGCGGGCGCACCGCCTACCATACAAAATGGAGGAACATCCTTCGTAACTACTGATCCTGCAGCTACTATAGAACCTTCACCTATAGTGACCCCTGGTAAGATTGTTACATTAATAGCTATCCATGCATTCTTCCTAATAATCACAGGAGCAACATAAGCTTCTGTTAATTTTCTATGATACTCCAAGGGCTTACTATGTGCTAGAATATAATTATTTGCAGCTAAAGAAACTCCGTCCTCTATTATCACAAAATTAGGATACACGTCATCTATTACCACTTGTGGACCAATCATAACATTTTTTCCTATTTTTACTCCCCTCCATTTATGGACTTTAACACGCATCTTGCTATATGGTATTAATCTAAAGGCTAAAACTTGCCAGAAATAATCCATAAATCTCCTATAAAGAAATCGAATACTAGCTAATGGGCCTTTATAACCGTGCTCACGAGCTGATAACTGGCATGCTTTGAAGAAATTTCTTTCAACATGGTTAGGTAGTGGTTGTTTTTCTAATGGCAAAAAATCTTTCATATTTAGTTAAATCCTCTATTGGTGGTGAGTTCTAATTTCTTATTTTTTACTTCAAATTCTAGTACAAGAACCCATAATATTTTAAGTTGAAGCGTTTGTCTAACCTCAAAAGTACATTAAAAAGTACTAAAAGCCAAACCTTTTGTGCAAAAGTAATATATCTGTATTCAATACTAAATAACGATCAATTGGCAAGATTGAATAATAAACTTAAATTACGTTATAGACACCATTTCTACAAAGTGGTATAAATAATATATCTACTAATATCGAGGCGTTATTTTAATATCATTTTATTTTCCAATAAAACTTCGTAAATGCGGTATACATTCTAGCCACAAGCTTATTGTTTTTAGATAATAGCTTTACTCTGATTCTTACATTTTCACGTACAAAGAGGTATAGCCATAGCAGTAGTTTGTTAGTCCACAGAGTGTGAGCTAATATCATAGCTTTATGTGGAAATGCTCCTTTTTGTATCGCACCAATAATATCACTTGTGTGATGGAATGTCAGTCCAAAATTATTTTCAACTATGTCCCTAACTGCGTACTTTCCACCATTCCAAGCATAACCTGTATCTGTGATGTAAAATACTTTATTAAAATCTATAGAGAGATAAGGCTCACCTATTAATCCAAAATCGGAAAGGTT